>JACXWG010000006.1 GCA_014764605.1 Quinella sp. 1Q5 | reverse complement strand
AGCTTGGGAAAAAGAAACGCTCGGCTTTTACATATCGGGTCACCCGCTCGACGACTTGCGCGAAAAGTTTTCCGCCCTTAAGACCAGTAAAGACCTCGGCGGCTTCATTGGGCGGCGCGTCAAAGTCGGCGGGCTTATAACGGACGTTCGGCGAATCATGACTAAGCGCGGCGAGTCGATGGCTTTCGTTAAGGTTGAGGACTTCGACGGCACGATTGATGTTACGCTTTTCCCGCCCGTCTTCAGCAAAAGTTTTAACGTGGCGTTGCCTGATGAAGTCGTCGTGGTTGAAGGGCGCGTCGATAATGCGAACGATACGATTTCAATCTTAGCGGACAGAATCACGGCGGCGGAGTTCTATGCGGCGGATTTTTGGCTGACGATACCCGAAAGCCTCGAAAGCCCCGCGACCTTTGCTAAGCTAAAGAAAATCTTCGCTGAACACGCCGGCACCAGTCGAGTCTTCCTGAACAAGTTCGGCGAGTGGAAACGTATTCCGCAGAAAATTTCTGATGGCTCCGTTCTGCGCGGCGAGCTGATAAAATTACTCGGCGCGGACAACGTCAAGATTTATTAAGGAGAGATGCACTTGAACGTTAAAAAGTTTTTGGCGGCGATGATTGCGGTTCCGTTGCTTATGTTGAGCGTAGAGGCGGCTCCCGAAGGGCGAATGCCCGCTTCCGAACTCATGCGACTGGACGAGGCACCAAAGGGAGAAGTCATGCGCCCAATGCAAACGCTTACCTCCGAGAACTCCGGACTGAACCCAGGCTACTCCGTAACGCCGATTCAGAACACGCGACCTGTTGCCCCCGATGACGTCTTGCCGAACGTGACAGCAACGGCGGCTATCGTCATTGAGGCTTCAACAGGGCACGTCCTCTACGAACGCAACGCAGATGCGCACATGTTCCCCGCCAGCACAACTAAGATGATGACGCTTATCACGGCACTGGAGCACGGCGGACTTGATGAACTCGTTACCGTCGGACCGGGAGCCTATAACGCGGAAGGTTCGACGCTTTGGCTTGACGTTGGAGAAAAGATTCCGCTCGGCGAATTGCTTTACGGCATGATGCTAATCAGCGGCAACGACGGCGCGATTGCCATTGCTGAACACTGCGGCGGCACGGTGGCTGACTTCGCCGCGCAGATGACTAAGCGTGCTCACGACCTCGGCGCGGTGAATACGAACTTCACGAACGCAAACGGCTTGCCCGACCCCAATCACTATACCACGGCTCGCGACTTGGCGATTATGGCTAAGCATGGCTTCAGCCTCCCGCACTTCGAGGAGATTTGCTCGACTAAGGAAATTTCTTTCGGCTGGATTCACGATGATACCAAACTCCTCCGCAATGAAAATCAAATGCTGTGGCTTTATCGTGGCGCGAACGGAATCAAGACGGGCTACACCGATGCGGCGGGGCGTTGCTTGGTCAGTGCGGCTAAGCAAAACGGCGTTCAACTGATTGCGGTTGTGCTTGACAGTCTCTACATTTGGAACGATTCAATCTTCCTGCTTGACTATGGCTTTGGTCGGGTGTCGTCGCAAACGTTGATTGAACCAGGACAAGTCGTCAAAACTCTGCCGATAACAAAGGGGCGACGCAAGTCAATGCAAGTTAAGACGGCGGGCGAAATCATTATGCCGGTGTTCGCGGGCGATGATAACGCTTATGAAATTGTCTACGACCTGCCCAACGAGCTGACGGCACCGATTAAAAGCGGCGAGGCAATCGGCAAGATACGAGTTGTATTGCCCGACGGACGGGAGGCGGCATCAGTCGACGTGGTAACGACTGCAGACGTTGAGCAAAAGTCTTTCTTCCGGCTGATACTCGACAAGATAAAAAATTTCTTTAGTTAAAGGAGCGATTGATATGAGCGACAGAATTAAATTGGCGGACGAGCTTCACCGCAAAGGCTACAGTTGTTCGCAATCGGTGGCGGTTGCCTGCGCGGACTTGGTTGACGTGCCTAAGGAAGTTTTATTCAAAGCAACGGAAGGTTTTGGCGCGGGTATGGGAACTATGGACGGCGTGTGCGGCGCGTTGACGGGCGGGCTTTTAATCGCGGGCTTGACCAACAGCACGGGCAATCTTGCTACGCCAAAGTCAAAGGGTTCGACGATGAAACTTTCCAAAGCAATGCTGACGAATTTCCGCGAGAAATGCGGCGCGATTATCTGTCGTGAGCTTAAAGGCGTCGACTCAGGCAAGATGATTTGTTCGTGCCCCGATTGCATTAAACACGGCGTCGAGGTCGTCGAAGAGAACTTAGCGCGATGAAAAAGTTTTTAGCGACTTTGATTTTCTGCGTGGCGTTGATGAATTCGGCTACGGCAAGTGACGAACTCGACGCGACGGAACTTAGATTAGTTTGCGCGATTTGTTCTATGGGAGCCTACTCAGCCGACGAAAGTTATCTTATGCGTTCCATGCTAAACGAACGCGGCTGGATGATAGAAAAGATTTCGCAGAAGACCAATCAAGCCGACGCCAGAGCTTATCTTGTCAGCAAAGGCAACGTGAAGATTTTGGCGGTCGCGGGCACGGAGAATTTAAAGGACGTTGAAGTTGATTTCCGCGTTGGACGTGTGCACCTCTACGACAACGCCGCGCCACTCGACGAGGACGAAAAGAACGTTGGAGATAAACTTTTCGTGCACAGAGGCTTTCGCGATTATGCCGACGTGGTTTTAAGTGACGGGCTTGCCGAACGCTTGAAGACTTCGTTGGGAAAAAATCCTCAAGAGACGCTTTACCTAACGGGGCACAGCTTAGGCGGTTCAGTCGCAACGATTATGGCGATTCGGCTGACGGATTCGGGCGTCAATAAAAGTCGGCTCAAGACGATAACCTTTGGTGCGCCGGTGGTCGGGTCTCATGCGTTGGCTAACGTCTACAATGACAAGCTCGACTTAACTCGCGTGGTCATGAGCGGCGACGTTATCAAAAAATCTCTGCGGGCTTTGGGCTACGTTCACTTCGGCAAGGCTTTGGCGTATCAGCAGAACATAACAAGCAACCACATGGCGCACAAGATGGCAGTTTATCTCGATTGCGCAATCCGCGATTACGTCAATGCGGGCGGCTCCTTCCGACACGACGCGCAAGACAAAATCGACACGCCGCTTTATGTAGCACCGATTCTTTTGGTCAAAGGGAGCTTTCACGCCTCGGACGAAGGACTTATCCTAAACACGCTCGACGACAGCTTGAGGAACAACTTTAGCAAATTGACGTTTGCGGCTGAACAAAGCATCGTTATTAAAGAGAAAAATATTTTGGACGAGGACTTTGATGAGTTCGTAGACGCGGCGAAGGGTTCGGGCTGTAAGTACGTGCTGATTCGTGTCTTGCGGGCAAAAAAAAATCGTGACGCGCCCTTAGGTGACAGGCTAATCACGTTAGAAGAATTTATTTTGGACTCAAGCGGCGTGCCGTTGTTTATGCAAACCTCTGGTGAGTCGACGGAGAATTTGACAATCTTTGAAGCCGCGCTCGCCGCCCAAGAGAACTTAACGCCCGCGCTCAAGAATTTTTTTGACTGAGAATATTGGAGACTTCATCAACGGGAACTTTTTCCTGCGCGGAGGTCTCCAAATTTTTTACGGTGACGGTTGAGCTTGCAACCTCGTCTTCGCCGACAATCAGCGCGAATTTTGCGCCCGACTTCGCCGCCGCCTTCATCTGGGCTTTCAAACTCTTTTTGCCGAAGTCCATTGCCGCCGAAATATTTTCCCGCCGCAAGTCCGTCAAAAGCTTGAAAGCGTAAACTTCCGCCGCCATGCCACTTGAAACCACGAACGCGGCGATTTTTTTATTGGAGGCGGGCAAACGGTTCTGAAGTTCCAAGGCAAGAAGAATCCTTTCCAAGCCCGCCGCGAATCCTACAGCCGGAGTATCGTCGCCGCCGATTTCCTTTATCAAGCCGTCGTAGCGACCGCCGCCCGCCACCGCTGATTGAGCACCTAACGGAGTGTACTGAATCTCAAACGCTGTCTTCGTGTAGTAGTCAAGCCCGCGCACTAATCGATTATCAATCACGAACTCGACGCCCGCCGCCGTCAGGAACTCCTTAACCCGATTGAAATGTTCGCGGCAGTCATCGCAAAGGCAAGTTTCAATCTTCGGGGCGTCGTCCATGAAATCTTTCAAGCCGTCAATCTTGCAGTCGAGGATACGCATCGGATTTTTATCCAAGCGTCGTTTGCAATCGTCGCACAGCTCGTCAATCTCTTCCGTGAAATACTCCTTGAGCTTGCGTCGATAAATCGGGCGGCACGCCGGACAACCGACCGTATTAATCTTAAGCGTCAAGTCATCAAGTCCGAGGCTCTTTAGAAATTCCCACGCTAGCAAAATTATTTCCGCGTCAACGGCGGGATTTTTTTCGCCCAATGCCTCAACCCCGAATTGATGAAACTCCCTGAGCCGCCCCGCTTGCGGTCTGTCGTAGCGGAACATCGACCCGATATAAAACAGCTTCACAAGTCCCTTAGCGTAAAGTTTGTTCTGAAGATAAGCCCGCACAACCGACGCGGTATTTTCTGGACGCAACGTTATCGAACGGTCGCCGCGGTCTGTGAACGTGTACATTTCCTTATCAACTACGTCCGTTCCTTCGCCTATGCCGCGTTGAAAAAGTTCTGTGTGCTCAAAAGTCGGCGTGCGTATCTCCTCATAACCATAAAGCTTGCACAGCTCACGGATTTTATTTTCAAGCCAAAGCCAACTGCCTGCTTGCTCTGGCAAAATATCTTTCGTGCCTCTCGGCGCATTCGTCAGCATATCTCACACTCCCTAAATTTTTAAATCAGCGACGGCGAACAGTGCCGCATTCCCCGAAATTTTTACGCGCTCGCCTAAGACTTCGCAATAAAGAATTCCTCCACGAGCCGACGCTTGACGAGCCGTAATCTTTTGTTTGCCGAGCCGCCCCGACCAATACGGCGCGATTAGACAATGCGTCGAACCTGTCACGGGGTCTTCAGGGATTTTTATTTTCGGCGCGAACATCCTAGATACGCAATCGAATTCGTCAACGCCCGCCGCCGTCACTGCTTGAATCAGTCCGTTTAATTTGCTTAGCTTGTCGAAGTCAGGCGCGAGAGTTTCAACCGCCTCCGCCGAATCCAAAATCATAAGTAAATCGCGGGCAAGGTAAGCCTCAAGAACCTTTGCTCCAATGGCGGCTTGCATTTCGTCAGTCACGGGAATTTTCTTCGGCTCGTAAGCGGGAAAGTTCATCTCGAATAATTTGCCCTTGCGCTTGACTGTGAACTTGCCGCTTAATGTCTCAAACTCCACGGCTGATAAATCCTGTCTAAGTTGCGTCAAGATAACAAAGGCGGTCGCTAACGTCGCGTGCCCGCAAAAGTCTATCTCCGTTGACGGCGTGAACCATCTTAGCCGATAAAAATCATCTGCCTTGACTGCAAATGCCGTCTCCGACAAATTATTTTCGCGAGCAATGGCAAGCATTAAATCATCAGGCGGGAAGTCCTCGACGATACAAACCGCCGCTGGGTTGCCACTGAAAATTTCTTCCGTGAAGGCGTCTACTATAAATTGCCGCATACGTCACGACCTCTCCAAAATTTTTTTGAACGTCTCGAAGTTTTTAATCTCATTCGGGCGGCAGTAAATCGCGAAGATAATTTCTTTAAAGAAGCCGTCGAACTCCGGCAGAATCTTCTTGTAGACGTTGGCGACGACCTCTGGATTATTTTGGAACGCGCCGCAACCAAAAGCCCCCGTCACGAAAATTTCCGCGCCGTGATGAGCCACCACCGTGAACATATGCCTTATCCGCGTCTCCTGAATATCAAAAAGTTCGTCGTCGTTTATCATAAGCTTGCGAAGGTTCGGGGCGGCAATCGTTATCACGTCGACCAATTCCCATCTATCGCGGGGCAAGCGGGTTGGTCTATCGATATCGCTTTTGCAAACGGTAATTTCCGGCGTGTATATGCAGGCGTCGTCGTAGATTGGGTCGGCAAGCTCGCGGTTGACGGTGTAGTAACGCTTCCAATTTTCCTCGGTGTTGAGGACAGGATAAAGGGTCGAGCAACGGCATAAAGATTCCTCTTGCGCCCGCGAACCGTGCTTGACGCCGCCGCCAGGATTCGTTGCCGAGGCGAAGTTATGCACCGCGATTTTAAGCTCAAGGTGTTTCCTCTGCATTGAGATTGCCGCGTCCAAGGAACGTTTCTTAACAACTGAAATCGTCGTTTTCTTAAATCGGCGTTTAGGTAGCGGCGGATAATCATCTGCTTCATAAAAGACCGTGGCTTTAATCGAATCCAGAATCGCTTGCTTCAAGTTCTCGTCGGTTCTGCAAAAAGCTTCCGTGTCGTGAAAAACTTCTACCATATCATCTCTTGTTACGTATGCCATCTTCAATCCTCCTCCTTGGATATTGTCGGGAATTTTTCCAGCTTGACGACGGGCGAACAGATTGCCGCTAAAAATTTTTCCCGCTGTGCAATGTAGCGTTCAAAGTCATTCAGATAAGTCTTTAAGTCCTTGGCGGTGAACACTGACCAAATCCGCCCGGCTTTGACTTCGGGAATCTTAGTTGACGCCGCCGAGCCTACGCCCAGAATTATTTGACGCTCGCCCATCATCTGAACGTTATAAATTCCTTCCGCACCGCGTCGACACCACCCGACGTTTTCAACTTGCCCTTTCATGTAGACTTGCCGATAAAGGTAATACGGCAAAAATTTTTCTCCGCGCAGAACTTTAGCGGCGTGCTCAGCCATCAGGCGGACTTCTTCATCGCTTGGCAAGTCGAAGTCTTCAAGTTTGTTTAGGTCGTCGGCTAGTCGTGTCTGAAGTTTGGAACCGCGCTTGATTGCTAGTGAATGTATCGTCACGTCATCTGGCTTGAGGTCAAGGACTTGTCTTAACGTCTCTTTGAAGTCGCCGAGCCGCTCGCCGGGCAAGCCGATAATCAAATCCATGTTGATGAGCCAATCGCCCGCCGCCCGCAACTGATTAAAAGCCCGCGTCACGTCCTCGACAGTGTGTTTGCGTCCGATTAAGTCAAGCGTCCTTTGGTGCATTGTCTGCGGATTGACGCTAACTCGCGTGACGTTGAATTGCTTCATTGCGGCGATTTTATCAGCGGAAATCGTATCTGGTCTGCCGCATTCAACTGTAAACTCCTCGACGTCCTCGCCGTAGAAATTTTTATGAACCAGTTCCAACATCTCGGCGAAGGAACTTTCCGGCAAGGCACTTGGAGTGCCCCCGCCAATGTAAATCGTCTGCACCTTGAAGCCGTAACGTTTAATTGACTGCGCCGCCGCCTCAATATCGCGTGTCAAAGTCGTCATGAATTCGGCGATAGCATCTTCGGCGGGCAACTCGTTCGCTGGGAAGGAGCAATATAGACAACGCGTCTTACAAAATGGAATCCCAACGTAAACACCAATCTTTTTATCGCCCGCATTGATAATCGGTAGCTGACGTATCGCGACTTCTGTTAATAAATCTGCCTTGTCACGTGTAGTAAGGAAATCGGAAACGACGCGGCGGCAAATCCTATCGCGGTCAATGACGTCTTGACTAGTTACACCGAAACCTTCCCTTAGCCACCGCTGAATAATCTTCGTCGGGCGCACGCCATGCAGAATCCCATAAGGCACGCAATCCAGGCTGAAGTTATTGACGAGGAGCCGATACAAATTCTTTTTGACGAGGCGATTGACTTCCGCGCCTAATCTCTCGTCGGGGCGTGCAAGCGAACTATTGCGGAAAAAATATTCTCTGCCGCCCACCATGACCTTAAGCCGCGTGATAACTCTTTTGCCGACGAGTTCATTAAAAATTTCCAGCCCGTCGAAGTCCGCCGCGTCATTCTTTTTGACAGCCTCGACTTTGAGCGAACGGAGAACATCATTGACGACCTTTGAGAAGTTGTTTCCGCCGAGGATACTTATCTTCTTTATCTTAATGCTCAAATGTTCAAGCCTCCTTCGCAAGGCAATCGCTACAGTAGCCAAAAAATTTTACTTCGTGATTGAGGATTTGAAAGCCAGATTTATCAGCGATGTCCGCCTCCAACTCGTCAAGCAAGTCTTCTTCAAACTCGATGACCTTCTTGCACTTGAGGCAAATCAAATGATGATGATGATGAACCTTGGGGTCAGTGGTGTTAAGCTCGTAGCGGGCGCACCCGTCGCCGAAATCCATACGCACGAGGATTCCCAGTTCGCTTAGCAAATCCAACGCACGATAAACCGTCGCAAGCCCTATTTCCGAATCCTTCTTACGCAAAATGTTGTAAATGTCCTCCGCGCTCATGTGGTGCCATTCCGAGTACTCGACGAAAATTTTTAAAATCTCCTCGCGCTGCGGTGTCGTCTTATAGCCGCCCGCCGATAACTTTCCACGCAGGTCTTCCACTCTGAACAGTTGATGATTGTCGCTCATGTTGAATCCTCCTTCACTGTTTGAAGTGATTATATCAGCTATCACTGAAAATCACAAAAAAAATCTGCCGTATCAAAAAAGCCCCGTGTGAGCTTCACGGAGCTTTTTTCAAGCGTATGTGTATTTTTTTTTAGGAGAGCTTTAACGAAAGCCTGAACGCAGTATAGCACGTGTGATAACCGTTATCAAGTATTTCCCGAAAAATTTTTTCAGCGGCTAGTTGCTCGGTTGGTCGCGCATGATGGGCTTACGAATGACTTCGGCGGAAACGGTTACTTCGTTGTATGGAACGTTCACGCCTTCGGGCACAATTAATCTTAACGTGCTATTGAAGAGTCGCTGACCCGTCTGCACCGTGAAAGGAACTGTCTTTAACGTGACGATTGAATTTATAACGGACTCCGCGCCGCTGACTTCCATTTGCGCAGGGTCGACGGTGATTTTGCTGAGCTCCCAACCGTCAGCCACGGACAATTCAGGGATGATTGGCACAATGCGCTTCTTTAGCCCGCTTTCTATGTCGAACGAAACTGTAATGACGCTCGGAACCACACGCACGCGCTTAATCACGTTGTCATTTTCGTCGACGGCGTTCATCGATACCTGCGTTTCAAAGCTAGACGCGTTATCCGCTAAGTCCACCGTGCCATAGACTTTGGCGGCTTGCTCCACGAAACTTTTCGGTCCAACTATTGTAACGAATTCCATTGACTTTCTAACGTCTCTAATCGCCGCATCGGAAGCAACGTTGCCTTTGGTTACGAGCTCGGCGGGCATTTGTCGTTCGGTTAATGGGTCGAGTTTAACATTGACGGTTGAAGGGCGCGTTTCTATGAGTTCAAAGCCCTGCGGCATGACGACTTGCAAGGGTACTTGATGGTTGCCCTCGCCTAATCCTTCAAGGTTAGCATAGACTCGGAAAGCGTTGGCATCGTACTTGACGAACTTTGAACGCGCGGCCCGCGTATCAAGTTGCACGGTCTTTACGTCGCAGACGGAGAAAAATTCATACGGCACATTCGACATTGCCAAAGGCACGGTATATGAACCGTTGATTGATGGGTCTTGGTCGTCCATGACGAAAACCCACATAAAAAACGCCGCGATAAGAGCGATTACTTTTTTTAAGAAGTTGCGGCGGAATATATTTATTATGCGCGTCATTTCAATCATCTCCAGAATTATCGCTTTAATTTTGTGTGGTTTTTCGTTGATTAAATGGTAAGGTATAAGCTGTCACGCTAGTAAGGTTGCAAAATCGTGGGCTTGACGTTCGCCGCAACAATATTCTCTAACCACTGGGGCGTAAAGTCTTTGACGGTGATGAATTCGCTCGTAATGCCGATATTTATATGGAGGAAGTTATTATAAATTACTATGCCCGCCTTTATACACTTCGCCTTTGGTCGGATAGCCTACGACCTTGCGGTTCGTGTTTTAGACCATTACCCTAGTCGCAAATACAATTCAACGCCCACATCGCGACAGAGGATTGTATTCAGCAACTTATGTGAATCCTTCAACCCTTCTCGCACAAACGACAACAACGTATTATTTAACTTTACGGAGGCGGCGTGGCTACTATTTATCACGTCGCTTAGCTAAAGGTGTGACTTGAAGGACTCATCTAGCTCTGATTCAATCATTATCGACCCGTTATCATATATCGTCGTTTTTATCATGATTGCCACCTTGTCGACATTGCCAATCTTGCCACGATTAACTGCGTCGCTCTGCAAACCCCTTATGGCTTATCGTGCTATTTGCTCTATCATGCCCATGCATAGCTTTTGTTCTGTCTGTGTCATCTGCCGAAAAATTTCTATTAGCCGTTGTTCCTTGTCCGCCAGCTTGATGAGTTCGCCCATTGCAATCGCCTCCATAAAAAATATATCCCTTAGTATCCGCTAAGGGATTTTAGACTTTATTAAAGCGAAAGTCTACTATTATTTTTTCGTTTGCTGAAATTTTCGCCAGCACTGGTTGATGTATCTTCCACATGAGGATACTTCCCCGTTTAGTTCAGGTGTGTAAAAATATCAAAAGCAACACAGGAAGTATTACCTCTATAAAAAAGAAATTTATCAATAACAAAAAAGCGGTCACCCTTATATTGGAGCAGACCGCTTTTAAATTTATCTGAAAGTACATATTTTTATTTGACTAGAGTTTTATTGCTGACATGATAATTCTCGCCATTAATATTAAAGTTAGTTGAGACATCAACGTTTTTAAATATAACCTTGCCGGTATCTACGGTAAGAGTAAGCGTATTGGTGCTGAAGATTGCGCTGTCAAAAGGAACACCTTCATTGGTGTTGCTGAGAATTTGCAATAAATCACCGCTCTCATAGTCGAAGATAGTATCCGTGCCTTCGCCAGGCTTGTAAAGGAAAGTGTCGACTCCATCGCCGCCGTAGAGATAATCGCTCCCTAAGCCGCCCCAAAGAGTATCAGAGCCTTTGCCGCCTAGGAAAGTATCATTCTTTGCCGAGCCGACGATTGAATTATTGAGGTCGTTGCCAATAATTTTAGTAGCCGCAGAGCGAAGGGTCGCGCTGACATTACTGGCGTCTTCGGGAAGTGTATATTCGTTGTCGAAAGTCGCCGGCAGGAATATGTCATCGCCCTTTCGGAAAACGCCGTCGCTGAAAATTGTTTCCTGACCGTTCTGCACGAAGGTAATCGCCTTGTCTTTGGAATCCTTAACTGTTATCGTGCCGTCGTCTATCTTGACTATAGTATCTTTGTTAGTAGTGTAGGCATTCTTGAGGGCTGAGTCGGCGGTGCCAAGACTTATCTTGTCGCCAGTGTCGAAATTATAAATGACATCGGAGCCAGCACTGTGCAACGTCTTTTCTATTGTTTCTATACGGTCGCCGGTCTCGTCCGTGACAATCTTTTTAGTCAAGGAAATTTGTTCTTTAGAGGCGTAGAGGAAAATATCGGTTCCGTCGCCGCCATAGAGATAATCGTTGCCCAAGCCGCCGTTTAACGTAGAGCCCTTCGAACCCGCATAGATTTTGTTAGCCTTGTCGTTGCCCACAATCTCAATGGCGTCGGTAGCGGCCGTGCCATCAATCGACACTAGGTTTGGATATTCTCTTGCATTGAAGTTCGTTTCTTCTGCCGCAAGTGTTACTGCGGTTTGTTTGCTGTTGAACTCGCCGACAGTAGAATAAATTTTAGCAACGCCGTTTATGTTTATCGGTAAACTTGCGGCCTCTTTAATCGTCAGCGAATTGCCTGTGCCAAAATTGAAAATCAAATCGTCGCCATCTGTCTCGTAGCTTTGATAATCGGAAACGATGCTGACTTTATCCGTGCCGTTGCCGTAGTCTGTGATTACTTCGTTACCACCTTTGTACACGAACAAATCATTGCCTAAACCGCCCGCGATGGAAATGTTGGTGCCCGCGTTGATGATTGTATCGTTTTTGCTCGTGCCAAAAAATTTTTTGCCGCCATAATTCCCCGTCGTAAGTTCAAATTTATATTTGCCAGCGTTCGATTGAACACTAACATCGCCTGCGAATTTTTCTGCTGTAAGTTTAATTGTGCTACTTTCAAATGTCGGATTACTCGTGATGCTGCTCAGCTCAACTTTATTCACACCTTTTACCGAATCATTATAACTGACACTCAGACTGTCGGCGGCTAAAGCGTAGTAACTGCCCTTATTGCTCTTGTAATAAGCAATGTTGCCGTTTTCAAGTGTTAGCCATTTATTGAAGGTTTCTTTCGTGGTGTCGACATTTTCAGCCAAGATAAGTTTGTAACCTTCGTTGCCCTCTAAGCTGACATTCTGCTTATTGAGATTAGCCTTTGTCAGTTTAACTGTTCTGTCGTTCGTGTCAATTGTGATATCATTCGTGATTATCGCGTTTGTCAGTGTGAACAGATCCTCGCCGCCTGTCGCGTCAGTGTAAATGATTGTCGTGCCAGAAACTGTGTAGCCTGCAGAAATATATTTTGCCTTGTAGGTATAGTCGTCGAAGTGTGCTGCTGTTGTCGAAGGTGCCGCGTAAATGTCATTTAGTTCAAGGGTATAAGTTTTGCCGTCTTTGGCTGTTAAAGTGACATCTGCTGTACCAATTGCGTCCGCGCCGAACGTTACTGTCGTGCCGTCAACTGTGATTTTACTTGTGTCAACAATTCCGCTGAGTGTGAACATTGAAGTTTCTACGTTGCTATTGTCGAGGACAAAAGCTCCATTACTGTCGATAGTTGCATTATAACTTATGGCAGTATACGTTGCCGATTGATTTTCAAGTTCGCTCCACTCTATCGAATTAAAGCCGCCGTTAATGTTTATACTGATTTCGTTGCCGCTGATATAAAATCCATGGTTCCGCCTATCAACTGCGTAGTTTGTCAGAACGTTAGACTTGTTGCCAGTGTAGAAGATAATTTTATCGTCTGCGCCGAATATGCCGTTGAGTTGGAAGTTGTGAACTTCAGCCGCGTTGACGTAAATTGTGTCGGGTTCATCGGTTAATGCAACTTCCTGCCCGTCGCTTGTCACGTCGATTCCTTTCCCAGAGATTTCTTCTTCCAAATCTTTTACAATATTTGTTGCCGCGTCAAAGATGTAGTCCGTCATTATGTTTATCGTGCCTTTAACGTCGGTGCCTTTCGTGACAGTGAGCGTGTATTTATAAAACGATCCGCCAGTATTAGAATAGGTACCTTGAACAGAATTTGTAATTTCAGCGGCGTAAGTATTAGCAATGTGAATTGTATCGTTGCGCATGAAGCCACGAATAGAATCGTCACCGAATTTGCCATTAAAGACATAAGCATTGCCGCCGTTACCACCGTTGATTTGGTAAATCGTATCGTTGCCCACGCCACCTATTATCGTATTATTGGAGCCAGCGAATTCTATTTTGTCGTCACCTTCGCCAGTGTCTATGTGATTATCATTAAGGGCGTAAAAAATAGAGTTGTTATCGTTAATCGCGCCGAAGAAAACATAGTCATTACCTGCACCTGCTTTGACGGAGTTGGTTTTGTTGCCGATTGCTATACTGTCTTTGCCCGCGCCAGTTTGAATTAAGTTATTCGTGCTATTTATCTCTGCAAAGTTGTCGCCGTCGCCTAAGTTGGCAGTATTATTGGTTGAATCGTTGTATTGAATTGTAAGTGTATCATTGCCTGCGCCAGTTTGAATCGTGCTATTCGTACCGCCAACTGTGATTGAATTGTCGCCGCTACCAGTTGTAATGATGTTGTTGGAACCGTAATTAACCATAACTTGATTATCGCCGTCTCCAAAGTCAAAAGTTGCGTCGTTAAAATTGCCGCTGTTGGAAATAAAGGTGTCGTTACCTGAGCCGCCAATAATCGTGGAGCCAAAATTCTCTTGCTTTATGTAAAATTTATTTGGTTCTTCGTGCGGATAATGATATTCTATAGTTCCGAGTGAAACGGAATTATTGCCGTCGCCGAGGTTAATGTATTGGTGGTCGCCACCCGTGACGAAACAGTATCATTGCCCGCACCCGCAAAAACGGAATTATAGCCGCCGTTGAGATTAATAACGTCGTCGCCTTTGCCAGAGTTAACGTAGAGTTTAGCGGCAGTAGAAGTAATTGAATCATTCGTTGTGTCTGCATCGTTAGCCATAACGCTGGAGCCTTCGCCTAAATCGTTGATAGTCCACGCGCCGCCGCCATAGCTGATTGACTGTTTGATGGAACCATTAGCAGTATAGACATTGTTTACAGCAGAGCCGACAGAGACAAAATTTGTTCCGCCGTTTCCAATTTCGGCAGGGCGTTCGTAAATATTACCGTTGTTAGCAATAGACACGTAATAAAAACCATTTTGGTTTGCATGAAGTTCAACACGTGCGATAACTTCGTTAAGGGGAACCGTGTCAGATTCGGCGGAAGTTTTAGCGAGCCAGCGCAGGAACATGTAACCGCTTGCGTAGGAATAAGCAGCTTTGCTTGTGCCGCCGGAAATAGTTTCTTCTTGCGTTGAGTTATTTAAGTTGAGATTAACCCAAGAATCAAGGTAAGTGACTGTTTCTGGATCTTTGTTAATGGCGTTGTCAATCAACTCTTGCATTGGAGTTCTGCGGTCATCATCAACGCCGTGAACAAGTTCCGCCATACCCTCTTTAATGAACATAGGCAGTTGTCCAAAGTAATTGACGTTGGCACCAAAGACGGCGTGATTAAATTCGTGAGCAATAGTTCGATCTAAACGCCCGCCGCTACCGTTAACATAGCCATCGCAATTGGGGTCAGTGTCACTGGTCAGTCCACTAAAATATTTTGAGTTGACAACTAAATCGAGGTGGATAGCTTGCCCATTTAAAGAATCTCTGTGAACGTAAGCAAGCCAGCCGCTTTTATCGTCGAATTCAAAATAGAGATCCATCTCGGTGACGGACGCGCCGCCGTCGTTGAAATTCAAACCTGTTGCCTCATCGTTGAGGTCGAGAGCCTCTTTGAGCCACCATTTATACAGACCGCTTATGATAATCCACTGATAATAATTGTTTGAGGTGCTATCGTTAAGGGTGTTTATGTTGTCAACGTTAATCGCATTTGTAACTTCGCCATTTTCGCGCACGCCTTTGATATTTAGTTTGAGACCACGATAGGTGAAGGAGAGATTACCTTTATCGTCTACGTCGAGGAAAGACGGGGCAAAGAAACTAGAGACTATACCTATTGCATTTGAGGGTTCGCCGCTTTGGAAAGTAGAATTACCTGCCACAAAATAGCCGTTCAATGTATTGACAGTGGAAAGGTCTACGGTATAAAGTTCGTCGGAGGAGATATTACCACTTGAAATATTGCGAGTAACTTCCCGCGTGCGAATTGTTGTGGGGTCAGTGGTATTTTCTTTAGGCAGATTGTCGTTGACAAGATTACCAACGCTTGAATAGTCTTGGGTGCTTTCCGTTAAGTTGATTTGACCAGAATTGTTCGAGCCATTGCCGTCATTGCCGTTGATACCTGAAGTCGTGGTACTCTTTGCAAAGGATACAACTGATGTGCCGTCATCATTGGCAGTGGCGATTGACGAAAATTCTTCTGCACCGATTAATGCTGTCGTATTGCTGAAATCTTTGATGATAAAACTTTTAACGCCCGAATCGACGCTGATGGTGTCGTTGTTCTTACCAGTCAGGATAGCGGCGGAGGAACCGCTGATTTTAATGAAGTCATCTCCTTCGCCTGCGTTGATTGAATCTTCGCCAGAGGAAAAGATTGAGTCTGCTTGAGAACTTGCCTTGACGAGCCAACCAACCATTATCGCCGGTGTAGATGATTTGACTATGGTCAAGAACGGATTGATAGAGATTGCCGATTTCTAAAACGGTGGTGTCGGCAGTCTTTTGTTCGGTTGAACTGCCCGCGTCTAAGCCAGTAATGCCGCCAGTGTCAGCGTTAGTGGTATCAATGCCGCACGCAGTATAGACTTCGTCGCGAGTAGTTGCATTTTTAATCGTCGTCAAGAATTTTGTTATTGCGTCGTCTATACCGTTGTATTGAGAACAAGCACGGATTGCCGCATTGAGCATTGCCTTTGACGGTGTATAACTTGAGCCGTCATTAGTGGCGGAGTTGAAGTTGTGATTACTCAACGCTTCCATAAACTTTTTAATAACATCCTGTTGCGTCATATTGAATCCCTCCAATAGATTAACTGAAATATCATCAACCCCATCTCGAATTGATGAGTATTGCCAGAAGGTGTAATTATTTGTCCGTTGAATGCGATAATTTTTTTGAAACGTCGACACTTTCATCAAAGTTGAACGTGAAGATCGCGTCGCTCTTGTAGAAGTCGATGACATTGAGTGTGACTTTGTAATCAAAACCACCCAAAGCTTTGACGTCGTCGGGAAGATTTAGCGCGTAAAGGAGTGTGGCGGTGATATCATTTCCTCCGACAATTTTGTTTCCGTTGCTGTAGCCGTCATGAAGCGTTGTAGGTCGAAAATAAAATCTTTCAGTCTATGCGGGAAGAGACATATCAACCTTAACCGTCAATAGCAAAATTTTCCTTTTATCTACTTCGTTCAATGGTCTCACCTCCTGATTATGTATGTAATTGTTAATTATGATAGCACTCTGTCAAAATTTTGTCCAAATATTTTTAGTCAAAATCGTTAGAACAGGTGTTCATAAACAACTAAGCAAAGTATATAAGTGAAAAATTTTAATCATAGTCTCAGAAGAGCTTGTAAGAATTTCGCAATCTTTACTCAGACACCGAGAATGATTAAGTCAAGCAAAAGTCCGCTCTGTTCTCCAATGTTTTGGCAACATTTGTCAGCTGGGCGATTTCAACTTTTTACTGATTTCTACCCGCAAACCAAAATATTTATAAGCCTCGAAAACAAAAGAACCGCGATAACCACCGTCACCGCAGATTTTCTTCAATGTCGGATAAGCAAAAGTCGTCAGTGACGATTTGGCGTTTTATTCCTTTCGTTTTTTAGGTTTTGAGCTGATCTTTTTAGTAAGTTTCAAGCTGACTTTTTTAAAGTCGTTTTTTTTAGCGGGAAAATCTGTGGGCTGTCTTCGCCCTTTATGCAAGCCTCCGTTATGACGACTCGGCGTGGTTTGTCTGTCTTAGGAATTTCAAACATGACATCCAGCATCACGTCTTCAATAATGCCTTTGAGTGAACGCGCTCCCGTCTTGCGTTCGATTGCCAATTTTGCCACGTGCCGCAGTGCCGCCTCCTCGAACTCAAGCTTGACATTGTCCATTGCCAAAAGTTTTTCATACTGCTTAACGGGCGCGTTCTTCGGTTCGGTTAGAATTCTAAGCAAGGCATCTTCGTCGAGAGTCTCAAGCGTGCAGATGACTGGCAGGCGTCCGATAATCTCTGGGATAATCCCGAACTTCATTAGGTCTTCGGGGCGCACTTGGTGAATCAGTTCGTTGAACTTCTTATCGGTGTCTTCTTTCGACGGTATCTCGGAGCCAAAGCCGATAGGCGATTCATTTTTCTTTAGGCGTTTCTCTATAATCTTTTCAATGCCAACGAACGCGCCGCCTACAATGAACAAGATATTTTTCGTGTCAACTTTAATCGTCGGGGCTTCGGGGTGCTTACGTTGTCCACGTTCCGTAAATTCGACGACGCTACCTTCCAACATCTTTAGCAGTCCTTGCTGAACGCCTTCGTGCCCAGGGTCGGCAGTTATCGAATTGTTCGCACCTGACTTGCGGGCAATTTTATCGAACTCGTCAAGGTAAATAATCCCGTGCTCGGTCTTCTCAATATCTCTGCCTGCCGCGTAGTAAAGATTCCTAACAGCAACTTCCACGTCCGCACCGACGAAACCCGCCTCCGTTAAGCTTGAAGCGTCCGTTACGGCGAAGGGAATATCCAAAAGCCGCGACAGATGACTAAGCATAGCAGTTTTGCCGCAACCCGTCGGTCCCATGATGATGACGTTCGATTTTTCAATCTCCTCGTCGCCGCCAACGTTCTCCGCGTCATACTTCATGCGCTTATAGTGATTGTACGCCGCCACGGACAAAATCTTCTTGGCTCTGTCCTGCATGATGATAAAGTCGTCGAGATATTGTTTGATAAGGTGCGGCTTGTTCCGCTCCAACATTTCGCTAAGTTCGTCGTTGAAGTGTTGCTTATGCTTGCGAAAGGTGTTTTCTTCGTCTTCCTCGATGAAGTGGTAAATATTTTTTATGCAGCTCCTGCAAATGGCAAAGCCCGTGTTAGGGTCAAGGACGGGCATGTCAGCACGGCTCTGAAGTTTAACGCGCCGTCCGCATATGCTACAATGATAACTGTCAAACGCCATGTGAAAATTTCTCCTTTATAAAAAACCTTGCAATTAAAAATCACAGCGCGTATAATACACCCTGCGCGGTTTTCGCGTCAACTTGTTTTTAAGGGCGGTGATTGGTGATAGGCGGGACGAGTGTTTTCGATGATGACTGGTATCCAGAGTTCTGTTACTTCGCCTCGCGGCACGAGGACGCTTTTAAGAACTTCAAGCGGCACCCGGTCTATACGCGAGTGGTTGAGTATATGTCGCCAGAGGTCGGACAAGCCTGCTTTGAATACGTCTTGAAAAGCCCCGTGCGCTTCTCGGAGGGCGATTGGCTTTCCTTCCTGAAAAATGATTCTGTCGGCAACCCGTTCATCTCCGAATACAATTCCGAAGGCTCAATGATTATCGGCTCACCAACGACGCTCCGTTATGTCAAAGTCCTCGTCGATATACTCTCGCTCTTCGACGCAAGCAAGATTGAGACCGTAACGGAAGTCGGCGTTGGTTACGGCGGACAGTGTAGAATTCTGATGAACCGCTTGCCACTTGCCCGATATAATCTCGTCGACTTGCCCGAAGTCCTTGCACTCACTGAAAAGTTTCTGACGATGCTAGACGTGGCGGGCGACATTCGTTATCTTGACGGCACTCATCTTTATCACGACGCGCCCTGCGATTTTTTTATCAGCGACTACGCATTCTCAGAGCTTACTAAGCCAGTGCAGGATATGTACATTGAAAAGATTATCTCTAAGGCTAAGGCGGGCTATGTGACTTGGGACGGCGACTTTTTCGCAAGCTACGGTCTCTACAGCGGCTACACACTAGAAGAGTTCGCCGAAATGATTCCAAACGCAAAGGTTCTGCCCGAAGAACCCGTAACAACTTCCCCCGACAATAGACTTGTCGTCTGGGGATTCAAATAGAAAGTGAGGTGCTAAGCATGAAAGAAAAAATTCATCCGCAATACTTTGAGGCAACAGTTACTTGCGGTTGCGGCAATACTTTTAAAACCGGCTCCACCAAAAAGGAACTGCGCGTTGATGTCTGCTCGAAATGTCATCCGTTCTTCACCGGTCGTCAACGCGACGTTAAGGCGGGCGGGCGCATTGAGAAGTTCAACAAACGCTACAAGAAAGGCTAAGAAAAAATTTTCAGGCAGGGTGCTCGATTGTGCCCTGTCTGTTTTAATTTATGACGGAGGAAACTTTATGGATAAACCAATCGTCGGAGGGCAAGCTGTGATAGAAGGCGTGATGATGCGTGGCTTCGGCAAGGTGGCGACTGCAGTCCGTGAACCCAGCGGCAACATAAATGTTCAAGTCAAGCCCGTCACGTCGATTGCTGAACGCTTTCCCGTGCTGAAGTTACCAATCCTTCGCGGAGCCGTCAGCCTGTTCGAGTCGCTGATATTGGGCATGAAGTCGCTATCATTCTCTGCACAGGCGGCAGGCGAAGAAGACGAGCAACTTTCAGACTGTGAACTAATCGGCACGATACTTTTGGCAATCGGCTTAGCGTGCGTGCTGTTCTTGGCGATACCGACCTTTGCGGCGAAATTCTTTCACACGCTAACAGACGACCCGATAATTTTAAATTTGGCGGAAGGATTTTTGCGGCTGATAATCTTCCTAGCGTATCTGTTCGCAATCTCCCGCATGAAGGACATTCAACGCGTCTTCCAATATCACGGGGCGGAGCATAAAACAATCTTCTGCTACGAGGCGGACTTGCCGCTGACTGTCGAGAACGTAAAAAAATTTCCGCGCCTTCATCCAAGGTGCGGAACTGCTTTCTTATTAATCGTCATGCTTGTTAGTATCTTCGTGTTTGCGTTCCTCGGTTGGCCGGAACTTTGGATAAGAATTCTTTCGCGGATAATCTTGTTGCCGGTGGTGGCGGGGCTGTCTTATGAAATAATCCGATTTTCCGCCCGTTCGCAGAATTCGTTCATCAAGCTAGCGACGTTGCCGGGGCTGTGGCTCCAATATCTAACGACGCGTGAGCCAGATGATTCAATGATTGAGGTTGCGATTAAATCTTTGGAGGCTGTCACTCCTCAGCAGACGGAATGACAATCTTTGGTGCGTTGAAGGTCTTGTCCTGTGCAAGGATTTTATTTTCGACGACGTTATATTTCACGTGTTGATAGTCTTGACCGTTGAGCTTGACTTTGCCGTAGAAGTCAACGATTTTATCCTGCCAATTAAATACTGCAGTGTCCGAAGTTATCGCGACACTCTTTTTATTTTTAAACGAAATCTTGCCCGTAACAGTAGCAGTCTTAATTTGCCATTGCATATAAGCACGTTCACAACTAAAAGTTATATCGTCCTGCGTGAGCTTAACATTGCCCGTTGCCCAACATTTTTGCTTGACGACGCTTACAATCCCCTCGTCCGCTGTGACAATCGCTTTAAAACCGTGATTGTCTACCGAAACATGCACATTGCCTTTGAGGACGTAAGCACCCCTAAAAACATCAAAGTAAGTTTCGTCCGCTGAAATCTCAGGCATCTCCGCTGAAGTCTTCCCCTGCACGACGAAAATCATCAACAAGGCAAGCCCGATAACTTTTAAAGCTCTCATGAAATTTCCCTCCTCATTAGCTGGATAAAAATTAACGTTGCGTCGACTACGGCGGCAATCAGCACGACTAAGACGATTGAATCCATTTCGACACGCCCGCTTGAGTTTAGCACGGGCGACGGGTGCAAGGAAAAATACATTCGCGGGATTATGAAAACTAGGAATGGCACTGTTAAGACGCTTAGTAACGAATAGACTGCCGAGACTTTAGCCCGCGTCTTTTCGTCAGAGACTGCCGCCCGCAACGTCAGATACGCCCCGTAAATCAGAATCAGTACAAAGATTGTCGTTTGCCGCGGGTCCCAATTCCAATACGCCCCCCAAGTCAGCTTGCTGAAGATTGCTCCGCTTATCGTCGACAACAGCACGAAGACGAATCCCAATCGCGCCGCTCGCTCACTTAGCCTATCGAAGGAAAAATTAAACGTCCGTAAAAATTTCGCCGCAAAGTATGCACTGGCAAAAAACGCAATGACCGATACCCAAGCCGTCGGCACGTGGAAGAAGATTATTTTTGCCACCTCGCCCAAGCCTTTTATCGGCGGCACAAAAAAAATTATCGCCGCGCCTATCGCAAACGTCAGCAGGATTAAAATTTTATTCATGATACCTCACAAGTAGTCGTAAAGGATTGAACTTGCCAAGATTAAAATCGCATCGAACGCCGCCACCACGATTAGCGAACTTACATCGAACGCGCCGCCCGTAAATGATTGCTCCGTCAAAGTTATCGCGGGCAGGAAGATTGGCAACGTTATCGGGAAAAGTAAAATTGGGAACAGCCCGCCTTTTACCATCGCTGAAGTCGTGATAGCCGCCGTCAACGTTCCCGCCGCCGCAATTCCAATCAGCCCGAACAATATCGTTAGGCTAAGCAGAAGGAAACTTTCAACGGCGACATCGAACAGGATTAAGAATATCGGCAGGATAAAAATCGTCAGCATAGTCAGCGACAAGAAGACGTACAGCATTTTGCCGAAAAGAATTGCTTGCGCGTCGGCGTAAAGCTTGAGGGTCGGAAGAGTTCCCGCTTGCGCCTCGTCGTCGAAGGTGCCTGCAATGCCCGCGCTCGCCGCGAAGAATATCACGACCCAAAGCAATGCCGCTAAGAACTTCGGCTCGACGAATGCCCCGCCCGTCGATAGGCTCAGGCTCGCCACGGCAGTTAAGGCGAACATCATCATCGCCGCGAACGTCGCCCGTCTCCGCAACCCGATTAGGAAATCCTTCCGCAGTATCGCTGCGACTTGTTCAAAGTGGAAGTTGGATAATCTCATCGCACAGAGCAACCTCCGCTTTATCGTTTGTGGCAAGCAGGATAATCTTATCAGCCTTCGCGCCGCACACCTCGTGAAAGATTTTATCGCGTCCGTCGTCGTCAAGGTTGGCGGTCGGTTCGTCAAGTAGCCAAATGTCCGCGTCGACACTCAAGAGGATTGCGAATTTCAAGCGTTGACTCATTCCTGTCGAAAGATTTTCTGCGCGAACGTCGCCGAAAGTTTCAAGGTCAAGCCCAACGCGTTCACCGAGTCCGATAATCTCTTCAGCAGTTAAGGTCTTGCCACGTAGCTTAGTAAAGAAGGATATATTTTCCCGCGCCGTCAACGTGTCGTAGATTTTCATTTCAGGCGATAAGGCGGCAATCGTTTTATCGTCAGGCAAGTGGACTTCCCCGCCGTCAGGTCGAAGGATTTTCCCGGCTAGCTTAAGGAATGTCGACTTGCCAGAACCATTCGCGCCCGTCACGCCGATGACTTTTCCGCCGCGCAGAGTCAACGTCACGTCACTGAACAGAGCACGCCGCCCAAAGCTCAGGCTCACGTCGTCGAAGACAATCACTGAATCATATCCTTGTTAAGCCGCATCCACCGTTCGCCGCATTCAACAAGCCCGTCCGCTTCCATTTGCGAAATCTCCCGTGTCAATGCCGAACGATTGCATTCAAGCTCTTTAGCAAGTTGAACCCGCCCCGGCACCCGCACGCGTTCCGAACCTTGCCGGCGTTCACGTTGTAGCAGATATAAAATCATTCGTTCGCGCAGAGTCTTTTGGCTGAGGAGTTCGACCTTTTGCATCATCAGGACGTTTTTGCGGCTGAACGTTTCCAATAAGTTCTTCATAACGATACCGTGCATACGTCCGAGCTTTGGCCCTGCAATAAGTAGCGACCGATACGGCACCCACAAGATAACGGCTTCGGTTGTGAGCTGAACACTCGTTGCTACTAAGTCTTCGCCGAGGATAGCCGAGACCGTACCGAACATTGCGCCGCTTTCGAGTGAATGCCCGACGGTTTCATTGCCGAGCCTGTCTAGTGCAAGTAGTTGAGCCTCGCCGCTTACGATGATTCCGATATTGGCATTGGGCGCGAATGCCTCAAGAACTCTTTCGCCGCGCGGATAACGTTTGACCGTCGTCCCCGTGAACTTAACGAATTTCTCAATCTCGTCCGGCAACAAATCTTTAAAGAGCGGGACGCCGCTTAGTTCTTCACCTGTCAACCCGCTCACCTCCCCATAAAAATTTTTCCGATTATAGCACGCCGAATTTTACCACACTGTTATAAAAGTCACAACGTCCGCTTGAAAATTTCGGCGGCGGCGGCTAAACTGCAAGAAAACTTTTCGGGAGTGATGCTTGATGATTTCGGTAATTGGACCAGGCGTGATTGATGTCTTGGCAGGGGCTGTCGACGATAAAATTTTGTCGCGGGTGTCTTCGCCGATGGACTTCGTAGAAATATCTTTCGGCGGCGACGCACTCAATGAGGCGGTTGTACTCAGTCGGCTGGGCAAGCAGGTTCAGTGGATTAGCAAAGTCGGCGATGACGAGGCAGGGCGCAGAGTCCTAAACTATGCAGAGGAAAATAATTTGTCCGTTGAGGGCGTCAAGGTGGCGGCGGGCATGGCTACGGGTATCAGCATTGCTTTGGTAGATAGGAGCGGCGAGCGTCGGTTCCTTACGAGTTCCAAATGCACCATGCGCAATTTCGAGGCGGCGGACATTCTCCCGCACGTCGACCATATGGCGGAAATCGTTTCCTTCGCGAGCTTGTTTATATCTTATTCTCTGGACGTAGCGGCAATGGAAAGTATCTTCCGCCGAATCAAGGCGAGCGGACGGACGTTGGCAATCGATATGAAGCCTCCCAAGAACGGCGAGACTTTGGAAGACTTATCGGGGCTGTTGCCTTGCGTCGATTACTTCTTCCCGAACGAGTCGGAGCTTGCGACTTTGACGGGTAGTGATGACGTTCATAATAACATTGAAGCCTTGCTAAGTCACGGGCTAAAGTGTGCGGTCGTTAAACGCGGCGGTAATGGTTGCATTATCGCTACGAACTCCTTGCAGATTGAAGTTCCCGCTTGCCCCGTTGATAAAGTCATCGACACGACGGGGGCGGGCGATTGTTTTGCGGCTGGTTTCTTATGGGCGTTATCGGAAGGTTTGTCGCTTGTTGATTGCGGACGATTTGCCTGCGCGGTGGCGAGTTGTTCAGTAGAAGAGGTCGGAGCCGTGGCGGGCGTTAAGTCCTTAGAACAAGTCATGCAACGTTATAAACTTTTTTGACAAAGGTAAGCCGCTTGAATATAATTGAGCCGCAAAAGGATTTCACAGCACTAAGACTTAACAAACTTTGCAAAGGGGTGTTGGCAATGGATTTCGGGATGACTTCAGCGGGCGAATCGTGCGGGGTGTTCGGCATATACGACCTAGGCGGCGGCGACGTGGCTCAGACGATTTACTACGGGCTTTATGCTCTGCAACATCGCGGGCAAGAAAGCGCGGGTATTGCGGTGACTGACACGGCGATTAAAAACGATAAAGTCTTCTACCACAAGGGCTTGGGTCGCGTCAATGAAGTGTTCAACGCGGAGAATATTGCCACGCTTGACGGCAATTTAGGCGTCGGGCATGTGCGCTATTCCACGGCGGGCGCGTCCGTTCCGGAGAATTCTCAACCGCTCGTCCTTGCCTACATCAAAGGAACGCTTATGCTTGCTCACAACGGCAACCTCGTCAATGCTCCTAGGCTTCGGCGCGAGTTGGCGGCGGGCGGTGCTATCTTCCAAACGACAATCGACACCGAAACCATTGCCTATCACATTGCCCGCGAACGTGTTAAAAGTCGTTCAGTGCAAGAGGCAACTGTCCGCGCCCTAAAGAAAGTTCAAGGCTCGTATTCCTTAGTCGTTGCCAGCCCGCGTAAGCTAATCGGTGCTCGTGACCCGTGGGGATTTCGTCCGCTAGTCTTGGGCAAACTCGACAACGCTTATATCATAACCTCGGAGACGTGTGCGCTTGAAACTATCGACGCGGAATTTATTCGCGACGTGGAGCCAGGCGAAGTCATTACGATTTTCCAGAACGGCAGGATTGAATCCAACATGGAACTTGCCTTGCCGAAGGAAAAGACTGCTCGTTGCGTCTTCGAGTATATTTATTTCTGCCGACCCGATACGACTTTTGACGGTATGAGCGTCACGCAGTCACGGATTATCGCGGGCAAACTCCTAGCGAAGTTCCACCCTGTAGAAGCGGATTTGGTTGTTGGCGTCCCCGAATCGGGCAACATGGCGGCTGTCGGCTATTCTATGGCGTCGGGCATTCCCTATGGCATTGCCTTTACAAAAAATACTTACGTCGGGCGCACGTTCATTAAGCCGCAACAATCTAGTCGTATGCAGTCCGTCAAGGTCAAGCTCAATGTTTTGCGTGATGTGGTTAAGGGAAAACGGCTCGTGATGATTGATGATTCGATTGTCCGCGGCACCACGGGTAATCAAATCGTCACGATGCTAAAGGAAGCGGGCGCGGCTGAAGTTCATGTTCGCGTATCGAGTCCGCCGTTTTGTCACCCGTGCTATTTCGGCATTGACATTCCCAATCGCGAACAACTCATTGCGCACAATCGAAGCGTCGAAGAGATTTGCAAGATTCTTGGCGCGGATTCGTTAGGCTACTTGCCGATTGAGTGCCTAAGCGAGATGGCGGGCGGGCGTCCGATTTGCACGGCGTGTTTTGGTGGCGATTATCCTATTGCACCGCCAACAGAAGACATTCGCGGCGATTATGTAAAATAACTTTGAGAGGAGATTTAATCATGAGTTTCTTGGAATTGGCAAAGGCTCGTTATTCGTGCCGGAAGTTGACGGACAAACCTATTGAGCCGGAGAAGGTCGAACGCCTCTTGCAAGCGGCTATCGCGGCTCCCACGGCTAAGAACGCACAACGCTACACCATCTGGCAAATCAAATCGCCCGAAGCTTTCGACAAGCTCAAGCAAGCTACGCCCTATACGTTCGGTTCGGCATTGGCATTCGTCGTCGGGGCACAAAAAGACGGCGCGTTTGACAGACCGTTTGACAACAAAAATTTCGCGGAAGTCGACGCGGCGATTGTCGCAACTCATTTAATGCTTGCTATTCAAGACGAGGGCTTAGGTACAACTTGGGTCGGATGGTTCGACGCTCCAAAAATGCAACAGCTCTTCCCCGAAATGCAAGGTTATGACTTAATCGCCGTCTTCCCCGTGGGCTATCCCGCAGAAGATGCAAAGCCTCATGTCCGGCACGAAGACCGTCGCCCGCTCTCTGAAGTCGTCGTAGAACTATGAACCCTAAGGGCAGGCTGGGTGAAGACTTCGCGGCAAATTTTCTTGAGGCTAAAGGTTATTCAATCGTCGCTAGGAACTTCCGCATTCGGTCGGCGGAGATTGACATTATCGCAAAGGCGGATGATGTGATTGTCTTTGTCGAGGTCAAGACGCGGTCAAATATTCGTCACGGTCTGCCGAGCGAAGCTGTTACCTTTCGCAAACAAAAAAAGATTATCGAGGCGGCGAGCATATTCTTGCAAAACTTTCCCGATTATGCTTGCCGTTTCGATGTTGTGGAAGTATACTTAAATGGAGAACACGTTAAGGAGATTAATCACATTGAAAACGCTTTCGAGGTCATACAAGAAGTTTAAGGAGTGATTTTATGGCAAAAAAAATTAAAAAAGCTCGTTCCGTAGTTCAGCCGTTAAACATTGAATCGACTGTAACTAAATCGTCTCCAAAAGAATTGTCTTTGCCTATAATCTCGGTGATTATTCCGATGTACAATGCCGAACAATATGTCGGCGAGTGCTTAGACAGCCTCTTAGCGCAGACGTTCCAAGACTTTGAAGTAATCGTCGTTGATGACTGTTCGACGGATAATTCAGTTGAAACCGTCAAAGGCTACCTGCCGAAGTTTAATGGGCGGCTCAAGCTTTCTAAGACGCAAACAAATTCAGGTGGATGTGCTGTTCCTCGAAATGTAGGATTGCCTTTAGCTAGTGGCAAGTATATTTACTTTATGGACTCGGATGATGCTCTTACCAAAACAGGCCTTGAAGAGATGTACACTCTCGCCAAAGAATATGACGCTGATGTTGTCTATTGCGAAAGATACTACATGTCGACGGGCGTTGGCGAAGACTTCATTAAAAATATTCATGTTGCAACAAGAAGAGTTCAAAAGCCGCCTTATGTCGAAAAGCCCACTCTTGAATCCGAAGATTTATTCGAACGCGTGCAGGGAATATTGAATGAAAGATATTGGACTGGTGCAGTGTTTAAATTCGTTCAACATGATTTAATAAAAAAACACAACATGGTTTTCCCTCATGTAAAACCCAGCGAAGACGATATTTGGACTTACGGCTTAGTTTTCTTTGCTAAGAGATGGTTGCGCGTACCAAACATGATATATATCCGCCGCATGAGAGAAGATTCTATAATGGGCACAACAAGGACACCTCAAGAGTTACTCAAATTTTGGATCAATCCAGCTTTACTTGGTATGAAAGTATTAGACAGTTTCATGAGCCAAATCGAATTCTTTAAAGAGAACCCGCAACAACGCTACGCCATCTTAGAAAGACACTTTCGAGGAAAATTAAATAATGCTTTTAGAAGTGTAAAAAAACATACTCCACTTGACGTTTACGAGATGATAAAAGAAGCGTTTGAAGAAAAACTCGGTGAATACGACGTTCTAATTTCGACTTTTTGTTCGCAAATGTTTGATCAAGGTAAAACTTTAGATAGTACTCAACAAAAACTTGACTATGCTGAAAGACAGCTTGCTACAAAAGAGTCTGAGATTAATGAAATTAGATCTTCAATATCGAATGTTCTTGCTTTTGTCGCATTTCGTCCCGATGTTTCCGTGGTCATTGCGATGTATAACTCCGAAAAATATATTGGCGAACTTCTCGACAGTCTTCTTGCACAAACGTTTACTAATTTCGAAGTCATTGTCGTAGATGATTGCTCGACCGATAACTCCGTTGCCATCGTTAAGAATTATATGTCGAAGTTTAGAGGGAAGCTCAAGCTTTCCAAGACGCAAAAGAATACTGGCAAACCAGGCGAACCAAGGAATATAGGCGTTGGTTTGTCTTGTGGTGAATATCTGCTTATATTGGATAGTGACGATACAATTACGCACGATGCGATAGAAAAACTTTATAAGGTTGCTAAAGAATTTGATGCTGATGTTGTCGCCTGCGAAAAATTCTACAAAATACCCGAAGAACATTGGAACGATGCCGAATTCAGAAAGAAACTAGAGCCACATAGTTATCAGCGAGGAAAATTTGTGAGTGAACCGACCTTAGCTTCTTCTGATCTTGCTCAACGTGTGCAGGATTGCTACGAATTTCGCTTTTTAGGGGAACTGTGGGACAAAATGGTTCGCCGTGAATTCATGATAGAAAATCAAATTCGTTCTAAAACCATAATGTCTCAAGATTACTTAGTGGTGTATTGTCTTCTCTGTACCGTAAAAACGGTTGTTCGCGTGCCATATGTAATTAATTTTCATCGTATTAGGAAAGATTCCCTTTTAAGTTCACATAATGAATACAGCGAATCGTTAGATAAGCTGAAAGCCTATTTTACTACGCTAAACGTCGGGTTTAATTACATAGATGAATATTTGAGTAAACGTGAGTACTTCCAAGAAAATCCCCAGGTTAAGCGTCTCGCTCTTAATGGCTTTTTCAAAAGAATATGGGATGTTCGAATTAAAAAAGTTTACGACGAAGTTCCTGCGCATGATCGCGAAGAGGCTTTAAGAAAAGAATTTGAAAACAGAAATAATGCGTCTTTGATAATGTCTCTTTTGGAATTTTTGTCTGATGCTAAAAAAGAAAACGACATGCAAAAAGCTCAACAGACTCCTTCAAACTTTTTCCCGTTTTTTACTGCCAGAATCGATATTCAACTGGTGTCTACAGCGGGCGACTTTCAAATACTTTCTGTATCCGACAAAAAAGCAAGCGTAACTAAACCCGGTTGGTTCCAAAAAAGTGGCATTGGTTATCAGATTCAATCCTATGCAGGAAAATTGAGTATCAACGCCAAAGCCACTACAAACGGGCAGATTAACTTGAAACTCAGAGGATTGAACATCATCAATTCAAATGACAAATCCAAGCGCATTCCCTATTGGATTGACTATACTAAGCTGGTTGTGAACGACAATTCGATATTTGATACGCTTACTCCCACGTGGCACGATAAGTATTTTACTCATAACATGAAAGTAAACGCGGACGAGGAAATTACGATACAGGTTGAATGGCAACCGCACAGAAGCGACACTTAGACAAAAAGGGCAGATTATAGCAATGGCAACTGCAAATTAGATGAACCCGTGCGAACTTAAGGAAAATAAGGAGTGATTTTATGTCTGAAGAAAAATCTATAAAATTTCCGTCGATGAATCCTGCAGTTTCAGTTATCAGTCCGATGTACAATGTGGAAAAATATGTTAGCGAGTTCTTAGATAGTCTTTTGGCTCAGAGTTTTCAAGATTTTGAAGTAATCGTCGTTGATGCCTGTTCTACCGATAATTCCGTTGACATCATCAAAAGTTACATACCGAAGTTTGACGGGCGACTCAAGCTCGCTAAGGCAAAAAATAATACCGGTGACCTAGGCGAACCAAGTAATCTCGGTCTTGCCTTATCTCGCGGAGAATATTTATTCATACTGGACAACGACAACACCATCACGCCTGACGCTTTAGAAAAACTTTATAGTGTTGCCAAAGAATTTAAAGCGGATGTTGTTGCTTGCGAAAAATATTATCGTGTACCCGAAGAAAACTGGAACAATGTCAACTTCAGAAAGAACCTAAAACCTTATAGCAATCAGAGAGGCGGTTTTGTGAATGAGCCGACGTTGATTACTTTTGACGTGGCTAAACGCGTGCAAGATTGCTCCGGGTATAAATTTTTATTCCCAATGTGGACGAAACTGATTCGACGCGATTACCTAATGGAGAATCAAATCCATTTCCAAGATATATTAATTCAAGACATGCTAACAACATCTTGTTTGCTCTACACGGCAAAAAGATTTGTCCGCGTGCCATATGTAATTAACTACTATCGCGTGAGGAAAGACTCTTTGTATAATCAAGAGCGCGAGCCTTTAGAGCAAATGAAAACCTATATGAATTCGTTAAAGGTCGGCTTTAAATGCTTGAATAATTTTTTAAATGGCATTGAGTTCTTCCAAAAAAATCCCGAAGTCAAATACGCCGCACTTAAAACGTACTTCTTTGAAAATTGGAATATGTATGTTAGCAAAGTTTATGACAAGATTCCTTTGTACGAACGCGAAGAATCTTTACGGGAAGAATTTGGCAATATCGACAATACGCCTTTGTTGACACTTCTTTTTGATGTCTTGTTCAAAACTGAAAAAGAAACCGCCGAATTAAACGTTCTGCCGATTCCTTCAAATTTTGCTCTGTTTGTCACTGCTAGAATTGATATTCAACTGCTGTCAACGTCGGGCGACTTTCAGCTACTTTACGTCTCTGACAAAAAAGCAAACGTAGCTAAACCAGCTTGGCTTCAAAAAAATGGCATTGGTTATCAGATTCAATCCTATGCAGGAAAATTGAGTATCAACGCCAAAGCCACTGTGAACGGAAATCTTCGGTTGTGGCTTAGAGGAATAGATGTTCGCGATTCTAAGGATAAATCTAAACGCAGTCCTTATTGGATAGATTACACTAAGCTGGTTGTGAATGATAAAACGATATTTGACACAATTACCCCTGCTTGGCACGATGAGATTTATGCTCATAACACTGAAGTAAAAGCAGGCGAAGAAATCAAAATCCAGATAGATTGGCAACCGCACAGGAGCGATACTTAAGCAAACGATTAAGAAAGGATTGATGATATGGAACCTGTCATTCTGCCGTATAAGGGCAAGCAACCGCAGATTGCCAAAGATGTCTTTGTGGCTCCTAGTGCTTCTGTCGTCGGTGACGTTGTGATTGGCGCAGGGTCAAGCATTTGGTTTGGCGTCACGGTTCGCGGAGACTTTCAGCCCGTGCGCATTGGCAACTACACCAACATTCAAGACAACTGTACCGTTCACGTCATGGGGGACACGCCCACCGAGATTGGAAATTACGTTACAATCGGCCACAACGCGATTATTCACTGCCGCTCCATTGGCAATGATTGCTTAATCGGCATGGGTTCGATTATCTTGGGCTACTCCGAGATTGGCGACAACTGTATTATCGGCGCGGGAACGGTTATCACGCAATATAAAAAAATCCCAAATAACTCGCTTGTCTTTGGCAACCCGGCAAAGATTATGCGCGCCCTTCGAGATGATGAAATCGTCGCCCTAAGGACTTCGGCTATGCACTACTACGAATGCGCCAAGGAATACGTCGTGCATTTGGGCATGAGTGACTGGTTAGATAAGTAAGCACAAAAAATTTAAGCGTCAGGATTTCTCCCGACGCTTTTTTTATTGTCCGACGACCTTGAAGCCGCCGTCTATCTTTTCTATTCGCCGTTGATGATAAAGGTGCCCGACTGCCCGCTTAAACGCCGCCTTGCTTATTTTGAACACGGCTTTAATCGCTTGCGGCGGGGTCTTGTCGTGAAAATTCATCGTGCCGCCGTTCCTCTGCATGAAAGAAAAAATTTTCTCGGCGTCGCGGTCAAGGGCATTCTCCTTAATCTCGCGCAAGGAGGCGTCAAGCCGTCCGTCCTCGCGAATGAAAGTTACTCGTGCCTCGACGACCTCACCAATCCTAAGCGTTCGCGGCATTTCCCTTTTGTCAATGAAGACGATATACCGCTCCTCGCTGAAGACGAACGCCCCCGCGTCAATGATGTTGAAGACTGCGCCCTTGACCTTATCGCCGCGTTTGACGTTCTCGGCGGGCTTGGAGGCTCTGCGTATCTCGTCGGATACTTTCATTGAGACTGCAAGCCGCCCTGATTTATCGGTATAAAGTTTAGCCCAAACGACCTCGCCGACTTTCGGACGCCCGCGCATTTCGGCGAACGGCATAAAGATTCCCCGTTCGGCTCCCACGTCCACAAAGGCTCCGTCGCCCGTCACGTTGATAATTTCAAGGCGGGCAATCTGACCTTCGCGCATTTTCGGCACGCGCATACTTGCCGTTAATCGTCTCTTCGGGTCTAGGTAAAGGAAGACCTTCACGACCTCGCCGATTGCAACTTCAGCTGTCTGTTGTGCCTTGTGCAAAAGAATGTCATCGGACGTGTTGCCTGTGCCCGCGTCGAGGAAAGCTCCCATCTCGTTCTTGCGGACAACTTTTAACGCCGCAACCGTCATTGGTTTAAGGTTATTCTTCATAAAGTTTTATCTTCGCCTCGCTCCAAAGTTGTTCTAAGGCGTAGTATTGGCGGTTTTCCTCTTTGAAGATATGCGCAACCACGTCGCCATAGTCCAGAAGAATCCACTCGCCCTCGTGATAGCCTTCGCGGTGGCTGAAATGAATCCCTTCCTTGTCAAGTTCCTCCTCAATGTTATCGGCAATCGCCCGAACTTGAGTAGCCGTCTGCGCCGAGCAAATGACAAAGTAATCCGTCGAGAACATAACGCCGCGCATGTCCATCGTTATGATTTCGCTAGCCTTCTTGTCGCTCGCCGCCTTGCAAATCTTTCTTGCCAAATCGAATGTCTTCAAGTGTCATACCTCCAGAAAATTTTTTAATCGCTAATGGCTTCGCTGTCCGCGTCGCCCGCGTCCGATTGCTGAATTATATCATGCTGTGGAAAGAGTTCGCTCATTCGCGCTTGAAGTTCGGCGACGTTCGGAACCCATGCCCCGTCCACATTCTCCGAACCTGGTATCATAATCGTCGTCGGCGGGTCTGAGCTCATCTTCCTTAGGACGTTTGCCAAATGTGCTGAGTCGAAAATCTCCGCGCTGGTCTCCATTCGGTTGCGGAAAATGTCGGCAATGGCTGGTAGCTTCGGTATCGTGTCGAGCTGAAGAACCTTTGTATATAACGCCTTGATAAATTTCTGTTGCCGTTGCACGCGTCCCACGTCGCCGAGCTTTTCGCCCTTGTAACGTAGATACTTTTGCACTTCCTCGCCTGACAAATGCTGATAGCCCTGCGGAATGTGAATCGATAAGCCTGCTACCTCGTCGTCGTAGTCCATGTTCTCTTCAACGTAAATATCAAGCCCGCCGAGCGTGTCAATCAAATCCGCGAACGTCTTCATGTCGATGATTATGTACTGGTGAATCGAAATGCCCAAGAGCTTTGAAACTTCACGGACAACGGTACTTGCGCCGCCAAAACCGTAAAGCGAACCGAGCCTGCCCGAATAACTGCGGGTCGCTATCCACGTGTCGCGGGGTATGCCGATAATCCTGCTGTTGCCGGTGTCGTTCGAGAAACTCAGAACCAGAACCGTATCCGCCTCTTGCCGTTGGCTGTCGTCCACGCCGAGGATTAAAATATTCGTGTAGCCTTCAAATTTCGGGTCAGCCGAACCAACGCGAGCCGTTCGGCGGTCGTTGTAGCCTTTGTACATTTCGACGAACTCATTGTAGACGCGAACGCCTGCATTATACACGCTGAACCCGACAAATAAAATCGCGGAACCAATTAGGCATAAAATCACCAACGCAAAAACTAGACGGAAGGCTTTTATCCTGCGCCTACGTCTCATGCTTTTGCGTTTCTTTTCTATGTTGTCCTTGGTTTCATTAGCCATGATTGTCCGCTCGTTTCTTAGTCATTAAGCAGTAAATAATTTCGGGCGGCGACGGTTTCGGGATGAATTAGTGAATTCTTCTGCACGACAAAGATTATTGACTCACTGAACGCCGTTAATAAAATCTCGTCAAGGTCGGCGGTCTCGGTAAGGGCACGGAGCCTTTCTACGCCAGGATAATTTCTGTTCGGCTCAATCATGTCCGCGAAATAAATAATCTTGTCGAGCGGTGTCATATCCGCCGCGCCGACCGTGTGCCGCCAAATTGCTTGGGCAATCTCCGCATCGTCCACGCCGTAAATCTCCTTAATCATCTTAGAACCAATGTAAGCGTGCAGGAGCAAAGGCATTGCCCGTTCAACGTCGCCAATCTCTATGCCGCGTGCTTTTGCTTGGGCGGGCAGTTCGTCGTTCTCGTATTCTCTTGCGCAGTCGTGCAGGAGTCCAGCAACGTAAGCTTTGGTCTCGTCCACGCCAAATCTTTTCGCAAGCTTAACGGCAGTATTCGCCACGCCGATTGAATGCGCAAATCTACTTTTCTTGAGCCGCCGTTGTAGTTCGCGGCGCATTTCATCTATCGTCATAAAGTTTCTCCCGCAAAATGTAATCCTCGACGACTTCGGGCACAAGATACTTTATCGAACGCCCGCTCCGCACTTTGTCGCGAATGTCTGTTGAGGAAATTTCTAAACCTGGTGTCGTCACGCGATGAATATGTTCCCTTGCCGCCGAGCCGAAGAAACTTTCCACCGCTGAAAAGTCCACGTCCACACCCTGACGCGTCGTCGCTATGAAATGACACTTCTTCACAAGTTCGCGGGCGGCGTGCCACTTAAACAAGTCCGCTAATGAATCCGCGCCTATTATAAAAAATAATTCCGTTGAGCGTCCAAAAGTTTTATGCAGTTCGTTCATAGTGTCTAAAGTGTAAGATAAGCCCTTGCGTTTAAGTTCCATATCCGAGACGCGGAAGAATTTATTGGATTGCGTCGCCAAAGTCGTCATTACTAAGCGGTGCTGTTCGTCAGTTACGAACTTGCCGAGTTTATGTGGCGGGCGGGCGGCGGGGATAAATAATATTTCGTCGAGTGCAAAGCTTTCGCGGACAGCCTCTGCCGTCACCAAATGTCCGAGGTGAATTGGGTCGAACGTCCCGCCCATTATCCCAATCTTCAACCTGTCCACCTCCAAAGAATTACAAAGATTATAAGTGCCGTAAATAAAATCATGCAAAGTGCGCGGGCGTAGTCTTTGAAGTCGTGACGAGCCTTGGGCGTGCGCAAATAATTTCTGAGCGTGCGAAGGTAGCCCATTACCTAATTTGCCCGTCGCCGTCAACAAGATATTTGGTCGTCGTCAAAGCCTCAAGCCCCATCGGGCCGCGGGCGTGCAATTTCTGTGTGCTGATACCAATTTCCGCGCCCAAACCAAATTCAAAGCCGTCAGTGAATCGCGTCGAGGCATTAACATAAACCGTAGACGAATCAATCATCTGTTCAAACTTCTTAGCGTTGGTTTTGTCCTCGGTGATAATCGCGTCTGAATGTGCGGTGCCGTATGTGTTGATGTGCTCAATCGCGGCATCCACGTCGTTGACAATCTTAACCGATAGAATCAAATCGTTGTATTCGGTCGTCCAATCGTCTTCGGTCGCCTCTTTCATGTTGGGGAGAATTTCTCTGCAAGCCTCATCGCCGCGCAACTCAACGCCCGCTTCCGTCATAGCCGCCGCAATCTTAGGTAGGAACTCTTCGGCAATGCCTTCATGAATAAGCAAAGTTTCCATAGCATTGCACACCGACGGGCGCGAGGTCTTAGCATTCATGCAAACCTTAATAGCCATGTCTTGATTAGCAGTCTTATCAATGAACGTGTGACAAACGCCGGTACCAGTCTCGATAACAGGAACGGTGCTATGCTCAATGATACGCTGAATCAAGCCTGCGCCGCCGCGAGGGATAATCACGTCGATTAGCTTGCGAAGTCTGCACATGACGACGACTGAATCACGGTCAAGAATGCTGATGAACTCAATCGAACGGGGCGGAATGCCGTTAGCCTCCCCAGCCTCCTTCATGATGTCGACGATTTTTTTATTGGTGCGAATCGCCTCCGAGCCGCCGCGCAGAACGCAAGCATTGCCCGACTTAATGCAAAGGGCAATAGCGTCCGCCGTGACGTTCGGGCGAGCTTCATAAACCATGCCGACGACGCCAAAGGGTACACGCACGCGGCGAATCTTTAAACCGTTCGGGCGGGTGACTTCAAAGTCAAGCTTGCCAATCGGGTCATCGAGCCGGACGATTTGCCGAATGCCCTCCGCCATGTCCGCAATCCTCTTGGGCGTCAAAATCAGTCGGTCAATCATATTCGGGCGCGTGGTCTTTTCTCGTGCCGCCGCGACTTCTTTGGCGTTGACTTCCAAAATCTCCTCTTGCCGAGCTTCTAAGTCCCACGCCATAGCAAGCAATGCCCCGTTGCGAACTTCCACGGGCAAGCACGCTAACAGCCGCGACGCCTCCTTTGCTCGTCGAGCCTGCTTTGTCACATGCTCTTTCATGAATAACATCTCAATCGCTTCCTTTTTTAATTTTTATAATCAAGTTGTTCAGCTTCAAAACATTGACGTAATCGAACTCCGTAGAAATACTTTTGACTAGCCTTATCCCAATATGCGCCGCAGGGTCTTCGGGATTATTAATCTCCGCCCACTTCTTCGGGTCAAAGGTTCGACAGTCGTCGCGCATTCGGATTATAACTTGCTCGCCCTTGATGATGATTCGCACGTCTACGAAATGATTCTTGCCGTCGTCAAAGCCGTAATCGACAATGTTGCCCGCTATCTCCTCAATACATATTCCCGCGAACATACTGCGCCGCGAATCAACGCCACTTGCTTCACAAAAACTTTGCGTCCTTTCTGAAAGCCCTAAGACTTCAGCTTTGCTCGTGACGGTTATATTGAGTTGCTTATCGTTCGCTACGTCGAAGTCTTCAGGCAGTAGCAGATAATCTTCAAGCCTAAAAGTTATCCGCCCGCAGTGCCGACACGTTATGATAAATATCGTCAGCAGGAACGCGGCGTAGCTCAGCGGGAAGGCAAGCCACAGTCCGTCAAGTCCAAGGTGCGCCGTCAGGAGCAAGGCTATCGGCACGATGAATCCGACATTGCCAGCTATCGTTAAGCTACTCACCAGTCGAAACCGTCCGCAAGCTTGATAGTAATACTGGAAGATTATCCCGACTGTGCAAAGCGGCAAGAACGCTATCGCCAGTTGCAGGCCTTCAAGCGTCGTTTGATAAGTCGTTGCGTCTATGTCTTGCGTGTAAAGGTTTGCGATTAGCGGTGCTCCTAAGAATACGCCCGCCGTCATTATCAAGGAGATTATCAGCGAAGATTTCAGCGCGAGTTTCATGAGCCTTAGGATTGAGTTGCGGTCTTGTTCGCCGATTAAAATTCCGCCAATCATTTGCGTCGACGAGCCGAGAGCCTTAGGGATTATCTCAAGGAGTCCCGAAAAATTTTCTAGCACAGCATAGGCAGCTACGCCCACGCCGCCCGCCAACGCAACTGACATTCTCGTAAAGAACGCAATCCGCAAAACCGCCGTGCCGCGTCCCAGAATCACTGGTAGCCCGATTAGAATCATCTGGCGGAAATGTCTTAGGCTCACAGCTTTGGGCAAGAACTTAAAGCTTGAATCGGGCTTGAGGAAGTGCAGGAGCAAGACGCCAAACGCAATCCAATGACTAATCGCCGTAGCAATGCCCATGCCCCAAAGTCCGCCGTCGAGTACAAGGACGTTTAGTAAGTCGCCCACAATGTCGCAGATAGCTAACGTCGCCGCTGAAACTACCGTGCGTCGTCTGTCGTTGTCCAGTTGCATTATCGGCAAAAGTACGACCGACGCCATTGCCGGCAACCCGAACGCATAAGCCTGCATAAAGTCAATCGTCAACCCGCGAATCGCTCCGAGACTTTCCTTAGCGTCGAGAACGTCCGCTATCTGTTCAGGGAATAAGAGCGTGCCGCCTGTCAGAAGGATTGCGATACTCAACGCCGCAACCATTGCCAAGGAAAAGATTTCGTTCGCCTCGCGCAAGTCGCCTCTGCCCAAAGCTTTACTGCAAAGGACTTGCATTCCTAGGACTATGACGGCGGGGAAAATCGTTACGAACCTCTGATAAGGCATCGTCAGCCCGAACGCCGCGATTGCCTCTGTGCCGAGGAAACTGCCCGTGATTATGCCGTCGATTACGTAGCCGATTGTCGAGACGAACATTGACAGCAGGAAGATTATCAGCGTGTCCTTGAACAGTCTGGCGATTAGCTTGTCCTGCTTTTCCATTTTAGAAGTTTCCGACGCTGGTTAGCCTGTCAATCATCTCTATCTTGTCTTTGTTCTGGAAGTGCAAATCGCTGACGATAACTTTTTGGACGTAGTGTTTAAGGGTCTTGCCGTCCTCGAAGGTAAAGTAACTGCTCAGCGCGTGAATCACGATTGGTTCGCCGTTCTCGTCGGTGCCAAGGTAAATCATGACATGCCCCGGCGCAAACAGTAGCGAACCCGCCTTAGATTTCTTGATAATCTCTAGTCGTTGGTCGCGGGTCATGTTCTTAAGGGAAATTGAACGCGCCATTGCTTTTTCCTGCTTACTGGCGTCGCGAGGCAGTTCAATCCCGACGCTACGATAAACATCTTGCACGTAACTTGAGCAATCGACGTTCTTTTCAAGACCGCCCCAACCGTAGCCTTCGCCGAGGAACCGGAACGCTTGCCGAATCAAATTATTCTCCGAACAGGCAAGTACACCTTTGATAACGCCGTTATCGTTCGGAATGTTGAAGCCCTGCTCAATGATTGTTCCGTTCGCGTCGACAGTCGGCATGGTGATTGCCCACGAGCCGTCCTTTTGCAAGTCCGCCGCCCTTAACAGAACTTTGCCGCCCATTTGATAAAACGCCTTGCCTTGAGGAATTGTCTTGCGGCTCGCTATGACGGTTAAATAATTTTGCGGGGCAGCGTATTTCTGCCACGTAGCCTTATCAGTGAAAGCAAGCGCGGAAGGCTTAACCCAACCTGCATACGTCCGAGACTCCACGAAGACGAATTCTTTGTCCTGGCTGTCGATTAAGACTGCGACTGGCTCACTTGGGTCAATTACCGTTCCTTGCAGTTGGTCGTATTTCGTATCGTCCGCGCTCTCGAACCAGCCCGCCTCCTCCGGCAAAAGTCTAATGTTTGTTCTATCAGTCGTCAAGGCGTAGCGAACTTCACACACGGCGGGTAAGGCTTCAAGCCCGCAATTTTTCCTAGCTTGATTATAACTGAATTCCGTTAAAGCCGTGCCGTTCTTGAAGAGCGTAGGCATTTCTGGTTTCTGAAAGCCGCCAAGCGTCATCGTCGCGGTAATTTTATTAGTCATCCACTGCGTATAAACTTTTTCGGGATAGCTGGCTAGGTCAACGATTGTATTGGAGCTTTTCTGCCGAATCTGCAGGTTGAGCATATCCAAATCAGCCGTCGCCACAAAGACCGCCTCGCCCGGCTTATTCTTGCCCGCCCAATAGTCAGCGGTCGCCCGGTTGTCTTGAATGGCAATGCCTGCCGCCTGAGCGGTCGCCGAAAATATCATCAGCGCGAACACCAGCCACGCTATCAGTTGCTTATTCATTACGTTCCCTCCTTGGAAAGATTGTGCCGATTGATTCTCCGCTTAACGCCCGCCGCAAATTTCCGTTCGCCGAGCCGTTGACGATTAGCATAGTCACCCCATTAGCCGTCGCAAATTTCGCCGCTTGAATCTTAGTGAACATGCCGCCCGTCCCAAGCTTAGTTCCTGCGCCGCCCGCTATGCGTTCAATCTCCGAGTTAATCTCCGCAACTTCATCAATCAGCCGTGCCGATTGGTCGACGTTCGGATTGCCAGTATAAAGCCCGTCAATGTCGCTAAGGATAATCAGCACCTCGGCATTAATCATCGCGGCTACGATTGCGGACAGGTTATCATTGTCGCCGATTCGGATTTCGTCTACGCCGACCGCGTCATTTTCATTGATGACGGGGATAGCTCCCATGTTTAGTATCGTGCTCAATGAGTTGCGGGAATTAGCGCGTGCCTCTTCGTCGACGGCGTTTTCCTTAGTCAAGAGTATCTGCCCGATTGTCTGACCATACTCCGCGAAAAATTTTTCGTAGATTTGCATGAGGACGCCTTGACCAATCGCCGCCAACGCTTGATTCTCTGGAATGGTCTGCGGCTTAATTTTTATGCCAAGCTTATTCATGCCCGCCGCGATTGCCCCAGAACTTACGAAAATTATTTCTTTGCCTGCGTTGTGCAAGTCGGCTATCTCCCGTATCAAATGTTCTATCCTGTACAAGTTCAGCTTTCCAGTTTCGGCGTGCGCCAGCGTGCTCGTCCCGACCTTTATTACGATTCGTCGTGCTGACTTCAAACTTTCTCTTGCCGTGCCCAAGGTAATCACTTCCTTTTTGTTTTCATTATAAATTCATCTGCCGATTTGCGCAAGCCGCTTTATTTATTTTTAATCTCGTTGTATCATTGCGGGAAAAAACTTTTAAGGAGGCTTTGAAGTGGAAAGACGCGGGCTAATCATCGTGCACACGGGCGACGGCAAGGGCAAGACAACGGCTGCTCTGGGCTTAGCAATCCGGGCGTTCGGTGCGGGGCTGAAAGTCTTAATCCTGCAGTTCATCAAAGGTCAAAGGCATTCGGGCGAGCTTGAGGTTTTGAACACATTGGGAATCGAAGTAAGGCAGTTAGGGCTGGGCTTCATCACGCAAGACAACTTTGACGAACAAAGACAATCTGCGCGAACGGCTCTTGAACTTGCCCAAGGAGAAATTTTATCGGGCAAATGGGATTTAATCGTTCTCGACGAGATAAATTACGCGGTGAAGTTCGGACTGCTAGACGCAACTGATGTCTTGAGTCTGATAAAAATCCGTCCGCCGCAAATGCATTTAGTCTTCACGGGTCGCGACGCACTAGCCGAACTCATTGACGCCGCCGACTTAGTAACGGAAATGAAACTAATCAAGCACCCGTTCCAAAAAGGAGTAGCGGCGCAGGCGGGAATCGAATTCTGATTGAAGGTGATACGAATGTTTTTATATCGCAAGGCAACGTTCGCGGACGTGGACGAGATACACGAGCTGATTGCAGGTTACGCGGCACAAGGAATCATGCTACCCAAGCCGCACAGCACGCTTTACGAGACATTAAGGGAATTCGTCGTTGCTGAAGAGGTGGAGACAAAAAAAATCGTCGGCGTCGGGGCATTGCATTTGACGTGGAACGAATTGGCGGAGGTTCGGTCAATGGCAGTGCACGCGGACTACTCAAGGCATGGAATCGGCTCGGCAATCGTCAAGAAACTTTTGGAGGAGGGACGCGCCGTCGGAGTCAAAGAATTTTTCACGCTGACTTATCGTCCAGACTTCTTCGGGTCGCTCGGCTTCATGCTTACGACTAAGGAATCATTGCCGCATAAGATTTGGAAAGACTGCATGGACTGTCCGAAGTTCCCGAACTGCGATGAAATTGCTATGACTTTAAAGGACGGTGCTTGATATGCGCAAGAAATGTATTGTAAGAGAAACGGACGCGGCGTGCGTTCAATCAATGGCTGAGGCTTTGGGCGTGAGCGAGTTGACGGCGACGGTTTTATATCATCGTGGGATACGGGACGCACAGTCGGCTAAGGGTTACCTTGAGCCAGAAGAAGCCGCCTTCCACGACCCGTTCTTGATGTTGGGAATGCGCGAGGCTATCGACAGGATTAAACAAGCCCTCGACGCCCGCGAAAAGATTTGCATTTATGGCGATTACGACGTTGACGGTATGAGCGCGTCGGCGATTTTGATTCGGACGCTTCGCAAATTCGGGGCTGACGTTGAAAGCTACATTCCCGCTCGCGCCGAAGGTTACGGCTTGAACTCTAAGGCTTTGGAAAAAATTTGTGCGAAAGGTTTCAAGCTCCTAATCAGCGTCGATTGCGGCATCACGAACGAGAAAGAGATTGCTGGCGTGTGCGACGTGCTTGACGTGATTGTAACTGACCACCACTTGCCCGCCTTGGACGACGTTAAATCAGCGGTCGCGGTCGTCAATCCCAATCAGAAGGGATGCCCCTATCCCGAAAAAAATTTGTGCGGCGCGGGCGTTGCGTTCAAAATCAGTCAAGCCCTCATGCAGGAGCTTAAAGGCGTCGACGTTCAGACTTACACAACTGACATTGATATTGCGGCATTGGCTACGGTTGCTGACTTAGTTAAGCTTGTCGGGGAAAATCGCAAGATTGTTCGCATGGGATTAAAGGCAATGCGTTCTACGGCGTGCGTTGGCTTGAAGGCTCTACTTTATGCTTCCGGTTTGCTCGGCGATAAAAAAATTTCTGCGGGGCATGTCGCCTTCCAGATTGCGCCGCGTCTTAATTCAGTCGGTCGATTGGAGACTGCTAACAAGGGCTTAAAACTTTTACTTATGGAAGACGTTGACGAGGCAAAGACATTAGCTAAGCACCTCAACAAGCTCAATCAGAGACGCAAAGACATTGAAGCGAAGATTTTACTTCAGGCGGAAGATAAGGTTCGTCAGCTACGCGAGGAACATGGCGGCGATTTATGTTCGTTGGTTATCGCGGGCGAGCAATGGGAAGAAGGCGTTATCGGGTTGACGGCTAGCAAACTCGTCGAACGCTACAACTTGCCGACGATAATCCTAACGACGCAGGACGGGAAAAGTTATCGCGGCTCGTGCAGGAGCATTCCAACTTTCCACATGAAAAACGCCCTCGACACTATGGCGGAGCTGTTCGAGCAATACGGCGGACATTCACAGGCGGCGGGGCTTTCAATCGCGGCTGAGGACGTGCCAGAACTCGTGCGGCGGTTTGATGATTACGTCAGGCAGAATTTGCGCGATGAGGACTTTCAACCGGTCTTGTACGTCGACGCAATGATTGAGCCGGCGCAGATTGATTTCGATACGGCGCGGGAGTTCGAGAAGTTTGAGCCGCACGGCTTAGGCAATGCGCATCCGGTGCTTGCTTGCAAAGGCGTTCGCGGAAAGTTTGCTAAGGTGATTGGTTCGGATAAGGCGCACTTGAGCTTTGCGCTTGAAGGCGAGCAGAGGATACGGGCAGTTGCTTGGGGTTGCGGGAACCTTGCGCCGCTAGTCGAGAATGAGCCGCTTGATTTGGCTTATGAGCCGTCGCTTGATGAGTGGCAGGATAAAGTTCGTCTTCAATGCGTGGTATCAATTTTGGAGCCGGTAGCCAATGTTGGCGAATTCCCCGACCGCGACCAGTTGCTTGCCGTGTACAGTTTCCTGCGACGTGCCCGCGTCTACACTGAACGTTTCGATTTGTGTTCGTTGGTTAAGGCGTTCAATCGTGAGGCGAGCGAGAACTTTTCAACGTACACCTTCGACAGCGCGATTAAAATTTTTGAGGAGTTGGGCTTGATTATAATTGACGGGGAAAAAGGGACGTTTGAACTGCCGCGCCCGAAAAATAAATTGGAGCTGACGAATTCGCGGACATATCGATTAGGGAGACGAGAAGCCTTAGCCGCCGCCGAGCCGTCAAGTTCAAAAGTTATATCTTTCGAGCAAGCCGCCGCCCGTCGTGCCCTGAAAGCCTAAACTGATAAGAGACCTTCAACTGCGTGGAAAAAGTCTGCGCGGTTATTTTTTTATGGACAGTTTGAATAAAGCAAGGTACAATGAATTTTAAAGATAGGAGGCGATAACATGAACGACAAGGGCAAACCACCCGTCACGATAAAATTGTTGTTAGACACGGTTAAAAGCTATCAGCCCGACGCCGACTTAGATTTGATAGAGCGGGCGTATCTAGTCGCCAAAGAGGCTCACGAAGGACAAACGCGGGCATCGGGCGAGCCGTACATAAATCATCCGCTGAACGTCGCCGCAATCCTAACGGAACTACAACTAGACGATAAGACGATAGCCGCCGCCATCCTGCATGACGTGGTTGAGGATACAATCTTCACGCTAGACGAGCTAAAGGACATGTTCGGGGAGGAAATCGCATTGCTAATCGACGGCGTAACGAAGATTGGACAAATCTATTTCAAGTCAAAGGAGCAACAGCAGATAGAAGCCTATCGCAAGCTCATAATCGCCACGGCAAAAGATTTACGGGTCATCTTGATAAAGCTAGCCGACCGATTGCACAACATGAGAACGCTAAAGTTCATGCGCGAGGACAAACGCAAACGAATCGCCAAGGAGACAATGGAACTTTATGCGCCGCTTGCCAATCGATTGGGCATATCAAATATCAAGTGGGAGCTGGAGGATTTGTGCCTGCGTTATCTGGAGCCGGATATTTATTATGACTTAGTGGAGCACGTCAAGCAGAAGAGACGCGAGCGACAGATTTATATCAGCGAGGCAGTTCGGCTAATCGAGGAGGAATTTGACGAGCTAGAAATCCATGCGTCGATTAGCGGGCGGGCGAAACACTTCTACAGCATTTATAAGAAGATGAAGCGCGACCATAAGGGCATAGGAGAGATTTACGACCTGTCGGCGGTGCGGATATTGGTTGACGACGTTAAGGACTGTTATAACGTCTTGGGCGTGATTCACTCGAAGTGGCGACCGATTCCGGGGCGATTCAAAGATTATATCGCAATGCCAAAGAGCAACGGTTATCGGTCATTGCATACGACGGTTATGGCTTTGGGCTATCCGCTGGAGATTCAGATACGGACGTTCGCCATGCATAAGATTTCGGAGTACGGGGTTGCGGCTCATTGGAAGTACAAGGAAAGTGGCGCGTCGAAGTCGGCAAGTAGCGACCGCGACCAGAAAATTTCGTGGCTGAGACAGATAGCGAACCTTCAAAAGGAGATTAAAGACCCGAAAGAGTATCTTGAGGTTTTGAAGTTGGATTTCTTTAGCGATGAAGTGTTCGTCTTCACGCCGGGCAGAGATTTGATTACCCTGCCGAAGGGTTCCAATCCGATTGACTTTGCTTATCGCATACATACGGAGGTTGGTCATCACTGCGTGGGCGCGAAGGTCAATGGGCGTATCGTTCCTCTGGAATACAAGTTGCAGAACGGAGACTTCGTTGAGGTCGTGACGAACAAGTCAAACAACGGCCCCAGCCGCGACTGGTTAAATATCGTGGCGTCGAGTGATACGCGGCAAAAAATCCGTTCGTGGTTCAAGCGGGAGAATCGGGAGGAAAATATTGTTCACGGGCGCGAGACGATTGAGGCTGAACTAAAGCGGCTAGGATACGTTCCAAAGGATTTGCTAAAGGAAAATCGTTTGGCGGAAGTCGCACGGCGCATGAACATTGCCAGCGAAGATGATTTGCTTGCGGGCGTCGGCTATGGCGGTACGTCAGTGCATACGGTCATAACGCGGCTTGTCGAATTCTACAAGAAGGACATTTCACAGCACACGCCGCCCGACGTATCAGCCCTGCTTGCCGAGATTAAGAAACTTCCCGAACGCAAGCAGAAGAATTCGGAGCACGGAGTATTAGTCGAAGGGGAAAGCGGCTTCGTCGTTCGTTTGGCTAGGTGTTGTAATCCGATTCCCGGCGACGACATCAGCGGCTATATAACTCGTGGGCGGGGCGTGAGTGTTCACCGCGCAGATTGCCCGAACATTTTAAACGGAGCCTCGGACGTGGAACGCATGATTGAGGTTAGCTGGGATACGACGGACGATAAACTTTATACGGTCGAGATTGAGATTGTCTGCGAAGATAAACCCGGCGTTTTGGCTGACTTAATCGCGGTGCCGGCGGAGATGAAGCTTAATTTGCATTCGATTCACGCCACGCCGAATAAATACAATCGGACTTCGACGGTTAAGCTTGGTGTCGAGGTGCAGAACGTGGAGCAAGTCGAAAGCGTCATGAACAAACTACGCCGCGTGGAAAAAGTTTTCAGCGTGGCTCGTCCAATGAAAGCAGGGGGTGATTGATTGGAAGGAATCTATTTAATCTTTGTAATGATTGTAACTGGCGGGGCGATTGCGTTTATCGGCGACAAACTCGGAACTAAGATAGGCAAGAAACGACTTTCAATCTTCGGATTGCGCCCGCGGCATACGTCAATAGTTGTAACGATTATGACGGGCTGTCTGATAACGGGACTATCAATCGGCTTTATGACCCTCATATCGCAGAATGTGCGCACGGCTCTATTCGGCATGGACGAACTACGCCAAACAATGGACGCGACACTTGCCGAACTGGACGAGGCGACGGAAAATCTTTTCAAGGCTCAAACGGAATTCGAGCGGGCGAACGAAAACTTGCGCATGTCAAAGGAAGAAATTCTCGCGCTAAAGGAGGAGCAGGAAGAACTTCGCAACAAGTCTGACCGCCTTAAGGAAGGCAATGAACAATTAGAAAGCACTAACGCCGAACTTGCCGCGCAGAATGAAAATCTTTCAAGCACGAATGCCACGCTTGAGGACGACAATAAAAAGTTAGGCGAATTCAACGTGACTTTAAGTGCGGATAATGAGCGGCTCACGACCGATAACGATAAGTTGACTAGCGATAACGATAAACTTTCTGCCGACAACAACGAACTTGAGGAACGCAACAATCGACTGCGCGAAGGCTTGATTGCGATTCGTGAGGGCGATATAACATTGCGGGCGGGCGAGGTTTTGGCAAGCGGTGTTATAAAAGGCGGGCGCACAGCCGAAGAAATTTCTAACGACATAAACGCCTTGGCAGGAGAAGCTACGCAACGATTAATTGAACGTTTTGGCGGCGACGAGGATACCTCGGTTTGGATATATCAGCCGGAACTGCAACGAGTTATCGAGGCTATTGAATCTAGCAAACGAGATATGGTCTTGAGAATATCGGCGGCAGGCAATTTGGTACGAGGCGAGCCAGTGCGGTCGCGGCTTGAACTTTATCCAAACGAACTCATCTTTAAGAATAACGAAAAAATCCTCACGAAGACTTACGAAATCAACGAGGAAAATCCGCCAGAAACAATCTTTCGGGACTTTTTGACGGAGATAAATCGAATAGCGGCGGAGAAAGGGATATTAACCGACCCGCTGACAGGAAGCGTGGGACGCATGGAGGGCACGCAACTTTATGAGGTTCTCGATTCGCTAATGGGTATAAAGGGAAGAGTTCAGATGACGGCGACGGCACGCGAGGAAACGTATTCGCAAGGACCATTGAGGCTAAATATAAAAGTGGAGAAGAAGCAATGATAATGGGAATAGACCCAGGGCGCGACAAGTGCGGCGTGGCAGTTTTGACGGCGGCGGGGGAAATAAAATATCAACGGGTCGTCGTGACGGATGAGCTTGGCGACGTGATAAAGCGATTGGCGGCGGAATATGATATAGAGTTAGTGCTACTCGGCGACGGCACAACACAT
>JACXWG010000042.1 GCA_014764605.1 Quinella sp. 1Q5 | reverse complement strand
GCAAATGCAACGCCGCCCACATTTGATGTTGCCCAACGTCCGTCGCGTATGCAAAATTTTTTCCCGCCGTCTTCTTAGCAATCTGATTCATCGCCCAAGGCACCGTCAAGCGGTCAACTTGATAATCATAGTCGTATTCTTCCTGCCAACTCTCAATCTGTTGCCACCAACGAACGCGGGTTTTGTTCGACTCGTGACGCATGAGAAGCTTTAAGATAACCTGCATGTTGCCCGCCAAACCGAGACTGCCCTCAATGTTCTTGTCAATCTCTGCGGGGTCAATGTCAATGTGGATAAATTTTTTCGCCTGCGTGTACTTGCTAAGGTTGCCCGTCTGCCTGTCGCCGAATCGACTGCCAATCGCGATAACCAAATCCGCCGCCGCGATTGCATGATTAGCCGCCTTCTTGCCGTGCATACCTGCAAAGCCTAAGTTCTGCGGATGACTGCGCGGCACCGCTCCGATACCCATTAGCGTATTGACGACGGGCAAGTTAAATTTCTCAATGAACGCGATAATTTCTTTGGACGCACCCGCCGAGACCGCTCCGCCGCCCACGATTACTGCGGGACGTTCAGCCTTAGCGATTTCTTCAGCCGCCTCCGCCGCGCAAATGATGAAGTCCGCGTCGGGTTGGCTAGGCATCTTCTCTTTGACTTCTTGCGGGCGATAATCTACCTCTGCGAAGAAAATATCCCGCGGCACGTCGACGAGTACCGGACCTCTACGACCGCTCATTGCAATATCAAAGGCTTGCCGTATTATCGGGATTAACAGTCGCGGGTCTTTGACTTTGAAGTTGTGCTTGGTTACTGGCATTGTTATATCGAGTATGTCAGTCTCTTGAAAGGCGTCGCGACCCAAAAGCGCGGTGTCGACTTGTCCAGTTATCGCCACGAGCGGTATTGAGTCCATAAACGCCGTCGCTATCCCCGTAACTAAATTTGTTGCGCCAGGTCCTGAAGTCGCCATACACACACCAACTTTGCCGGTCGCCCGCGCATAACCGTCCGCCGCATGTGCTGCGTTCTGTTCGTGCGTCACCAAGATTTGTTTAATCTCCTTTTCCTCGATTAAGGCGTCATACATCGGCAGAATCATTCCGCCCGGATAGCCGAAGATTATATCGACGCCACGTTCTCGCAAGCACTCTACAATTGCCCTTGCACCCGTCATCATCATAAAATCACCTCGTTATATCTAAAAAAATTCCGCCCACATTGGAGCGGCTCATAATCTTCTGCCAAGTTGTCTTCGGGTCAATTCCTGAACCAATTCTATTGCACTGCGCCCAAGCCCCGTCTCGCGTGCTATGTCTTCGATTGACATGCCTGACAGCAACATTTCCTTTATAACCGATGAATCCGTTGTCTCTAACTTGAGGTCTCGACGTTCGGGCACAATCTTTTTCGGCGGCGGAGGCGGTGCTGGCTTTTCTTCGACTGCGCTACTTTGTTCTGCCGCTCGTATCGCTTCGATTGCCGCCTTTCTAACGTCACGCGCTGAACGTGCACTTCTACGTTTCTTTTGCAAGGGCTTTGCTTGATTTTCTTCGACTTCTTCTCGCGAACGCTTTGCCATTTCCGCTGATGCCTCATGCAATTTCTTGCGCGTCGCCTCAATTTTGACGGGGTCGGCGTCTACGACTGCCACGGGCTTTTTGTTTTCGGGCGACAGTACGATTGACTTGCGCGGGGGCGGCGGTTGCTCGGCTAAAGACTCTTCCAAAATTTTATCGAACTCCTTGGGTCGGATAATCGGCGGCACTGTGATTGGTCCTAGGGGATTAATCGGTTCAGCGGGTGTCGTCGTCACTTGCGTGGGCGGTGTTGTTTTTACTGGTGGCGGTGGTTTGACTTCGACCTTAGGAGCAATCGGTTGAGGCTTTATTTCAGGCGGCTTTATCGGTGCGACTGGTGGCGGCGTCTGCGTGACGGACTGTGTTATCGGCGGGATTGGCGGCGGGGTCTGTTGCTGTGTGAAAAGCGGCATTTGCGGAATAGTGACGGGCTGTTGAATCGGTAGCGGGGCCGTCATTGCCAGATTTAATTTCCGTTCGACGATGTCCATCTTGCGTTGCATGGAATCGATTTCCTCGCCCGCGTCGTCGAGTCTCGCTAGCAAGTCTCTTATCTCGCCGGATTGCCCTTCGCTTTTCTTAAGCAACTTCTTAAGCTCAGTCACTCGTCCTTCAAGTTGTGTGCGATTGCGTTCGGACTCGTCGAGAACGTCTTCAAGGTGCGTAACGTGATTTTCCATACGTCCGATAATCTCGTTAGCCGTCCGCTCAAGTTCCTGCTTAAGCTTGCCCGTCGAGTCAGCAATCTCTCTGCGTTCCAAAATGTTTTGCTTGCGTCTGCGTGTGTTCGACCAGGCGACGAAAACAATTCCTGCGCCGACCACTATCAGCAGTAGCATTAACTCGGTAATCATTTTAAAAAGAAATATCCACGAAGTGCCCGCGTCTGGGGTCTACAGCGTAATTTTCGTCTTCGTCTTCTGGTTCATCGTTGCGTTGCTGAGCACGATAATAATAGCCGCCTTGTCTGCGTTGACGGTCGGGGTCGTCCTTGATAACCCGTCCTTCCGCCTCTTCCTTATTGCGAACCTGCTTTTGCTTAAGTTGAGCGTCTTCCTTCTCGCGCACGGTCTGGAAGGCTTGTTGCAATGCCGAGGCGTTGTTCAGGTCTTGCTGAACTTGAGACGCGTTGTTGGCGTTCGCGTATGTCATTTGTACTCCAACCGGTGCAAGTTCCATTTTTTATCCCTCCAATCAATAGGTGCCGACTTCGACTTCGCCCTCGTCATTAAGTGCAATGCTACAATGCTTATACTCCGATTGAATGCTCTTTAGAATGTTATTGACGGAAAGGCGCGTGCCCGGATAGATTGTGCCGCTAACTCTAATCTTGCCGTTCTTCATGTTCGTCAGTTGCGCTTCAATCTCTAGGATTCTCTTTTCGTCGCGTTTAATCTGTCCTGCCAACGGGAATTGCGAACGAGTCAAGGCATTAATCGATTCGACGCGGCTGGGCGGCAACTTGTTAATGTCAATCTTCGAGAGAGTGTTAAGCGTCTGCATAATGTGCGTCAAACGTTTCTTGGACTCCTTGTAAGTCTTGCGCAACGCTTGATACTCCTTCTGCAAGTTCGGGTCGACGCCAACTGAAACTTTCGTAACGACGAACGACGAGTTGCCGATAACTTTAACGCTGACGACTTCGCCCGCCACAGCATGACCGCCGGTAATCTGTCCGTGCTTATCTTCCATGATAAGACGCTTGCCCGCCCTGATTTGGGAATGCAACGCAATGTCCGCGATAAAGACATCGTTGCCCGCCTCAATCAAAGCGTTCTCGGCAAAAGCTGTTCGTACGTCGTGTTCAGCGAAAACCTTAGCCCTATCCGCGCCCGTGATACCGCCGCTTATGTAGACGTTGCGTCCAGTGACCTCCGCGCCGTTGACTGAGCCTTTAATCTCAATGTCGCCCGTCGCCTTGACTTTGAAGCCCTGCTCCACGTCGCCTTTAATCTGAACCGTGCCATCAAACTCAATATCGCCCGTCTGAACACCAACGCCGCCTTTAATCTCCAGCCTTGGGTCGACGCTTATCCGCGAGCCTTTGTCGACAATCTGACCGTTCACCGTGGCAATCAATCTGTGTTCGCCGACGACCTTAGTATTTTTCCCTTCGGGCATAGGACAAGGTCTGCCGTTTTGCGCGGGGACTGGTTCGCCCAAAATATTTTTGCCAGGCGTGCCTTTAGTCTGCGGAATGCGAATCGCTAGCGTCTGATTCTCTTTGGCAAGCACGAACAGATTTAAATCCTTGTAGTCGACCTTGTCATACTCATCGACGACGGGTTTGCCTTGAATGCCCAAATCAAACTTCCTGTCAATGTAAGCGTTCTCGCCGGGAATTGGCAAGAGACCTTCCGCCGCGACAAACGGGGTTAAGCTCCTTATTCCAATATCGATTGCGTCTTCGTTAATGCCGTAGACGACGCCCGCATCACTCAAAGCCGCCATAACCATTTCTTTTGTAGGGAGGCGTGCGCCGTCCCGCGTGTCATATTTTATGGTCGCCTTCATCTTGTCGCGGGGCATTTCGACGATAAGTCTTGCGTAAGGCTCTTCCTCCTCGTCGCCCGCGAAAATTTTTTCGTCGCCGACTGCCGCCCTTAAAACCTCCTCGGTTATTTGCACAGGCTCAGCGATTCTTTGAGGTCGCCCATTAGCCTCGCGCATTGTCCGTGAAAGAATCCCAACGTCATAATCCAAAACTTTACAATCGCGCAGAATTTGACGCATATCGGACAGCTCAAAAAGACGTTCGCCGTCCACATTGGGATAAACTGTCAAATAAACGCCGTCCGGTTTGAACTCATATTTGTAACCGGATGCCGGACCGCCCAAGATAAGATTTTCACTCATCCCGCGTCCTCCTTTCCTAAAGTAAATCTTCTTTGCTTTGCGCCAAATAGCCGCGCATCCTAAAAATCGCCTTCGTGTGCAGTTGGGAGATTCGCGCCTCGGTCAGGTGCATTACCAAGCTTATTTCCTTTAGCGTCATCTCTTCGTAGTAGTACAACGATACGACGGTTCTTTCCTTTTCTGGCAGACGTTCAATCGCCTTGGCTAGCGTCTCTTTTATCTCGAAAAGCTCCGTTGAGTTCGCGGGGTTCGTGTCGACTGCTTCGGCGGCGTCCGTCTTTAGATAATCTTCAAGCGGAATGACTGTTGCCGAGTTGCACTGATTGACTAGCACTTGCAATTCCTCAACAGAAATTTCAAGAGCCTTTGCCAATTCCGTATCAGTCGCCGCTCGCCCAAGTTCCGTTTCAAGCTTGCAAACTGTCTGTTCGTATTTGCGAATCTTTTGCCTCATTGAAACGGGTATCCAATCCTTTGAACGCAGATAATCAATCATTGCCCCGCGAATACGAACGCCCGCATAAGTTTCAAACTTTATATTCCGCGTGATGTCGAAACGGTCAATAGCGTCCAGCAGACCGAAGAAACCGCTACTCAAAAGGTCGTCCTTGTCCAAATGTTGCGGCAAGCTCACTGCCAGACGCCCGCAGACAATCTTGACAAGCGACAGATAATGTTCGGCGATTGCGTTACGCACTTCAACGGATTTTGTTTCCTTGTACCTTAGCCACAATGCCGAGATGTCTTTTTCCTTCGAGTCACTTTCCATAGTTATTCACCGTCCTTCGTCACGCTTTAAGCTCAATTTTGATTCGCGAACTGTCCAAAGTCCATCGGGCGGAAGTTATCTTCTGCTACTGGTTCTTCTTCGTGGAGATATTCTGCCCGGTTGAAGTTTTCATTTGTCTCAGCAAAGGGGGCGTCGTCTATGAAATGTTCAAGCTCGCGTTTGGTCTTGAAAATAGCATATTCCTCGCAACTCATCAAAAAAATAAAACTCACCAAGCTAGTAAAAGAAAAGGCTGATAAAGCTCGCGATGCCACAGTCCCTCCGCTCACGAAATCGCTTGTCAGCCCAGAAATGAGTACGATAAACAATGAGACCATGCCGACCGCCAATGAGATAATTATCCTTTTGATGGGCATGATGCTTTCAAGATAGCCGTAAAATCCTGTCAAAGTTTTTCACCACGTATCAATAAAAATTCGCCGCTAGATGTCGGTCATCGTTTAACGTCGCCTATGTTAAATCAGCTTTTCGCCACGGTCGATAGTCTTGACCTTGTAAGAGCCCGTCTCCAAGTCGATTGAGACTGTGCGTCCGTAATTGCCGCCGGTGTCCTCGGCTACGATTTTAATTCCGTTGCGGCGAAGAATCTGCTTGCAAGTCTCAGCGTTGCGGGTGCCGACCTTCATGATGTCGCTTGCATTGGAGAAGGCAAACATTTGCGCCCCGCCCGCAAGCTTTGCTTGAAGTCGAGCCTTAGTCGCGCCGAGTGCCACAACGTCATTAATCATAAGCGGGATACCCGTATCGGCGAACTTTGCAGGATTGTCACTTGAGCGTGCCTGCGTGCTGTCGGGTAACATGATATGCAGAAGCCCGCCGACTTTTTTAATAGGGTCGTAGAGGGAAACGCCGATGCATGAACCCAAGCCATAACTTATGAGGGTGGAAGGACTGCGACCGACTTTATAATCTGCCATGCCTACTTTGATAAGAGCTGCCATAATTATTCAACTCCCACTGCCTTGACGAGAGTTGTCAGCGAGCCGGGGTCGGGCACGAGGAAGAAGTGTCCTTGTACGCTGTCGTCTTCAGCCAAGAATTTTGTTTCAATAACCATTGCATAATCGCCCATTTGCCCCAGCTGAACGAGCACGATATTTAAGACTGCGCCTGCCATGTCGAGTGCTAAAGACGGTATCGACGGAATCATTGATATGTTCGTGAAGTGGAAGAACGAGTTGAGATACGAGCCCGTCAAAATATTTCCGACTTCCTTAAGGGCTGAAACTTCCATTTCGCCGAGTTCTTGCGTAGTGCCGTGTGGTCTGCCCATCAAGTCATCAACCATATAGAAGGCATTTTCTTTGGGCATGAGGAAGAGGATATTGCCAGGAGCCTTGCCATAGACACGCAGGAAGACGGCTACAATCAAAGCGTCGGGACCGCCCACGAGGTCGGGAACGTCTTCAATCGGGATAATCGAGACTTTCGGGACGTTCATATCGATTTTCTTGTTGAGCACCTGCGAAAGGGCTGTTGCCGCATTGCCCGCACCGACGTTTCCGATTTCGCGCATGGCGTCTAGCTGATTCGGAGTCAAATCGAATTCATCTATCATTTAAATCATCTCCATAAATTTATTCTAAGCTGATTAATTTGCGTTGACAATCTCCTCAAGGTTGAGCATGGTAACAAGTCTTCCGTCGATATTGCCAATGCCGCTTAAGAATTTTTCCATTGCCCTATCGCTAACGGTCTTTTTCGGGTCGACGAGCTTGGAACGAATCGTTAAAACTTCTGTGACGGCGTCGACCAACATGCCCACTTGCAAATCATCTACGATAACGGTAACAATCCTGCTCAACGAGGTATAAGGCGTCTCTTCAATGCCGAGACGTTTTTTCAAGTCGATAACCGGCATAACCGAACCGCGCTGATTGATAACGCCCTTAATGAAACTCGCCGCGAACGGTACCCGCGTTATGTCGACTAAGTTGCGAATCTCCTGCACGTGGAAGATATTTACGCCGTATTCTTCGTCGCGCAATTTGAACGCAACAACCTGCATTGCTTGAACTTCTTCTTCTTCGTCGATTGCTGCAGGTTTATTCGCCACGCTGTCTTTAGCCATATAAATTCCTCCTTAGTTAAGCATCGTCGCCACGTCAAGAATCAAAGCAACGCGACCATCGCCGAGCACCGTAGCACCAGAGAACATCTTCAAGCCCATGAACAGATTGCCCAGCGTCTTGATAACGATTTCCTGCTGACCAATCAGCTTATCAACGACGATACCCGCCTTTGAGTCGCCCGCGTGCACTACCACAACGAATAGTTCCTTAGTGTCGCGAACGTGCGGAACCATAAGCGATTCTTCCATGCGGATTATCGGAATGATTTCGCCGCGCAGGACGATAACTTCATTGTTTTGCACAGTGCTTATATCGTTCGGCTGAATGCTAAGTGTGCTGTCGATTGAGGCGAGCGGGATTGCGTACATTTCGTTTTGAACTTGAACGAGCATTGCTTGAATAATCGCCAAAGTCAGCGGCAACTTAATCTTGAAGATAGAACCTTCGTTAATGTGCGTCTCAACGTCGACTTGACCGGAAAGCGATTCGATTTTGCTTTTAACAACGTCCATGCCGACGCCGCGTCCGCTAATATCGCTGATTTTCTCTGCAGTGGAGAAGCCAGGCAAGAAAACGATTCGGACGGCGTCCGCGTCATCCATCGAGTCGACTTCGTCTTGAGTGTAAAGCCCCTTCTCTACAGCCTTGCGCCGAATGACATCCGCATCAATGCCCTTGCCGTCGTCCGTGACCATGATAACGACGTTGTTGCCTTCGTGGCGTGCGATAAGTCCAACTTCACCGATACGCGGCTTGCCCTTAGCCTCGCGCTCGTCTGGCATTTCGATACCGTGGTCAAGCGAATTCCTCAAAAGGTGCATTATCGGGTCGCCAATCTCGTCAATAACCGTACGGTCAAGTTCGGTGTCCTCGCCCTCGATTGTCAAGTTGATTTCCTTGTTAAGCTCTTTGGTAACGTCGCGAACCATGCGCGGGAAACGGTTAAAGACTTGGCTGACGGGAACCATGCGGACTTTCATGACGATATTTTGCAAGTCGGTCGTGACTCTGTCCATTTGCTCCAAAGTCTCTGTGAGTTCGGAAAGTCTATGTGTCTGCCCGATTTGCTCAAGACGAACCTTATTGATAACTAGCTCGCCCATCAAGTTCATCAGCGTATCAAGCTTTTCAATGTCGACACGGACGGATTGTCCCGCGTGACTTTTCTTTTGTTGTGCCGCCGCAGATTGTCCACCACTTTGCGCCGCTGGTTTATTTGCCGGTGCTGAAGGTTTAGGCGTGGGGGCTGGTGCAGGAGCCGTCGCCGGTGCAGTGGATTTCTGTTCGACGACCGGTGCCGCTTTAGCTTCGGGCTGAGGTGCGGGCGTTCCTCCGAATTTTATAATCTGCGTTTCTGCCGTTTCGATTTCGGAAATGCCAACTACCGCGTCATGAATCTGTTCTTCTTCGGAGGCAGTTATCAAGATAACTTCAAAGGAGCGTTCAAAGTTCTCTTGCTCCAAATCCTCTGCGGCGGGGATTGTCCGAATCACTTCGCCGAGTTCTTCCAAGGCGTTCATTACCATATAAGACCGCGCAGACTTCAACAGGCAAGACTCCGCCAACGTGACCTTAAGATAAATGCCGTGCATGCCGCGCTTTTCTGCCTCGGTGATGACGCTTTTTTCCGTGTCTGATAAATCAACGGGAACATCCGCAGAGACTTCAGCAGGCGTAGCAGTTGTTGCTTCGACGGCAGGCGTTTCGGCTGAGGCTTCCGCTTTTGGGGCGGGTGCGCCTTCGCCACGCGAGATAGCACTTAATTTCGCAACCAAATCGGATACATCGATAAGATCTTCGGGGTCGCCGTTCGCCACGTTGTTAATCATTTGCTCCAGCGAGTCAATACACTTGAACAGCGTATCGATAATGTCGCCGGTTACCGCTAATTGCTCCTTGCGCAACATGTCAAGAACGTCTTCCATCTCGTGAGTCAGCTCGGCGATTTTGTTATAACCCATCGTCGCCGACATGCCCTTGAGCGTGTGCGCATTGCGGAAAATCTCATTGAGTATGGACAGATCCTCGGCGTTGTCTTCCAAGCCGAGCAAGCCGTCGTTTAGCGATTGCAAATGTTCATGCGACTCGTCAAGAAACATATCCATGTATTGATTAGTTTCCATTTAAACTCCTCCTGTTTATTTATCCGAATAAAGCCGCTATCTTCTTACAGCTTCAACGATAGCTTCGGCAATTTTATTCAAAGGGCGAATCTCATCGGCAAGCCCCGCATCGACCACCGCCTTAGGCATTCCGTAGACAACGCAACTGTCCTCGTCTTGAGCTATTGAATAACCGCCCGTTGCTTTAACTTTCTTCATGCCCTCGCAACCGTCCGAGCCCATGCCAGTCATAATCACCGAGACTAAATCCCTTCCGAATTGCGCGGCGGAGTCGAACATATAATTGACAGTGGGACGCAGATTACCAACCCGCGGCTCCTGACTCAAGACGATTCGACGTTCACCGCCTGCAGGAGCTATGCGTAAATGATAATCGCCCGGCGCAATGTAAACTTGACCTGGTCTTATAATCTCGTCTTGTTCCGCCTCTTTGACCGCTATCTCGCTGATTGAGTTCAACCTTTCCGCTAATGACTTCGTGAAACCTGCCGGCATGTGCTGAACGACGACGACTCCGCAGGGGAGGTTTTTAGGTAGGCGCGTGATGACCGTCTGCAACGCTTGAGGTCCGCCCGTTGAAGTGCCGATGACTACTAGCTTTTTGCCTGTGCCCGGAATAATTTTCTTTACTGGGGCTGTAGTTGACGGCACGCGGTTTATCGTCGGCTTTTGTCCTAAGACAAGTCCCGTTCTGCGTCTTACTTCGATTCGGCGCGTGGTCGGCTCAACGTTCGGAGGCTTTGGAGAATAGACGAGCGGTTTGCTCGCGGCGAAACTTTTCCGTGCATGAGTCTTCGCCGCCAATCTGCATTTCGCTAGAATCTCATCCTTTATCGTGTCGATTTTTGAAATGGCACCGCCCGCCTTGCTCACGAAGTCCACCGCACCCAACGCAAGAGCTCGAATAGTTTCGTTTGTTCCCTTTTGCGTCGTGGAACTAACCATAACCACTGGCAACGGGCATTGCTCCATGATAACCGCCAGTGCGTTTAGTCCGTCCATGACCGGCATAATAACATCGAGCGTCAATACATCGGGCTGAAATCTTTTTACTTTCTCGATTGCGTCTTGACCGTTTACCGCCGTCCCGACGACTTGGAAGTCGCTTTGACTGTTGAATAAATCAGAGAGGACTTTTCGCATAAAAGCCGAGTCATCAGCAATCAAAACACGAATCACTTTCGACGCCTCCCCTTTTCCGGAAAATTTTACGTCGACAGCCCTTACTGTCAACCGTTTCAAAGAAATTATTAGCTACTATTCGCTTGACTTGCTAAAGTTCCTTCATTGTCAAATAAAAAAAGTGATTAGCGATCGGTCGAAGCAAATCACCAATCACCGAGGAATTTTTATGCGTAGTCAATGTCGATGCGTCCGCCGCCGCGTGCAAGTCGTTCGGCGAGGTTGGGATCCATTTTGTCTTCAAGCGTGATTTTCTTCAGAGCCGCCGCGTATATAGGAAGACGCTTTTTTATAAACTGCGTATCGATATTTCCCGTGCAGAACCAGTCATCGTCAAGGATGTGCTGGTGGAGCGGGACAGTCGTCTTAACGAAATTGTTTTCGCCCTTTAGCATGAACTCATTCAACGCCCGCCGCATGATTCTGATAGCATCGCCGCGTGTGCGCCCGTGGACAATCAACTTTGCAATCAACGAGTCGTAATAAGGCTCGATTGACAATCCCGCCGTGACTCCGCTATCAAACCTAACGCGAGGTCTACTCGGCTCATGAAGAAATTCAATCTTGCCGGGCGTGGGCATGAACTTGCGGTCGGGGTCTTCGGCGTTAATTCTGCACTCGATAGCGTGCCCCGTGAACTTAACATCAGCCTGCGTGAAGTCAAGCGGCTCCCCCGACGCAACTTTAATCTGCGTCCTTACCAAGTCAATACCCGTTACAGCCTCGGTTATGCCGTGTTCGACTTGAATGCGCGGATTAATTTCCATGAAGTAAAACTCATTCGTCGCAAGGTCAAGCAAGAATTCAACGGTGCCGATATTGGAATAGTGAACGGACTTTGCCGCCTTGACTGCAAGCTTGCCGACGCGTTCGCGCATTTCGGGTGTTAAGGCTATCGACGGCGACTCCTCCAAAAGTTTTTGGTTGCGGCGTTGAATTGAACATTCGCGCTCGCCAAGGTGAATCACGCTACCGAAGTTATCCGCCACGACTTGAACCTCAATGTGCCGCGAATGCTCAATGTAATGCTCGAAATAAAATCTGTTCTGCTTAACGTCGACAAGCCCTAGCACGTGATGAAGTTCCTCTTCGTTGCGGACGATAAACATACCCTTGCCGCCGCCGCCGCTAACGGGCTTCAAGATGACGGGATAACCGACCTCCGCCGCCGCCTTAACTGCCATTGTATTGCTTGTCAGAGGTTCGGAGCCTTTTGACATGGGAATGCCCGAAGGAATCATTGAGTTGCGAGCCGCGTCCTTGTCGCCGACTAGCCTAATCGTCTCCGGCAAGGGACCAATCCACGTCATGCCCGCATCGACGACCATTTGCGCAAAGTCCGCGTCTTCGGACAAGAAACCGTATCCCGGATGAACTGCATCAGCCTCGGTGGTCTTCGCCGCGTCGATAATTGCCTCACGGTTAAGGTAGCTGTCGAAGGCGTCTTCCGTGCCCACGCGATAACGAACGTCAGCAAGTTGTGCGTGTAATGCTTCCTTGTCCGCGTCCGAGTAAATTGCAACGGTCTCAATGCCGAGTTCTTGACAGGTGCGAATGACGCGCACGGCAATTTCTCCACGGTTCGCGATGAGGATTCTCCTAATCATTGTCTCTCCTCCTTGCATAAAAAAATCTTCCGCACGATTTTATCATGCAGAAGATTTATCTTCAATCGTCTAGCGTCATTTAATCTTGCCGATAATCGATTCACCGCCGCGGACTTTATCGCCCTTCTTAACCGTGACTTCGACGCTTGAAGGCATGACAATTTCAGTACACGAGCCAAAACGAATTAAGCCGTAGAGTTCGCCTTTCTCAAGTTTGTCATCAAGTGTAACCCAGCTAACAATACGCCGAGCCAAAATCCCAGCCACTTGAGTTACAGTCACGCGGAGTCGTTCGTTTTCAATGCCGATAAGGTGTCTTTCGTTCTCGAAGCCGACGGAATCTTTGTAAGCCGGGCGAAAACGTCCGCAGATATACTTTTGGATTTTAATCTCGCCGGCAATCGGACTGCGATTAACATGGACATCAAAGACCGATAAAAAAATTATGACCTTGCGGCAGGGCGACTTGATGAAGTCATCGCTCTCGACTTCCACCACGTCTTGAACGGTGCCATCGGCGGGCGAGACGATTAAATTTTCGTCGGCGGGGATTGTCCGATTAGGATTACGGAAAAAATAAATGCAGTAACAAGCAATGACGGCGGGCAGTATCGCGGCGTAGGGGTGAATCACCATGCCGAGGAAAAGCGCGATAAGGAGCGCGACGCCCGCAAAATAATATCCTTCTCTGATTATGCTCAAGATTCTCACGCTCCGTTTTTCTGCTTATGAACTTTCCAAACGAATTTTGGCAAGGCGAGCAATCTTCCTGCGCGACTAGGCTGAAGCATTGCCCTAAAGAGCCATTCGAGGCGAGCCTTTTGCATCCACAGCGGCGCACGCTTGACGACACCCGCCATAACGTCGAAGGTTCCGCCCACTCCGATTGACACGGGGATTTTGAGTTCGTCTTTGTACTTGAAAAGCCATTTTTCTTGCTTAGGTACACCCAAAGCCGCAAGGAGAATATCTGCGCGGGAACTTTTAATCTGGGCGATAATGTCGGGTTCGTCGTCTGCCTTGAAATAGCCGTTGCGAGTACCGACGATTTTTATTCCAGGATAAAGTGTCTCAGCTTTGGCTTTGGCTTTATCGGCGATGCCCGGCGCGGCTCCGAACAGGAAGAACTTAAAATCATGTGCGGGAGCAATCTTCATGAGTTCCTGAACCAAATCGAAGCCCGCGACACGTTCGGGCATGAACTTTCCGAGGTGACGAGCCGCCCAAACAGTTCCCGCGCCGTCCGGCACAACCAAGCTTGCCGCGTTCAAGATTTTTTTTAGTTCGGCGTCGTGTGTGGCGTTCAAAAGCATTTCAGCATTGGCAGTCGCCACCATTGACGGCTTACCCGTCGCGATTAAACTTATCACGCATTCGACGGCTTGCGACATTGTCACCGCGTCGACCTTCACCCCTAAGATTTTTACTCGTTCATTCATTGAAAAGCTCCCTGAAAGTTCCGTGCTCCAAGTCCGCAATATTGTACAGCGTGCCGAGGACAAGGAACGTTTCTTTTAAATTCTTCCGCGCAGACTTCCAACCGTCGCCGTCAGTTATCCAAACGAACTTGAAGCCGTGAATATTCTTTGACTCCTCCGCAATCATTTTATAACTTCGCGCAGTCTCATTGAGCTTTGAACCGCCGCTTGCATAAAAATTCGTCTCGATACCAAAGACCGCCGAAGTCTTGACGACGAAATCAAAACGCTTAGTCGAAGTTCCGCCCGCAGAAATCTTCGAGAGGTCAAGCCCAAAAGTTTTCTCCACGTCGGCAAGATACATTTCCTTGCGATAAGCGACGCCCGCTTGCCTTAAGAAACTCTCGACGAGATTTTCCATTTGATGACCGCCGCGATTTTTCCTGCCGTTTGAATCAAGCCCGACCTCCACGCCCGTCATGTAGTCATACAAGTTGCTGACGTGACTTTGCAACAAGTCGAAAAGCCCCGTAGCCCGCATGAAATGTTTATACTGCTCAATAGATTGCGTCGGCTTGTCAAAGTTGTAATTCGTATCGACGCAGAAAATTTCACTCTGACGAACCGCCAACAGAATCGGTACCGCCCGTAAGCACGCGGGATACTTCGCCAAAAGATTTTCAAAGTCGCGTTCGATGTCCTTCGAGCCAACCAACGAGTTCAGAAGGTAAATCTCTGGCTTGAGGCGTTCGGCATTGTCATAGACTTTAGCAAAGTCTGTGTAGTAGTCGTAGCCGTTAATCGAACTGCGGAACGTCGCGAGCCAATCTTCAAAGTTTCTGTTCATGAGCGTGAATCAACCTTTCCTTAGCCAACGCGATGAATTCGGGGTTATTATCGACGCCGATAAACTTCCTGCCAAGCAACTTGCAAGCAACGCCCGTTGTCCCTGAACCGCAGAAAGGATCTAAGACCAAATCGCCTTCGACAGTCGACGCCAGAAGAATTCTTGCCAGCAAGTAAAGCGGCTTTTGCGTCGGGTGCTTGCCGAAAAGTTTTTCTCGTGGCAACGTCAGCGTCCCTGTCCAAACGTCCTTCATTTGCTTACCGCCGTTAATCTCCTTCATCAGCTCGTAGTTGAAGTAATGCTTAGCGGAAGAGTTTTTTTTTGCCCAAAGAATCGTTTCGGTGCTGTGCGTGAAGTATCTGCAACTGAGATTCGGCGCGGGGTTCGTCTTCTGCCACGTGATGTTGTTCATGATTTTGAAGCCTTCCTGCTCAAGAGCCATGCCAACCGAATAAATGTTGTGCAAAGTGCCGCTAATCCAAATCGTTCCGTTCGGCTTTAGAATTCGCTTGCAACGTCTTATCCACCGCCGATTGAACTTGTGCTTATCTGCAAGCGTCGCGGCTTTATCCCAATCGCCCTTGTTTACGGAAACCATCTTACCGCTGTTGCAAGTTATGCCGCCGTTCGACAGGAAATAGGGCGGGTCAGCAAAGATAACGTCAACGGACTCGGCAGGGAACCTCGGCAACAAGGCTAAGGCGTCGGCAAGATAAAGCGTCGAGTCTTCATCTTGAAAGAAAGCGTTCATTACTCAACCGTCACTGACTTAGCAAGGTTGCGGGGCTTGTCCACGTCGCAGCCACGAGTTATCGCCGCGTAGTAAGCAAGAAGTTGCAAAGGAACGACAGTTAAAAGTGGTATCAACAGCTCGTCGGTCTCTGGCACAAAGATAACGTGGTCGAGATATTTTTCAAGCTCGGTATCGCCCGCCGCCGCTATCCCGATAACAATCGCGTCACGTGCTTTGACTTCTTTAATATTAGACAAAGTTTTTTCGTAGACGCTCTTTTGAGTGGCAAGCGCGATGACTGGCACGCCTTCGACGATTAAAGCTAAAGTCCCGTGCTTGAGTTCGCCTGACGCATAAGCCTCCGCGTGAATGTAGGAAATCTCTTTGAGCTTAAGTGCGCCCTCCAAGGCAACGGAATAATCCAACGAACGCCCGATATAAAACACGTCCTCATTGAAGCCATATTGCCTAGCAAAAGTTTTAATCGGCTCCACGTCTGATAGCGTCTCCGAAATCTGCGCGGGGATTTTCTTCAGCTTGCAAATCAATTCGCGAACTCTCTCGGCGGGCAACGTGTCGCAAAGTTGAGCCATGTACAAAGCTAACATAAACATTAGGATTAGTTGCGTGGTGTAAGCTTTGGTCGAGGCAACCGCAATCTCCGGACCTGCCCACGTATGAATGACTTGATGAGCTTCACGAGCAATCGACGAGCCGACGACGTTGGTTATCGCTAAAGTCTTCGCGCCGAGCCGTTTAGATTCTTTCAAGGCGGCTAAAGTATCTGAAGTCTCGCCCGACTGACTGACGACGATAACAAGCGTCTTGTCGTCAACAATCGGATTGCGGTATCGATACTCGCTAGCCAAATCGACTTCAACTAACTTGCGGGCTAGTTTCTCGATATAAAATTTCCCGACAAGCCCCGCATGATACGCCGTGCCGCACGCCACGATATAAATCTTGTCAATGCCGTCAAGGAAGGCTTTATCCCAGTTCAGTTCGTCTAGGACGATTGACGCGCCGTCTTTGGCAATGCGTTTGCTCATGGTGTCGCGGACGGCTTTTGGTTGCTCGTTAATCTCCTTAAGCATGAAATGTTCGTAGCCGCCCTTTTCGGCAGCCTCAGCGTTCCAAGTCACGTGGAAGATTTTCTTTATGATGATGCCGCCTTGACGGTTCATGACCAACACGGAATCTTTTTTGACAAGGGCAAGTTCGCCGTCGTTCAAAATGTAAGTGTCTCGCGTGTGATTGATAATGGCGGGAATATCCGAAGCGATGAAATTTTCCCCCTTGCCCAAACCGACGATTAACGGATTGTCCTGCTTAGCGCAAAGCAAAATGTCTGGGTGAGCCTTCGCCATGAACGCCAAAGAGTAGGAGCCTTCAACCTTGCTTAGGACTTCACGAACTGCCGCTACGAAGTCGCCCTGATAAACTTCCTCCAGCAAGTGCGCAATGACTTCGGTATCAGTCTCGGACGTAAACTTATGCCCGCGAGCGATTAACTCTTCCTTGAGCGGAAGATAGTTTTCGATAATGCCATTGTGCACGACGACGAAATCTTCGTGGCAATCGGTATGCGGGTGAGCGTTGCTATCTGAGGGTCTGCCATGTGTCGCCCAACGCGTATGACCAATCCCGACCGTGCCTACGGGCAGATTGTTCTTGAGCTTATCTTTTAGAGCCTCCAGTCTCCCGACGGACTTTTCGATAAAAATGTTATCGCCGCAATCGACTGCTATTCCAGCCGAGTCGTAGCCGCGGTACTCCAACTTTGTCAGCCCGTCCAAAAGAATCGGTGCCGCCTTCTTATCGCCAATATATCCGACTATCCCGCACATGTCTTTTGCCTCCAAATGAATTTTCTATGAATCGATTTGGGCGATTATATCTTACTTACTGTGCACAGTCAATCTTTGACGTTTCCCCGTTCCTATTAACAAATCAATAATCAACCATAAAAATATATTGGATTGACGATTACCAGGCGGACGGCTAAAATTGGCTCATGTTTTGTATACAAGAAAGAATTTCTGTAAAAGGGGTGGTTGTATGTTTTGGGCTGAATTAGCGGTCGTGCTAGCGATGTTAATCATCGGTGCACGCTACGGAGGAATTTTCCTCGGCATGTCAAGTGGTTTTGCCATTGCAATTTTAGTTTTCGGCTTTGGACTCGCGCCGGGCAATCCCGCTATCGATGTCATTATGATTATCATGACGGTTGTCGTTATCGCGGCGACTCTGCAAGCCTCTGGCGGCATGGATTATTTGATTCAAATCGCCGTCAAGCTCCTGCGCAAGAATCCGAACCGCATTAGCTATTATGCTCCAATTATCAGTTGGGTCTTTACGTTCATGTGCGGCACGGGCAATATCTCGTTCGGTATCCTGCCTGTTATCGCTGAAGTTGCACGCGAGGCGGGCGTCCGTCCTGAACGACCAATTTCAATGTCGGTTATCGCCTCTCAACAAGCGATTACTGCCTGTCCGATTTCCGCCGCGACCGTCGCACTCGTCGGGCTATTGTCTCCGCAGGGCGTCACGCTCATTGATATTCTAATCGTCTGTATTCCGTCTACGCTTATCGGTGTCATTGCCGGTTCGTTATGGGCGGCTCGCATGGGCAAAGACTTATCCGTTGACCAAGAGTATCTCGACCGCGTCGCACGTGGTGAGGCTGCTCCCATTAACGAGAAAGCCCAAATCGCTGAGGCTAAAGAGTTCTCCGCCTCGACTAAACGCGCCGTCTGGATTTATCTTCTGGCAACCGTTATCGTCGTCATCTTTGGTATCTTCCCTGAGCTTAGACCTTCGGCTATGCTCGGCGATAAGATGGTTAATTTTACAATGACTATGTGCATTGAAATGGTTATGATGGCTATGGCGGGCGTCATGATTATCGCTTGCGGCGTCAAGGTCAATTCGATTATCGAACAGTCCGTTTTCCGCAACGGCTTAATGGGCGTCTATTGCATCTTCGGCTTGACGTGGGCGGGCGACACTTTGACACGTAATAATATCGACTTCATCAAATCCGGTGCCGCTGATTTAATCTCAACTTATCCTTGGGTCTTCGCGATAATTTTGTTCTTACTAAGCGCAGTCATCTTAAGTCAGGCGGGCACGATTGGCGCGTTGGCTCCGCTCGGAATCACATTGGGAATCACTCCGCCGGCTATGATTGGTATGTTCCCCGCCGTCAATGGTTACTTCCTCGTTCCGATTTACGCGACTGTTCTGGCAGGTATCGCCTTTGACCGCACGGGCACGACGCAGATTGGCAAGTTCGTCTTTAACCACAGCTTCCAAATCCCCGGCTTGATTACGTGTATTGTCAGCGTTGCAGTCGGCATGGCTTTGGCTAATGTTGTTTTATAAGCGGCAGTACAAAACTTTATATAGAAGGTGCTAACATGAGAAAGGAACACGATTTTTTGGGCGAGATTGAAGTTCCCGACGAAGTTTATTACGGCGTGCAGACAATGCGGGCTATCGAGAACTTCACAATCACCGGACGCAGGCTCGACGAGGACTTCATCAAGTCGCTTGCCAAAGTCAAGAAGGCGGCGGCTCAAGCTAACATGGAGACTGGACGCCTCGACAGGAAAATTGGCAACGCACTTGTTCAAGCGGCGGAAGAGATTATCGACGGGCAATTCATCGACCAGTTCCCCGTTGACCCGATTCAAGGCGGCGCGGGTACTTCAATCAACATGAACATGAACGAAGTTCTTTGCAATCGTGCGCTTGAGATTATCGGCGAAGAAAAGGGACGCTACGACATCATCAGCCCAAACAACCACGCGAACATGGCACAATCGACCAACGACTCCCTCCCGACGGCGATTAAGGTTTGCTTGACTTATAAGAGCCACAACGTCATTAACGCCCTTGATTATCTTGCTCATGCCCTTGAGCAAAAGGCGGAAGAGTACAAAGATATTCTCAAGATGGGTCGCACGCACTTGCAAG
>JACXWG010000102.1 GCA_014764605.1 Quinella sp. 1Q5 | reverse complement strand
ATTTCTTCTGTTCGTAGTCGTTCCCGTGGTGCTTTTCGCGGCAATCAGTCTCGTGCCGTTCGTGCTCAAGGTCCTTGCTTATTGCTTCGCGGCGGTAGCTTTGTTGCTCAAAGGTATTTTCTATGGTTTCGCGGTAGTGTTTCTGTTAATTAAAACCGCTGTACCATGGATAATCTCTGCCCTCTACGCGCTGATGTTCGGTCTCCTTGCACTCGGACGGCAATTATTCACGGGGGAGAATGCCAAAGCTTTCCTCGAACAAACATTGCCGCCACGTGAAGTCAAACACGAAACCTTGTCGCTCGTGCTGATTGAGTTAATGCTTGATTTCCACAAAAAAATTTAGCCGCGCAGAGTTTCTAACCAAACGAGCAAAACGGAAATATCAGCGGGAGACACACCCGAAATCCTAGACGCCTGCCCGATTGAACGCGGACGTATCTGCGAAAGTTTTTCCCGTGCCTCAACGCGAAGATTTTTTAAGGCGGTGTAGTCAATGTCGTCTGGGATAAGTTTGTTTTCCAATCGGTCGAGCTTTGCGGCAAGCTCGGCTTGTTTTTTTATGTAGCCCTCGTAGAAAATGCTAATTTCAACCTGCGCGGCGGCGTCAGTGGAAATGGTCGGCAAATCGAAGGCGTCGCGAATCTTTTCGTAGGTGACGTTCGGGCGGCGGAGGAGTTCGGCAAGCGGCATGGTGTTATGAATCTCCCCTAAGCCCAAAGCGCAAAGTCTCTGATTAATGTCCGTGCTCGGCGTCAGCTTGATTTCGTTGAGGCGTCGGGTTGCTGATAAAATTTCGTCGCGTTTGGACTCGAAGAGCCTTTGACGTTCGGGCGTGGCTAGTCCCAGTCGGATTGCGTGCGGCGTCAATCGAAGGTCGGCATTGTCTTGCCTAAGCAGTAGCCGATATTCCGCCCGCGAAGTCATCATGCGATAAGGTTCGTTGGTGCCCTTCGTGACTAGGTCATCAATCAGCACGCCGATATAACCTTCCGAACGTTTGAGTATCAGCGGCTCCGATTGCTTGACGAACGCCGCCGCGTTTATTCCCGCGATTAGTCCTTGTGCTGCCGCTTCCTCATAACCGCTTGTGCCGTTTGATTGTCCCGCCGAAAAGAAGCCCGCGATAGTTTTAAATTCCAAAGTCGGCTTGAGTTGCAACGGGTCTAAGCAGTCATACTCAATCGCGTAGCCCGCCCGCATTATCTTAGCGTGTTCAAGTCCGGGTATCGTGTGCAGGAACTCAATCTGAACGTCCATTGGCATTGAAGTCGACATGCCTTGAACGTAGTATTCGGTCGTATCCAAGCCTTCAGGCTCCAAAAAAAGTTGATGACGTTCCTTGTCGGGGAAACGGATAATCTTCGATTCAATCGACGGACAATAACGCGGGCCGATTCCCTCAATGATTCCGTTCGCCATAGGTGCGCGATGCAGGTTGCGGCGTAGGATTTCATGCGTGCGTTCGTTGGTGTAAGTCAGGTAGCAGTTGACGCGATTAATCGGCGGCTCTCGTGTCATGAAGGAAAAATTTTGCGGCGGCTCGTCTCCGCGTTGAATTTCCATTTTGTCAAAGTCCAAAGACCTTGCGTCGACGCGGGCGGGTGTTCCCGTCTTAAATCGCATGAGCTTAACGCCCAGACCTTTAAGCGAATCGGACAGCTTGAGCGCGGCGCGTTGACCGTTCGGACCGCCGTCAAAGATACTTTCGCCGATGATGATTCGCCCGCTAAGGTAAGTTCCACTCGCCAAGATGATTGCCGCCGCTAGGAATGTTTCCCCCGTTTCCGCCTCGACGCCTATAACCTTGCCGCCTTCGACCAAAATATTTTCAATGAGCAGTTGCTTCAAATCCAAGCCGTCGACGTTCTCGCAAGTCCTCTTCATGACGGCTTGATAAATCTTCTTGTCGGCTTGAGCACGCAGAGCACGGACGGCAGGACCTTTGCCAGTGTTTAGCGTGCGGAACTGAATGCAAGTTGCGTCGGCGGCGATACCCATCTGTCCCCCGAGTGCATCGATTTCGCGGACGAGATGACCTTTGGCGGGGCCTCCGATTGACGGGTTGCAAGGCATCATCGCTAAGTTCTCCAATGATAGAGTCGTTAGCAAAGTCTTGCAACCGAGCCGCGCCGAAGCTAACGCCGCCTCAATGCCTGCGTGCCCCGCCCCGATTACTATCACGTCGTATTTGTCGGCTATAAACAAATTCTCTCCTCCTTTGCGTTCGATTATAAATTTCGCGTAGTGCAGTGTCAACGGCTTGCCTTTAGCGGCGATTGGTTATAAACTTGCGGAAAATATTTTTGGAGGTGTTTTCATGGTTAAGAAATTTATCGGCGTGCTGATTGCCCTGCTTATGTTCAACGTGTCAATCTGCGCGGCGGCTGAGCTTATCATCTTCCATACCAACGACATGCACTCCCGCATTCAAGACACGGACGACAATAAGCAAAGCATTGGACTGGCGGAGCTTGCGGCGGCGGTTAAGACCATCAAGGCAAAAAATCCCGCGACTCTCTGGCTTGACGCCGGCGACACGTTCCACGGTATGCCGATTATCACAATCAGCCGCGGTGAAAGTATGGTGCCACTCATGAACGCGGCGGGCTATGACGCAATGACTGCTGGCAATCACGACTTCAACTACGGCTCAAAGCAACTAGAACGGCTCGCCAAGCAACTCAAGTTCCCAATCCTTGATGCTAACGTCGTGCGGCGGAGCAATGGCAAAAGACTTCTCAAGCCGTACAAAATCTTCAAGCTCAACGGAGTCAAGGTAGGTGTCTTCGGGCTGTCGACGCCTGAAACCGCCTTCAAGACCAATCCAAAGAACGTTACGGAAGTCGAATTCCTTAACCCCGTTGAAGTCTCAAAAGAGATGATTAAAGTCTTGCGCCCCAAGTGTGACGTGTTGATTGCCGTTATGCACATGGGCGTTGATGCAAGTTCCAAGTTCACCAGCGAACACATTGCCCGCGAAACGGACGGCATTGACTTAATCGTTGACGGGCACAGCCACACAGTTCTTACCGAAGGAATTAGAGTTAAGGATACGTTGATTGTCCAAACCGGTTGTTATGAACATTTCCTCGGCAAGGCGACGATTGAAGTTGAAGACCACAAGATTATTTCTAAGAAGTCCGAACTCCTTACCGCAGACGAAATCAAAGCTATCAACCCCGTGCCCGATAAACAAGTTCTCGCGGTTCTTAAAGACGTAAACGCTAAGGCTGAGATTCTCCTCAATGAAGTCGTTGCTCACAGCGATAAAGAACTTTCAAGCGAACGTCTGCTGGTTCGCCGCAATGAATCTGAACTCGGCAATCTCACGGCGGACGCGTTCCGTTGGGCGGCGAAGTCTGACATTGCCATTATCAACGGCGGCGGCTTGCGTGCTGATTTGCCCAAAGGAGACGTTCGCAAACGTGACATTATGGCTATCTTCCCGTTCGGCAATACGTTGCGCGTAGCTGAGGTCAAAGGCTCGACAATCCGTGCTATGCTTGAACACTCCGTCGAATACTATCCGGCGTCTTTTGGCGGCTTCCTCGATGTCAGCGGCTTGACTTTTAGTTACGACCCCACGCAACCAGGCGGCTCCCGCGTCAAAGAAATTTTAGTTGGCGGTCAGCCCCTAGACGAGAACAAAAATTACACGATTGCCCTTGCCGACTTCCAAACTATGGGCGGCGATGATTACACCATGTTTAAAGGCGCAAAGATTGTCGGCGAGCTCGGCACGTTTGAAGAAATCTTCGCCGATTACCTCAATCAAGTCGGCATGAAAGATTACGCCGTCGGACGAATCACGCGCCTTAAGGATGTTCCCGTTCCCAACGAGAAATAAAATTTGATGTTTAAGGAAAGGTTGATTTCTTACGATAAACTTCTACCGACTGAAAAACGGGAAGGAGGAAATTTTTGGTCGAGGCGGCGTGGCAGTCCAGTCACCGTTATCTTTGAAAATTGAATATCTGCTAACACGGAGGATAAGCGAATGCTTTTCTACAAATTTCAGGTAACCTGCGAACTCAAAGGCGACAGAGTCGGCGGCAATTCCATGGAGGCGCGGCGGGCGTTCAAGTTCCAACTAAACGACTTAAGCTCGGCACTTTCAGAAGGCATTGACGGCGATAAAATCCGCGTGCTGATTCACCGCGCAAGGCAAAATATCTTCCAAATGCTCGTGGCTGTCGAAGGCTTTAAAGAGCTGACAACTGCCAAGCTGACTCGGCTCTTTGAAAATTTCTTCGCAGACCATGACGAGTTCCCCATTAGGGGCGTTAAGGTTAAAGACCTCGAAGAGATTACCGCGTCGAAGTTCTCCAAGATTTTCGACAGGGCGAACCGCTCCGATAACTTCAACTTCGACTACTACCAGATTAATCAAGACTTGGGGCTTGACGCTTTGGATAATCGGACGTTCAAACTAACGGAAGTCATTTGCCCGGCGAAACGTCTTAGCTTTGAGGCGGCCAAGAAAGAATCCGAAGTGCTCCTTGCCGACGATACCTTCAAAGAGGAGTTCGCACGCATCTACGCCAAAGAGAATGTGCATCACTTCTACGGGCAGCCCGTCCACTACAAAATCATCGCGGGCAACACCAATGCGGCTCTCTCCCTGTCCAATCTGCTTGTCGGCACGCTGTACACCAACAAACGCCTTGTCAGCCGCCGAGTCAACATCATAACCAACGTAACTGATAACTGCTACGACGAAGTGGACTTTGAACGAATCCTTGATAATGCGGCGGGCGGTACGGTCGTTATCGAGCTTAGCGGCGAACGAGTTAATACTGGGCAATTCGCGCACGCTTATGAACAGGTCGTTGAGTTCATTTCCGAGGCTGTCAAACGCTTTCAACGCAACACGCTGTTTATCTTCGTGGAGCTGGTGGACAAGCCTGGCTTCGCCCCGCAACTTACTGCTAGACTTCAAGACGACTTACATATAATCGAACTTCATGAGGGAGCGGGCAATCGCGAAACGGCGTTAAGCTACCTTAAAAATCTCCTGAACCGTTCGGACTCCGCGACCCTCTACACCGACGAAGAACTTTTGGAGGCTATGGGCGATAAGCTGACCTTCAGCGCGTCCGACATCTACAATATCCGCGAGAAACTCTACAACAGCTCCTTGAAAAACAAAACCTATCCCGCCTATCGTGAAGTCGACCGCTTGAGCATTAAGGCGGAAGATAAGAATAACGACGCTTATGCCGATTTCCAAGAAATGATTGGTCTGGTCGAACAGAAAGCTTTGATTGAACAAATTATCGCGGCGCATCGCGTGCAGAAAATGCGACTCGACATGAACCTTGATAAGCAGAAGGCGGCGTTGCATATGTGCTTCACGGGGACGCCCGGCACGGCTAAAACGACAGTCGCACGGCTTATCGCGCAAATCCTTGCTCGCGACGGCGTCTTGAAGACGGGACGTTTCGTTGAATGCGGGCGTGCGGATTTGGTTGCTAAGTACGTCGGCTGGACGGCTAAAGCAGTTCGCGACAAATTCAAGGAGGCCCGCGGCGGCGTCTTGTTCATCGACGAGGCTTATAGCTTATCGGACGGCGAACACGCAACTTTTGGCGACGAAGCAATCAATACCATCGTCCAAGAGATGGAGAATAACCGCGACACCGTGATTGTTATCTTTGCGGGCTATCCTGACAAGATGAAGGAGTTCCTTGACCGCAACGAGGGCTTGCGTAGCCGAATCGCCTTCCATATCCATTTCCCCGATTACACGCCCGATGAGCTGACGGATATTTTTAAGCTCATGGCGAAGCGTCGCGGCTTTGAAATCTCCGCCGAGGTCGCTGAACATTGCAAGAAGATTTTTAAACGCGTCGCCAAGAAAAAGAACTTCGGCAACGGACGATTCGTTAGGACACTTCTTGAGCAAGCGTGGCTTAAGCAGGCGCAACGAATCATCAAAGAGGCTGA
>JACXWG010000101.1 GCA_014764605.1 Quinella sp. 1Q5 | reverse complement strand
CCTTAGTGGGCGAGTCTTCGTTCCAAAATTGGAAATCGGACGCGGTTTGAACGTTGATAGCGGCAATTTCTTCGCGAGAGGCGGCATCAGACACGCCGAACGAGCCGAGAGTTATTAAACCTGCAGCAATAGCCGCCAAAATCTTTTTCTTCATGATAAGACCTCCTAAAAATATTTCTGCGCGATTATAACACACAGACAAAAAAAATCTGCCGTACGGCAGAAAAAAGCTTTCAACCAATATGAACGGCATGGACAATCTTATAGCCGCGTTGTTCGAGGATTTTTTTAACGTCATTGAGGGCGGAATTGTCATCGAGGCGCACGACGAGTTCATAACGTTGGGAATTTTGCTTGCAAGTGATGAAACTATCGATATTGATTCCGTTGTCGGCGAAAATCTTAGTAATGTCAGCAATGATGCCAACTTTGTTATCAACTTCGAGAGTCAAACGGGTTTTTTCGCCGCCGGGCAAGCCCATGACCTCAATAAACGTTTTAAGAATGTCAGTGGCGGTAATAATCCCTACGACCGCCCCAACGTCCGAGATGACGGGCAATCCGCCGACTTTATTTTGGTACATAATCAAAGCGGCTTCCTCAATCGTTGCGTCCTCGTTCACGGTGATAACTTTGTCGTGCATGATGTCTTTGACGGAAATTTTATCGAGCAGGGAGCGAATCTCGAATTTTGAAAGGGTCGTGGCGGGAGAGGGTGCCACGCGCATAATATCACGGTCGCTGAAGTACCCAACAAGCTTTCCGTTGTCTACAACAATCATTCTATGGAATTTATGCTTTTTCATGAGCCTATCCGCCTGTTGAATCGTCGCGTCGCTAGTCACGGACACTGGGTGCTTAGTCATTCTTGCTGCAACGAACATTTTCATTCCTCCTCCGGTCTAAGTAGAATTTCTATCAGCTGTTCAATCCGTTTATCGCTTACAACTCTGATGTCGTCCTTTTTCGAGTAAATAGCGAGCAAATAAATTTCGTCCGCAATCGCCAGATAGTAAATCAGTCTGAAGCCGTGACTTTTCCCGACGTTCGCCGAGCTGTTAGCAACCAGAACTTTATACGCCGCTGTATTTTCGGGCAAATCCAATCCTTCCAACCTATCGCCAACAAAATTACCTTTTTCGAGTTCGTCCGTTACGGTTTTTATATCAGCGTGGATTTTCAAGAATTTTTTCTTGCGGATATAAAACTCAACGTCATCATTAAATTTTTTGGTCGGGATTATCTGCATTTGCTTTCTCCTGCTCAATTACTTCGTCGATGTGGGCAAAAAAGTCTTCAAGCGTCGGCTTGGGCAATCTTCCCGCCTGCATATCGCGAATTTCCAACAATGAACCGACAATCGACATTTCAACGGGGATATAGCGTTCGTAGTTCTCTTGATTTTCCATGTTTAACACCTCCTGTTATATAAAAGTAAGAACTGAAACTCAAAAGAGTTCTGCTAAAATTCAAGCGGACAGGTTTCTTCTTTTAACCTCCGTGTGGTGCTGTCCACTTCATTAAGAGTGAAGACCCTGACCTGCGGAATTATGAGCTGGATGAAATTACGTCTTCTCTTCGCTAAACAGGTTTTGAGCCACACTAGTCAGAATGTCCGAAAGGGTGTTTTGAATGTACATTGTCGGTATTAATGTTGTCAAACTTTTTCGCGAAGCCACTATAATTGATTCCCGACGCTTTGCGCTCCTTATTTATTCGTCAGACAAAGAATGACACAATCGACGCGCTAATCGTCGCTGAAGTCATTCGTTTCGGGCGTTACTCTCAAATTGCTCCCGAAAATATTATTGGCTAAAAATTCATTCGGCATTGTTCTTGCCGCGTCTAGTTTCGCACTGATTATCCGCCAATATCTTGAGCAACTCAAATCTCTTGAATCGTCCATCGCCGCTTTTGACTTCGAGATTACTCGTCTCACGGGTAATTTTGACACCAAACTTGAGACTATTACCAAAGTAGGCACTATCCTTACCGCTTTTAAAAACCCTGCTGTCAAGCTTTTTTACCAAAAGAAACATTCTGAGGAAAAAGAGTATTTGACTGCCATTGGGCATTTTTCGTCGTTCTTCGTGATAGTAAACCTTATTTTCCAGCTTCAACCTCTTGACTTTTTATAGCCGGTCTAATAGCTTTATTAGTTAATAATTCTGGTTGCGTCTGAAAATATCCTGCTAGAAAGTTTTTATTGACAAAATTAAAAGCGTATGATAACATGCGCCGTGTTGTGGGCAAGAGTTCACGACAAGAACCGCGGGGTGGAGCAGTCGGTAGCTCGTCGGGCTCATAACCCGAAGGTCGAAGGTTCAAGTCCTTCTCCCGCAACTAACGCTGATGTAGCTCAGTCGGTAGAGCGTATCCTTGGTAAGGATAAGGTCACCAGTTCAATCCTGGTCATCAGCTCCAGCGGCGGCGTAGCTCAGTTGGCTAGAGCATTCGGTTCATACCCGGAGTGTCACTGGTTCAAATCCAGTCGCCGCTACTAATTGAGATTAACGCCCCTGCAAAGGGGCTTATTCAATTAATAAACAGGAGGACGAATCATGAGGACGAATATTACATTATCCTGCACCGAATGCAAGAACCGCAACTACAGGACAAACAAGAACAAAAAGAATACTCCCGACCGAATCGAAATGAAGAAGTATTGCCGTTTCTGCAAGAAGCACACCCTGCATAAGGAAACCAAATAATGTCGGAGCAAAAGGGCGAAAAAAAGGGCGTCATTCAATTTATCAGGGAAGTCCGCACCGAACTAAAAAAAGTCTCTTGGCCAACCAATAAAGAGCTTGTCTCTTATACAGGCGTCGTGGGGCTTGCGGTTGTAATCGTCTGCGTGCTGATTTGGATTTGCGATACGGCTTTTGCTAAACTGTTCCGCCTTATTCTCGGCTGAAAGGAAAAGTTACAATGGAAAAGAAAGTAACCAGCTCGGAACGAATTCCCGGACGTGCTTGGTACGTCGTTCATACTTTTTCAGGCTATGAAAAAAAGGTTAAAGCCACCCTTGAAAGCAAAATCGCCGCGCAAGGACTGGAAGACGTTATCTTTGATGTTATAGTGCCCATGCGTGATGAATCCGAGTTCAAAGACGGCAGACGGCGTGTTGTAAAGAAGAAAGTTTTCCCTGGCTACGTTCTTGTTGATATGATTGTCGATAACAATTCGTGGTTTGTCGTCCGCAATACGCAAGGCGTCACGGGCTTTGTAGGTTCCGAAAAAGATCCTATTCCGCTAAGCGAAGAAGAAGCCCAAAGAATTTTGACAGAGCTAATTGAAGGACGCGTCGTTGATGACACCCTCGGCTTTAATGTCAATGACAACGTGCGCATTATCGATGGCATCTTTGAAAATCGGCTCGCAACAATCAAATCCATCGACGCGGAAAAACAACGTCTTAAAGTTTTGGTTGAGGACATGCCCGTTGATTTAGACGTCAGCCAGGTTGAAAAGATTTAGTTCCTGAAAGGAGGTGCACACATGGCAAAGAAAGTTACCAAAGTCGTCAAGCTTCAAGTTCCGGCGGGTAAGGCAACCCCTGCGCCGCCAGTCGGTCCGGCACTCGGTCAAGCGGGCGTCAATATCATGGCGTTCGTTAAAGAGTTCAATGACCGCACAGCACAGCAGGTAGGTTTGATTATCCCCGTTGAAATTTCGGTTTACGAGGACAGGTCGTTCACGTTCATAACCAAAACACCGCCGGCGGCAGTCCTGCTTAAAAAGGCGGCGGGCATTGAAAAGGCGTCGGGCGAACCCAACAAAAACAAAGTCGCTAAACTGCCCCGCGCTAAAGCTCAAGAAATTGCCGAACTCAAGATGAAAGACCTTAACGCGGCGTCAATCGAGGCGGCAACGCGCATGATTGAAGGCACAGCGCGTAGCATGGGCATTGAGATTGTAGCTTAATCAGGCAAGGCGGGAGAGTTAATCGTTTGTACCGCAAGGAGGAAATTTAATGGCAAAGCAAAGCAAAAGATTTCGCGAGGCTCAAGCTCTAGTCGAGAACGGGAAGTTTTACACCGCCGACGAAGCTGTTGCCCTAGTGAAGAAGACTGCAACGGCTAAGTTCGATGAGACGATTGAACTGCATGTGCGTTTGGGCGTCGACCCGAAATACGCTGACCAACAGGTTCGCGGCGCAATCGTCCTTCCTAACGGCATTGGCAAGACAAAGAGAGTTTTGGCATTTGTCGCGGGCGAGAAGGCTAAAGAGGCTGAAGCGGCAGGCGCGGATTACGTCGGCACTGATGATTTGGTCGCGAAGATTCAAGGCGGCTGGTTTGATTTCGATGTCGCAGTCGCTACGCCTGACATGATGCGCATTATCGGTCGTTTAGGTAAGCTCTTGGGTCCGCGTGGCTTAATGCCTAACCCGAAACTCGGCACCGTCACAACGGATATTGCTAAGGCTATCGGCGAGCAAAAAGCTGGTAAGGTCGAGTACCGCACCGACAAGCAAGGCAACATTCACTGCCCGATTGGCAAAAAGTCTTTCGAGGAAGACAAGCTCAAGGAAAACTATCAGACGCTTATCGATACGTTAATCCGTGTCAAACCGGCGGCGGCGAAGGGGCAATACATCCGCTCAATCACGTTGGCGGCGGCAATGGGTCCGGGCGTCCCGATTCAAATCTAAAACTGAATATCTCAGACCATAGACGGCAAGTTCGGCACGCCGATTAAAGTGCTTGCTCAGGTCGAAAGCAACTTTGACGTTAAAGTTTCCTTCGGTCTGTGTGGTCGAAGGATTTTTTCATTACATTGCGGGAGGTGAAATTTATGGCAGTTACGAGTAAGGTTACACCCAAAAAAGAAGCGGTCGTCGCCGAGATTAAAGGTTGGTTGACTTCTGCTAAAGGCGTCGTCATCACGAGCTACAGAGGACTTAACGTGGCGACTGATACCCAACTGCGTCGCGAACTCCGTGCGGCGGGCGTTCAATATAAAGTCGTCAAAAACACCATGCTCCGTATCGCGGCTAAGCAGGCGGGCATTGAAGGTCTTGATTCCCACCTTGAAGGCACAACGGCGATGGCATTCTCCGCTGAAGACGCGGTTGCTCCGGCGAAGGTTATCTGCGACTTCATGAAGAAAAACAAGCTTGAAGACCCCGGCATATTGACGATTAAAGTTGGTATGGTCGAAGGCAAAGTTATCGACATGGCAGGCGTTAAAGCTTTGGCGAACTTGCCGAGCCGTGAACAACTCGTCGCTAAACTCCTTGGTAGCATGAACGCTCCGATTGCAAATTGCGTGGGCGTCCTGAGTGCTGTTATTCGCAATTTCGTCGGCGTCGTCGATGCTATTCGCGAAAAGAAGGAAAAAGAAGCGGCTTAATCCGTGTGAAGTTTTTGTTTAGAAAATGGAGGCTGAAATATAATGACTAAAGAAGAAATTATGCAAGCGATTGAAAGCATGACGGTTCTTGAACTTAGCGAACTGGTCAAAGCTATGGAAGAGAAATTCGGCGTGTCTGCGGCAGCTCCGGTAGCAGTTGCGGCGGCAGGTCCTGCGGCAGCGGCGGCTGAACCCGAAGAGGAGAAAACCGAATTCGACGTTATCCTTGCTAACATCGGTCAAGAAAAAATCAAAGTCATCAAAGCTGTCCGCGAGGCAACTGGTCTTGGACTTAAGGAAGCAAAAGCTCTCGTCGACGGCGCACCCGCTCCGGTTAAAGAGAAAATCTCGAAGGCTGACGCTGAAGCTCTTAAAGCTAAACTCGAAGAAGTCGGCGCGACGGTTGAGATTAAGTAAAAAGTTCTTGACAGCTTAAACCGTAGCAGTTATAATTGCGCCTGTCTTGATAAAGACGTGGGGTTGTAGCTCAGATGGTTAGAGTGCCTCGTTGACATCGAGGAGGTCACAGATTCGAGTTCTGTCAGCCCCACCATTTGATTTTCTAGGGCTCGCTTAACTCAGTTGGTAGAGTATCTCCGTC
>JACXWG010000005.1 GCA_014764605.1 Quinella sp. 1Q5 | reverse complement strand
GAATGATGATCCATTTGCCATTTTTCTGAGCCCCTTCTCTGATGACGTTTCCTTTGACTCGTAACTTTCGAAGGTTAACGCCAACTTCCTTAGCGGCACGGTCGAGGGTCTCGGCTATGGGCACGTAGCTTTCAGCCTTGCAACCCTCTGCGGCAATGGCAATCGGCGTAACGGAAATTCTTTTGTTGATAATAGGGACGCCGTATTCAGCTTCAATCTCCTCGCCCGTCTTAACGAGAAATTCTGCCGAACGCGTTATCTTGTCGTAGACGTTGCGGCAGAAGTCGCGCAAGTTCGGATGAGCGCAATCCCTAAGCGAAATGCCAAGCGTTATCGTCCGAACGTCGAGTTTATTCTCGGTTATCATTCGGTTCGTTTCGAGTATGTCTTCAATCGTTATCAACGCCGCGCCTCCTCAAATCTTGTGCATTACGTCGAAAATGTCTTGATGTTGAGTCTTTATCTCCACGCCGATAGCCTCGCCCTGTTCGCGGAGCTTTGCTTGCAGGTCGACCAGACGCAGTTTATTATCCGACGCCTCAGCGAACAGAATCATGTTGAAGAAGCCGTCCAAGATGTTTTGGTTGATGCTCAAGATGTTTACGTTGTTATCGGCAAGAATTTTCGTCACGCTGGCGATTATCCCTATGCGGTCTCTGCCGACGACTGTCACAATTAATTTCATGTTTATCACCTCGGCGCAGAATATAGCACAGATTATTTTTTCTTTGCAAGCTGATAACTCCGCTCAAGCCGCGTGAAGATTTCATCATCAGTCAAGCAGTCGTCAAGGCGCACCGTCAGCCACGAGCGTTTATTCATGTGCCACCCACGAAAATATTTTTCATCGTCAACAAGATTATCAAGCTCCTCTGGCTCAATGCGCACGTTTAGTATCTCAAGTTCTTCGTCGCCGCCGAGCTTTAAATATCTCTTCGGGACGTTGGCAATCAGCGCGTACCATTTGCGATTATCTTTGCGGCGGAAAACTGCGAAGTTCGGATATTTTTCCCAGAGGAACTCCGGCTTATCGTCAAAGGTCTCGCGGACGTGTTCAACCAGTCGCAACGTCTGCGGGGCTTTGAAGTTCTGCGCATCAAAGCATTGCTCCCGAACGTCAGCTAAGACGCGCTCACACTCCGCCTTGACGCTCCCGACGAAACTGCCGCTTGCGCCCTCGACCAAGTGCAACGTGTAAGGCTCGCCGTCCGCGTCGAAAATTTTTGTAGTGACAGAGCCTCGCCCGTCGATTATAACCGTCAAGGTCAGCTCGTCTAAAATTTTTTGGCGGCGAATAAAATTCCCTCCGTCGACTTCAAAGCCGCAACTCAAAAGCTTTTTACGATTAAACAAGGTTCTCCCTCCAAAATTAAAAAGGCATCCTCTGCGGACGCCTAGCTGTTCGGTTTCAATGTGGCAGGTGGTTTCATGTGACGGTCAAGCGTTGCCAACCCGCGATAGACAGTACCGATGTCGATTGCCTCGCCGCGACTTGCAACGTAGCGTTCAAGCTTGCGTTTGACTCGTTGCAGGGCGTTGTCGATTGACTTAACGTGCCGGTCTAAGCTCACGGCTATCTCCTGATAAGATTTGCCGTCAAGGTAAGCCATAAGCACTTCCCATTCAAGTTGGCTGAGAATCTCGGACATTTTCTTTTCGATAGCTAGAAACTCTTCGCGGCTGATGATGAGCTCTTCGGGGTCGGCGACCTTCACGCCGCTAATCACGTCCAGCAACGTGCGGTCGGAGTCTTCGTCGTAAATCGGCTTGTTCAGCGATATGTAAGAGTTCAACGGGATATGTTTTTGACGGGTGGCGGTCTTTATCGCCGTGATGATTTGTCTCGTGACACACAGCTCGGCGAAGGCGTGAAAGCTAGACAGCTTATCACTCTTGAAGTCGCGCACAGCTTTAAAAAAACCAATCATGCCCTCTTGGATTATGTCTTCCCTGTCCGCGCCGATTAGAAAGTAGGAACGCGCCTTTGCCCTAACAAAACTCCTGTAGCGTTGAATCAGATAATCCATTGCCGAAGGATTGTTCTTTTCCTTTATCTCAACGATAAGTTCTTCATCGGTCAGCGATTCATATTTGGCATACTCGCTGGCAATCTCGCTCTCGAAAGAATTTTCAACGTTCGATTTCATTTCGTTTCCTCCATTTTTTACGCGCTGATTATACTTCACGCCTTAACCTTAGTCAAATTTTTCCGGCGGCGCAGTAGGGATTAAAGCTTCAAGGTAGAATAAAAAATTTTTTACAACTAAGCGGAGGTGAGACTTTGGGCAAGATAATCTTAGTGACGGGCGGGGCTCGTAGCGGCAAAAGTTCCTTTGCGGAAAGGCTCGCGCTTAAACTCGGCGGCGGGCAGGCGGCTTACATTGCCACGGCTCAAATCTTTGATGAAGAAATGGCTTATCGGATTAAAATTCATCAGCAAAGGCGCGGAAATAACTGGACGACCTTTGAAGCCCCCTTTGCGGCAGAAGAAATGGTTTCCACGGCGGCGGCGGACTTCAGCGCAATTCTCTTCGACTGCGTGACGATTTACGTTAGCAATTTCCTTTGCACCGCTGACCTTGATGACGAAGCCGAGCTTTATAAAAATCTGCGCGAGCAGATTCAAAGACTAATCGACGCCGCCTTGAAGTCAGACGCCGTGATAATCTTTGTAAGCAACGAGGTTGGCGGAGGCATTGTCCCAGAAAACAAATTGGCGCGAAGGTTCAGAGACTTAGCCGGACTCGCCAATCAAATGTTCGCCGCGAACGCCGATAAAGTCTTCTTGACGGTGGCGGGCGTGGCAGTCGACCTGAAGAAGTTGGAGGAGAAATTGTGACTATTGAGCTTGCCCCGACGACTGATAGAGGACGCTTTATTGACGACTTGCAAGCCGCCTTCCGCAGGGCTGACGGCACGAATAAATTCCGCGACGAGGATTTGCCCAGTTTTTTCGACAAGACACGCGCCACGCTCCTAAATATCATCGCAGATAAAAAAATCGTCGGCGGCGCAGTCCTTATGATAAACGCCGAGACTAAGCACAATAAATTATCGCTGTTCTTCGTGGAGGCAGGCAAGAGGAATTCGGGTATCGGCTTTGCGGCGTGGCAAGCGATTGAGAGGCTTTACCCCGATACAAAGGTTTGGTACGCGTCGACGCCGTGGCTTGATAGACGAAACGTCCACTTCTACCTTAACAAGTGCGGGTTCGTTGCGTTCTCGATTTACGGCGAACAGGACGCTTATCTTGCAATGGAAAAGGTGATGACATGACTAAGTACTTAATGATTCAAGGGACAAGCTCGCACGTGGGCAAGAGCATATTGACTGCCGCGCTTTGTAGAATCTTCTTTAGGGAAGGGCGACGCGTTGCCCCGTTCAAGGCTCAAAATATGGCTTTAAACTCGTTCGTGACGGCTGACGGTCTGGAAATGGGACGCGCACAAGTCGCACAGGCGGAGGCGGCTAACCTCGCGCCGCGTGTCGAAATGAATCCCGTATTGCTAAAGCCCACGGGCAACCAAACTTCCCAAGTCATAATCAACGGTCGGGCGGTCGGCGTCATGAGTGCGGCGGCTTATCATCAAGGCTACTCGCTAAAAGCCTTCGAGGCAGTCAAGGCGGCTCTTCAAAAACTTTCCGCCGAATTCGATACGATTATAATTGAGGGAGCCGGCTCACCCGCCGAAGTCAATCTAAAGGCTAACGATATTGTCAATATGCGCGTCGCCAAGTATCTCAATGCGCCCGTGCTCTTAGTCGCTGACATTGACCGCGGCGGGGCGTTGGCTTCCCTAGTCGGCACGCTTGAACTTCTCGACGATGACGAACGCGAACTTGTCAAAGGTTTGGTGATTAACAAGTTCCGTGGCGATGTCAATCTCCTGTTGCCCGCCGTCGACTTTCTAGAGAAGAAAACTTCTAAGCCCGTGCTCGGTATCGTTCCGTTTATCGACAGGCTCGGCATTGACGATGAAGACTCCGTGTCATTGGACGATAAAACTTCTTCGGCAGGCGACGTGACGATTGCGGTTGTGCGGCTCGGCAAGCTCTCGAACTTCACGGACTTTGACAGCTTGGCGGGCGAGGCTGATGTTAATCTCTTCTACGCCACGAACCCCGACGAACTCGACGCGGCGGACATTATCATTTTGCCCGGCAGTAAGAACACCTCCGAAGATTTGCTTGCCTTGCGTGCCAATCACTTTGCCGATAAGATTTTGCGTCTTGCTAAGGGCGGCGCGGCTGTCGTCGGGATATGCGGCGGCTTCCAAATGCTCGGCGATAAAATCTTTGACCCACTGTGCACTGAATCGAATCACACTGAACTTGACGGGCTGAACCTCCTGCCGATTGAAACGACCTTCACCGCCGATAAGTTCACGCGGCAAGTTAGGCTTGATGTTGATTTTGAATTCCTCGGCAGTCGAATTCTAAGCCGCGACCTTGACGGCTACGAAATTCACGCGGGCGACAGCAACTTGCACGGAGAAAAAATTATCTCGGCGGGCAATGTCTTCGGGACTTACGTCCACGGCATCTTTGACAACGACGACTTCCGCAGACAAATCCTAAACGCCGTCCGCCGCAAGAAAGGACTTAAGCCGCTCGCCTCAACACGAAACGTCCGCGCCGAAAAGCAGAAGAGTTTCGACCGCCTAGCTCGTGTCGTTCGCGATAATCTGAACATGAACCTATTGGAGGAAATTTTATGGCAGGCAACAAGAACCTAAACTCGGCGGCTAAGGCTAAGAAGGACGAGTTCTATACGCAAATCCGCGACATTGAAAACGAGTTATGGCATTATCAAAAGTTTTTCGCGGGCAAGACTGTTCTTTGCAATTGCGATGACCCTTACGAGTCCGATTTCTTTAAGTACTTCATGATTTACTTTAATCAGCTCGGTTTGCGCAAAGTAATCGCCACGTGCTACGCCGGTTCGCCGATTGTCCAAACGGAATTGGACTTTTTCGGGACGCAAAACTATAATCCGCACTTCGACAAGCGAACCCAGGCTATCAAACTTGAAGTCACGGAGGTTACGGATTTGAACGGCGACGGCGCGGCTGATTTGGCGGATGTCAAACTGCTACTGGAAAATAATCGCAACGTCGTAACGTATCTGGAGGGCAACGGGGATTTCCGCTCGCCTGAATGCGTCGACGCCCTAAAGGAGGCTGATGTCGTCGTTACGAACCCGCCCTTTAGCCTTTTCCGCGAATACGTCGCCCAACTTATAGCTTACGATAAAAAGTTCCTCATTATCGGCAACATGAACGCCATAACCTACAAAGAAATTTTCCCGCTGATTAAAGAGAATAAGCTTTGGCTCGGCTACGGCTTCAGGGGTATGGTTGGCTTTTTCCGCAGTCCTTATGAAGACGTTGCCGCCTCAACGCAACACCGCGAAGGCATGATTAGGAATTCGGGCGTTCATTGGTTCACGAATCTGGACGTTCGCAAGCGGCATGAAGACATACTGCTATTCAAACACTACGCCGAGGAGCCGGAGCTTTTCCCGCACTACGACAACTACGACGCAATCGAAGTTCCGAAGACGGCATTTATCCCCGTTGACTATTTCGGGGTTATGGGCGTGCCTATCACTTTCCTTGACAAATACAATCCCGCTCAATTTGAAATCGTCGGCAATGCGGGTTCGTATGGCGTCGACGGCTACTCGTTGTGCCCTGCGCTTTACATTGGCGGCAAGAAGATTTATAAGCGGATATTGATTCGGAGGCGGAGACAATGAAGATTGAACTGCACGAGATACCAGTTCGCAAAGTCGTGGAAGGCTTCATCGACGACCCGAACATTGGCTGTCGGGGCTACGGCGGGCGGCTAAATATTCGTCCGGTCTATCAGCGCGAATTCGTTTACAGCAAAGAGCAACGCGATAAGGTGATTAAAACGATTATGAATGATTTTCCGCTGAACGTGATGTATTGGGTGCGAAGTGACGACGGGACTTTTGAAATGCTAGACGGGCAACAGCGCACGATTTCGATTTGCCAATACGTAGCGGGGACGTTCTCACTCGATTATAAAAGTTTCAGGACATTGACGGACACTGAGCGCGAACAGATTTTAACTTATCGGCTGATGATTTACATTTGCGAGGGCACCGACCAAGAGAAGCTTGATTGGTTTGAGGTGATAAACACGGCGGGCGAGAAACTCACGAATCAGGAAGCACTAAACGCAATCTACGCTTGCACGTGGCTGACCGACGCTAAGAAATATTTCAGCAAGCCATATTGCCCCGCGCAGGTTCAATACGGCAAGTACATGAGCGGCAAGCCAATTCGTCAAGACTTCTTAGAGACGGCGTTGAAGTGGATAGCCGACCGCCGCGGCTTAGGCAATATTGCACTCTATATGGACGCCCAGAAACAAAATCGCACGCCCGACGCCACCGAGCTTTGGAATTACTTTCAAGCGGTGTTCGCGTGGGTGCAGGCGACCTTCCCAACCTATAACGCAAAACTCATGAAGGGCTTGCCGTGGGGAATTTTTTACAACAAATACGGCGCGAAGACTTGGAACGCTGACAAGTTGGCGGCGGCGATTAAACGGCTGTTGCTTGATGATGAAGTCACGGACAAGCGCGGGATATATGAATATCTCTTAAGCGGCGACGAAAAACATTTGAGCTTGCGGAAGTTCAGCAACGGCATAAAGCAAACGGCTTATGAACGGCAAGGCGGAATTTGTCCCGACTGCAAGAAACATTTCGATTTTGAGGAAATGGAAGCCGACCACGTTAAGCCGTGGAGCAAAGGAGGCAAGACAACTCTGGAGAACTGCCAAATGCGCTGTAAGGCATGCAACCGTAGGAAGCGTGACTTATGAACCGGCGAATAGTTGCGGGCTTGCTCGGCTACTTAACTTTGGCTTGCGGCGCGGCAATGATTCCACCGTTCATCTTGGCGGCGACGGCGGAAGAGTTCGACGGGGCGGCGGCGTTCCTGCTGTCTATTTTTTTATGCGTGGCGGCGACCTTCGAGCTTGAACGATTCGGCGGCTTGAAGGAAAAAGATAACGTCGGCATACGCGAAGGCATTGCGATAACGGGCTTAGGCTGGCTCTTGATTTCAATCCTCGGACTCGTGCCATATTTCGCGGGCGGCTATCTGAATTTGCTTGATAGTTTGGTTGAGTCGTTCTCTGGTTTCAGCGGGACGGGCGCAACGGTCATTGAGGACGTAGAAATTTTGCCGCGGTCAATCCTGTTGTGGCGGAGCATGTCGAATTGGTTCGGCGGCTTGGGTATCGTGGTAATCTTCATGGCGATAGCTCCGCAGTTTGGACGCGGTGCAATGTTCATCCTAAAAGCCGAGACGACGGGGCCGACTAAGGATAGGCAAATGCCACGTATAAGGGACAACGCTAAGGCACTGTTTTCAATCTATGTTCTGCTGACGATGCTTTGCGCGATTGGATATTACTTGTGCGGGCTTGAAGTCTTCGCGGCGATTAATCATGCCATGACGACGATTGCGACTGGCGGCTACGGGATTTTTAACGGGACTGTCAGCGAATACGGCAACGCTTATCTTGAATATTGCATGGCGTTCTTTATGGTGGTGTCGAGTGGTAGCTTTGCGATGTATGTTGTGGCGTATCGCAAAGGCGTCGGCGTCGTCTTCCGTAATACAGAGTTCCGAACGTACCTGCTGATAATCACGGTGGCGGCAATCGTCGTAGCGGGCGATTTGATTTGGGAAATGGGCATTGATTCTGAGCGGGCGATAAGGGCGGCAGTCTTCCACGTGGCAAGCCTGAGTTCGACAACGGGTTTTGTCTCGCACGACTTCGACACGTATCCGCCACTTAGCAAAGCTTTCCTGCTGATGACGATGTTTTTAGGAGGCTGTGCAGGTTCGACGGCGGGCGGCTTGAAGGTCGCACGAATCATCTTGCTGTTTAAGTTCGTGGCGTTGATTATCCGTCAAAAGCTCCACCCGAACTTGATAACGCAAATGACTTTGGGCGGACGTCCGATTGATGAAGACGTTGTTTATGGTGCGGCGAAATTTTTCTTTGCGGTCGTGGTGCTTGACGTGCTGTTTGCGGCGGTGATGATGTTCGACGGGATTGAATTCGTGGACGCAATAAGCGTTAGCGTCTCGACTATGGCAAGCGTGGGTCCGGGCTTCGGCATTGAAGGCGCGACCAGTACTTATGCCCTGCTTCCGAGCTTTAGCAAGTTCTGCGCGTGCGGCTTCATGTTCCTTAGCCGTCTGGAAATATTTACGGTGCTTGCGCTGTTCAGTCCAAGCTTTTGGCAAAAGTCAAAGAATTGGTAAGGAGTGAGAGATATGAATCAAGATTACGACTTCGCGGCGAGCTTGATGAGGATTTTATCGGAAAAATATCCGACTAAGGAATCAATCTACGAGAAACTGATTTATTTGCAGTCGCGGCTATATATGCCGAAGGGCACCGAACATTTTATGAGCGACCTTCACGGCGAGTACGATTTGTTTCTGCATATAATCAATAATTGCTCCGGCGTCATTCGTGAGAAGGTCGATTACGTCTTCGGGGATTTGTTTAGCGAAGATGAGCTTGCGGAGTTCTGCACGCTGATTTACTATCCCAAAGAAAAAATCGCGCAGATTAAATCGCAAGGACGAGCAACGCCCGCTTGGTACCGAATCAACCTGGCGCGACTGGTTCGGCTTGCTAAGTTCATGAGTTATAAATATCCGTCGTTCAAGATGCGCGATTTGATTCCGAACAGCTACGAGACTGTCATTTTGGAATTGCTGAACACGCACCCGACAGCCGATAATGACCAGAAGATTTACTACGAGAAACTTTTAAATTCAATCGTCGAGATTCACAGCGGCGAAGATTTCATTCATGCGTTGACGGCGTTTATTAAGCGGCTGGCAATTCACCGCTTGCATTTAGTCGGCGACTTCTTCGACCGCGGCGACAGACCCGACGCCATTTTGAACTTGCTGATGAATTATCCCGGCGAAGTCGATATTCAATGGGGCAATCACGACGCGTTATGGATGGGCGCGGCTCTTGGCAGTGAAGTTTGTATCGCGGCGGTTGTGCGGAACTCCTTGCACTACGACAACACCGACGTTTTGGAACGCGGCTACGGAATCAGCTTGCGACCGCTTACAATCTTTGCGTCCAATCTTTATCCCAATGACAATCCGATACGGGCGGCGGAGCTTGCGTGCTTGATGATGATGTTTAAGCTTGAAGGGCAACTGATTCGCCGCAATCCCGATTTCAAAATGGATTCGCGCTTGCTACTCGATAAGATTAACTTCGACGACATGACGCTTACAATCGGCGGGCAATGCTACAAGCTCAATGGCACGTTCCCGACGGTTAATCGCGATGACCCTTGCGCTTTGACGGAGGCGGAGCAAGAAATTATTTCGGGCTTGAAGTCGAATTTCACCGAGAGCGCGAACCTTCAAGCGCACGTCGATTATCTGTACAAGAAAGGCGGCGTCTACACCTGCCACAACGGCAACTTGCTTTTCCATGCGAACGTTCCTTTGGAGGAGGACAGCTCGTTCAAAAAGATTTTGTTCGGCGGCGAGACTTACAGCGGCAAGAATTACTTTGACTACGTTGACCGGCGGGCGCGGCGTGCTTACTTCGATAAGACCGTTGAGGATTTGGACTTTATGTACTTCCTTTGGTGCGGGTTACTATCACCGACTGCAGGCAGAGAGTTTCGGACATTTGAGCGGGCATTCATTGACGATAAGGCGACGTGGAAGGAACCTGCCGACCCGTATTACAATCTGATTGACGACGCGGCGACCTGCGATAAGATTCTGGAGGAATTCGGGCTTGACTCGCGGCAAGGGCACATCATCAACGGTCATGTACCCGTTCGCGTGCGCAAGGGCGAAACTCCAATCAAGGCGGGCGGCAAGGCTCTTGTAATCGACGGCGGATTCAGCACGCCCTATCACGAGAAGACCGGCATTTCAGGTTATACTTTGGTGTCGAATTCTCGCGGGCTACGGCTCCTACGTCATCAGAAGATTGCGGACGTGAAACTTGCGCTAGCCGAGAACAAAGACATTGAGTCGACGGCGGAGACGGTAGAAATTCTATCGCGGCGCATGACAATCGGCGACACCGACCACGGGCAAGGCATTCGACAAGAGATTATCGGCTTACATAAACTTTTGCAGGCGTATCAAAGCGGAACGATTCAACCTAAGAGCTAAGCAAATTAAAAACCCCTACGCAACAAACTGCGCGGGGGCAATTTTTTATCTATCAGAGCTTAGCTAGAATATTCCTTGCGGCATTGAACATATCTGGGAGACCGTCGGGATTTTTGCCGCCGGCTTGCGCCATATCAGGTCGACCGCCACCGCCGCCGCCCACGAGCTTAGCAATCTCCTTGACTATCTTGCCCGCGTGCACGCCAGAGGATACTGCCTTCTTATCTGCTTTGACGACCAACGAAACTTTTCCGTCATTGACCGCCGCCAGAACGATTACGCCGCCGTCGAGCTTGTCAATCAGGAAGTCCGCCACGTTGCGTAAATCATCGGGCGTCTTAGCTTGCACCACGCCTTTAAGATACTTCAACGCGCCGATTTCCTCCACGCCGACCAACAACTTTTGAGCCTCGGCACGTTCCTTGAGCGTCTGCAGTTCGTCGAGTTGTTTACGCATTGATTTATCTTCGGCAAGGAGCTTTTCGACCTGCGCGGGCAAATCGTCGGCTCTTACCTTCAACAGGGCGGAGACTCGGCTTAGCAACTCTGCTTGATGCGTGGCGTCTTTAATCGCCGCACGCCCCGTGACAGCCTCGATACGCCGCACGCCAGCTGCAATGCCGCCTTCGCTGACGATTTTAAATCTGCCAATCTGCCCGACGTTTTTAACATGCGAGCCGCCGCAAAGTTCACAGCTGAAATCCTCGACATTTACCACGCGGACAATATCGCCGTACTTCTCTCCGAACAGTGCCATTGCTCCGAGTTTCTTAGCTTCGTCAATCGGCATTTGCCTAATCGTCACGTCGACGCCCTTTAAAATCTCTTCGTTGACCAACTCCTCAACGTCAGCTAATTGTTGCGACGTCACCGGTTCAAAGTTCGAGAAGTCAAAGCGTAAACGTTCGGGCGTGACGAGTGAGCCGGCTTGATTTACTTGGTTGCCGACGACCTTTTTTAACGCCGCTTGCAATAAATGCGTCGCCGTGTGGTTGCGGGCGGAAGAAAGTTTCTTGTCCGCGTCAATCTTAATCTCGACAGCGTCGCCGACTTTGATTTGCCCTTCCTCGACGTAGGCTTCATGATAAATCGTACCGTCGGGGAGCTTCTTAGCGTTGGTGACTTGGACTTTGCCGAGTTCGCTGATAAGGTAGCCTACGTCGCCGACTTGCCCGCCGCCCTCCGCATAAAACGACGTGCAATCCAAAATGATTCCTGCCGAGTCGCCGTCGTGGAGTTCGTCGACAAGTTTGCCGTCCTTCCACATGGCGAAGACCTTTGACGCCGTGCAAGTCTCGTTGCGGGTAAGGTGTTCGGTGTCGACGTTCAAAAGGTCTGGCACGTCAAGTCGTTCATTGGCAGCGCGGGCGGCTCTTGCCCTCTGACGTTGACTTTCCATTGCCGAATCGAAGCCCGCCTTGTCGGGGGCAAGATTATTCTCCGCTAAAATTTCCTCCGTGAGTTCAAAGGGGAATCCGAACGTATCATAGAGCTTGAAGCAAACTTTGCCGCTGAGTTCCGACTTGCCCGCCGCCTTGACGTTATCAATCTCATGCGTCAAAACTTCCATACCTTGTGCGAGCGTCGCGGCGAATCTGTCTTCCTCAAGCCGCACGACCTTTTTGATATAAGCCTCGTTGCGGGCAAGCTCCTCGAAATCGGGCATGTCTCCCTAAATCTTAGACACAACACCGATTGCGCCCTCAAGGAACGCGCCCTTAATGCCGAGCATCCGTCCATGCCGAATCGCACGACGCAGAATCCTCCGCAAAACGTAGCCGCGACCCTCATTTGACGGCAGAATTTTATCCATAATCATGAAAGCCATAGACCGCGCATGGTCAGCGATAACCTTCATTGAAATATCGCGCTTAGCGTCGTCACCGAACTTCAGCCCGCTGATATTCTCGACGTATTCGATTATCGGGAAGAGTAAATCAGTCTCGAAATTGGAATTCTTCTGCTGAAGGACGCTTGCCAATCTCTCAAGTCCGCAACCCGTATCAATGTTCTTGTGCTCAAGGGGTTTATACTCGCCGTCCTCAGTCCTATCAAACTGCGTGAAAACCAAATTCCAAATCTCAAGGAACCTATCGCAATCACAGCCGGGCGAACATGTTTCCTTGCCGCAACCGCGTTCCTCGCCCAAGTCAATGTAAATCTCACTGTCGGGGCCACAAGGACCGGGACCAATCTCCCAGAAGTTATCCTCAAGGCGCACGATGTGTTCAGGGTTCAAGCCTGGTTGCTTAAGCCAGATTTGCTCCGCCTCGTCGTCGTTGGGATAGATTGACACCCATAACTTTTCACGCGGCAACCCACAGACCTCCGTTAAGAATTCCCACGCCCAAGGGATTGCCTCTGCCTTGAAGTAGTCGCCGAACGAGAAATTGCCCAGCATCATGAACGCCGTATGATGTCTTGCCGTCCGCCCGACGTTTTCTATGTCGCCCGTGCGCACACAACGTTGATTCGTCGTCACTCGCGGGCAGGGCGGCTTGAGCTTGCCCGTAAAGAACGGTTTAAGCGGTGCCATGCCTGCGCCAATCATTAATAGCGTCGGGTCGTTTTCGGGTATCAAGGAAAAGCTCGGCATAATTAAATGCCCTTTGCCCTCGAAGAACTTCAAAAACGCCTCCGCGACTTCTTTACCTGTCATGTAGTTCAAATCTGTTACCTCGCTTCGTCAATCAATTTTTGAATCTCGACGTACTCATCATAATCAAGCGCGTTAATAATCTCCTTGCGCTCCTCGTCAGTGAAAGTATCCGATATGTTTTCAAGCTCGTCCGCCAGCTCAAGCAGGGCTTGCTCCATGCAATAGGATTGAACAGGATTTTTTTCGTCATCAAGTGCGACAAACTTATCGCCGAGCGCGTGGAGTTCTTCATCCTTCTTTACTAGCGCGTCGAGTTTATCGTACAAATCCAAGACATCATCTCCTACAAAATATTTTAATCAAAGCTTTTCGGCAAGCGACATAGCAAGCTCCGCCGTCAAATCCGAATTGTAATGACTATGCTCGCCCCATCTGCCAAGTCCGTAAACATTCCTTTCGCGGCACCACGCAAGCAACCTTTCCATAATCTTTGGCTTCTCGATAGTGTTCAGCGGATAAGCATACTCGTTTATAAAAGTCGTCTTCCCGTCGTGCAAGACGCCTTCGACCCTCTCGGCTCGCGTCTCAGTCCAGTAGCCATTCCATTTGTCGTTGATATTGTGCTGATAAACAATTCTATGATAGGAAAGAGCAGGATTAGCAAAGTACGTCCATTGAGATTGCGCCGCGAGATTTTCCGGGAAATATTTTATCTGAACAGCAGTATGCTTTAGCTTTTGCACGTCGTCAGCTATTTCCTTCGGCATTCCGTGTAGATTATTAAATTCGCGCCACGGAATAGTTACAATGATTTTCTCGGCTGTATATTTGCCGCCGTCAGAAGTCGTAACCGTGTTTGTGTTGAAATCAATCTCGACAACCTTTTTGCCGTATTCAACGTGCTTTGAAATGTTTTGCGCCATTCGCAGCCAGACTTCGCCGTAACCAAACTTTTTCGGATAATAGAACTCCGCATGACCCGGTTGCTTGCCATATGCCTTCTTACTTAAACAAGATAAAAGCGTTTCCCTAAAGCTCACACTCGGCAATTTTTCCAACCAATATGTCCCAAGCTCGTTGAGGTTTTCGCCAAATACCTTTTTATTGTAGGGAATCATATATTCTTCGGCGATTTTGTCGCCAAGCTTCCAACGAATCCAATCAATGAACTTTTCCGGCATCTTCTCTCCGCTGTTGCAACCAGCTTTAGCAATCGATTCGAGATACTCCACCTGCTTTTCAAGCGGGAATTGCCATATGTTTGCCTCAAGCGGATGACTTGTGGTTATATCGTCCAACTCTATTCGCGAATCACGAACGTATTTATTCCACTCGCTCTCTGGCATAAACTCGAAAAGAAATTTGACAACATGCGGACGACGAACGTCCAAGAAATGTCCGCCGCCAATATCAATGGGCGTATCATCGCAATAAAAAGAACGACACAAGCCACCTGCCTCGTCGTTTTTTTCAAGGAGCAAGAAAGAATCTTTGCCGCGTTTCTTCAAACAGTTTGCGAAAGTCAGACCAGCAACGCCTGAACCCAAAATCAGATATTTCATCGCAGTACCTCATACTTTCCAGCGCGACAACTTGACGGGATGAACATACAAAATATTTTCTTCCCATTCGTTGTAAAGCCGATTAAAGTCTTTGTCATACTTGTTTTCAAAGTCGGTGCGGTCTTTGCCCCACAATACCTTAGCGGAACCAAACGGAAAGAATTGTACCTCGTCTTTTTTAAATGTCAGAACCGCTACCGTCGGTATCGCAATTTCCACGAACATATTCATCGCAGAAAATATCCCACATAGTCTTGAGAACTCAAACAAGCTTCCTTTGTCTACGCAAAAAATATCAGAATATCCGCCTGCCATGGGATAAGGAATTTTTGTCGAACCGCCATTGCTTTTTATAAATTCAGCTACAACTTTGGAATGCTCTTCGGCGTTGTTCCAGCGACCAAGCATGTTACCACTGGGATTATTTGGATCGCCGAAAAAATCTTTATCGTAGACTTCCTTATATTCCACACCGAAAAAATCTTTAAATTTAGCCATTGCCTCATCATAAGTGTAAAGGGAATTTCTCCACACAGTAGACTTGTCATAAAATGGTTTTGAAGAACCTCCTGTATGATTCCACCGAAAACGGTTTGGCAAATTAAGCTGATAAAAATGTGTGATTAAGAACTTTTTGTTTTGGATATTCATTTGGGTGATAAAATTTGTATCGTTGAAGCCGGGGTGGAGAATCAAATCATCACCAACGAACAGATAATGCGTGCACGGAATATTTTTCAATTTCTCATAAGCCTGAATAAAAAAGCCTTGGAATTGCCACGACGACTCGTAAACGGGAATAACGTCAGCGTCCGAACCGTCATAGAAAGGTACTAAAAATCTTATCTCAGAAAATCTCTTGCCGTAAATCTTCTGGAGCAACGGCAGGTTCTGGTCGTATCTGTGATTGAACATAATAACCAAGCAGACTTTCGGGAAACTAAACCACTTATTATAAATTTCAAAATCAAATACGACGGACTCACTCGAAATTCCAATCTGTTCGGCAAGAAATTTTTTTCTTCTTTGTATGATACGGGCAGAAATTGATAAATCTGATAACTTGCGGATATTCTCGCTGACGATGACATAATCGAAGGAAATGTTAGGCACGCTTTCCAAAGGAATGTTATTCAGGTTTTTACCTTGAAAAAATACCTCACTTTCTCCGACTACGCCAACGATGTCAAAGCGTTCAATGCCGTAACGCGAATCAAGGATACTAAGTGTTTGATTCAAAGATTCGGCATCTTTATCAGGGAGCCAAATTAAAATCTCTAAGTTTCTCATGCATTATCTCCCATAAACTTTTAAGTCCGCCTCAATCATAATCTTAACAAGCTCGCGGAAGGAGACTTTGCGTTGCCAGCCGAGCACGCGTTGAGCCTTAGTCGGGTCACCCAAGAGCAAATCGACTTCGGCGGGACGGAAATACTTCGGATTAACGTCGACAAGAAGTTTGCCAGTTTTGGCGCAGTAGCCTTTTTCCTCAATGCCCGCACCCTTCCAGACGATATTAACGCCGACTTCACTAAACGCTGCCTCCACGAATTCGCGGACAGTGTGAGTCTCGCCCGTCGCTAAAACAAAGTCATCAGGCTTGTCTTGCTGAAGGATAAGCCATTGCCCCTCGACGTAATCTTTAGCAAAGCCCCAATCGCGTTTGGCGTCCATGTTGCCGAGCGATAACTTGTCCTGCTTGCCCGCCATAATCTTTGCAATGGCGATTGTAATCTTTCTAGTAACGAAATCCACGCCGCGCCTAGGTGACTCGTGATTGAACAGGATCCCATTGCAAGCGAACATGTCATAAGCCTCGCGATAGTTGACGGTTATCCAGTAGGAATAAAGCTTGGCGGCGGCGTAAGGACTGCGCGGGTGGAAAGGCGTTGCCTCTGATTGGGGAGCTGTGCCAGGCAGTCCGCCGAAAAGTTCAGAGGTGGACGCTTGATAAAACTTCGTGTCGATTTTGTTCTGCCGGATTGCCTCCAACAATTTAATCGTGCCGACGCCAGTCGCTTCTGCTGTGTATTCGGGAACCTCGAACGATATTCCCACGTGCGATTGAGCCGCCAAATTATAAACTTCGTCGGGCTGAACAGTGCGAATCAGATTGTTTAGCCCAGACGAGTCAGTTAAGTCGCCATAATGCAGAAAGAAGTTCGTGTCGTCAATGTGAGCAATGCGGTCGTTGCAGGGCGTGGAGTGCCGACGAATCAACCCATGAACCTCGTAGCCCTTCGACAACAACAGCTCCGCAAGATAGGAGCCGTCTTGCCCCGTGACGCCCGTGATAATTGCGCTCTTCATGAATTAGCCTCCGTGATTTTTTCGCTTAATATACTCGATTCTATTTTCTAAGTCAAATTTCACGGCTTGCAAAGTTCAGGCGTGCTGATTATACTTGCGTGCGGGAGGTTTTGCACTTTGGAAACGAAAAAATTACTTCGCGGCTTCTGGTCACTGTTCAAAGGTTATTGGTCTAGTGAGGACAAGTGGAAGGCACGCGGGCTGTTGGCGGTCGTCATTGCTATGAACTTCGCGATGGTCTATCTGCTAGTCAAGCTCAACGAGTGGTACAACACATTTTACAACGCCCTGCAGAATTACGAGGCGGAAAGCTTTTGGCCGCTGATTGGTCAATTCAGTGCGATTGCGTTCGTTTACATAATCATTGCGGTTTACGCGGTGTATCTGCGGCAAATGCTCCAAATCAAATGGCGAACGTGGATGACAAACAATTACTTAAGCGAGTGGCTCAGCGGGCAAACGTATTATCGACTGCAGGACGCAACCGACAACCCCGACCAGCGTATTTCGGAGGACATCGGGCAATTCGTCAACTTGTCGCTTGCACTGCTAATCGGGTTCCTCAAGCAACTAACGACCCTTGCGGCATTCGGCGTGGTGCTTTGGGAGCTGTCCGGCTCAATCACAATCGCCGGGCTAGTGATTCCTGGTTACATGTTCTGGTTCTCGTTCATGTATTCGGGATTGGGAACTTTCTTCGCGCATAAGGTCGGGCGGCGGCTAATCGATTTGAACTTCGACCAGCAGAAGTACGAAGCGGATTTCCGTTTCAGCATGATGCGTGTTAGGGAGAATGCCGAGAGTATTGCCTTTTACCGTGGCGAGGCGTCAGAGCGCGAAGGCTTTAACCTAAAGTTCTCCAACGTCATAAAAAATTATTGGCAACTCATGAAGAAGACTAAGCACCTTAATTTCTACGTGAACGGCTACGCTCAACTTGCAGTCATCGTTCCGCTTTTAATGGCGGCTCCCAGATACTTTGCTAAGGAAATTCAGCTTGGCGGGCTTATGCAAATATCATCGGCTTTCGGACGTGTGCAGGATGCGTTGAGTTTCTTTGTTGATTCCTACGATACGTTAGCAAGCCTCGCCGCCGTCATCAATCGTCTTGCAGGCTTTACCGAACACATGAACGAGGCTAAGACTATTCAAAGCAAAGTCACGACTGCGACGGCTCCCGAATTAAAAATTTCCGCCTTGAATGTTTCACTGCCGACAGGACGTGCACTGTTGAATAAACTTTCCTTGCAGTTGCAGAACGCCAAAGCCTTGCTCGTGACTGGTTCCTCAGGTTGCGGCAAGTCGACGTTGCTAAGGACGCTGGCGGGGATATGGGCCTATGCGTCTGGGGAAATTTCATTGCCGCCGAACGCCCGTGCTATGTTCTTACCGCAGAAACCGTATCTGCCGTTGGGGACGCTCCGCCGCGCATTAATCTATCCCGCCGCCGAGAAGGACTCGCCACCCGACGACAAACTCAAGCGGACGTTGCGACTTGTTGACTTGCCCGCCTTGGTCGATAAGCTCGACGACGCTGACGATTGGAGCCGAATACTTTCCCTCGGCGAACAGCAACGCTTAGCCTTTGCACGTGTCCTGCTGACTGCGCCCGATTATATTTTCCTTGACGAGGCAACGAGCGCACTCGACGAGCCACGCGAACTGGAGATGTATGAACTCCTCCGCGAACAGCTACCAAAGGCGACAGTCGTTAGCGTGGGTCATCGGTCGACGCTGTTTAAGTTGCACGACGTGGAGTTGAACTTGGACGGCGCAGGCAATTACTCATTAAGGACTATTGGAGGCTGATAATATGTGGAAGAAAATTTTACTGGTAATCTTGGTGATTTTGGCAATTATCGGAGCGTTCACGATTTACGGCAGCTACAAAGTCGTTGACAACGCGATTCAGGCTAAGGAGCCGCAACTTCGACAATACGTGCAAATGGACGAAGCCGCGCAGAACAAATACCTCATCGACAACTACCTGGAGATTATGGACGGCGTAGACATCAACAAGGACGGCACGCCCGAAGAAAAAGCAGAGCTCGAACTTTTAAAACAGGTGAACACCGCTCCCGACGTTAAGCAGGCACTTATCGAAATGTGCCGCTCGTTAATGGCGACCGCCGTCCTTATGTCCGATAACGTAACCAACGAACTCAGCGCGTCCGACAAGGCGAAATATCAGCAAGAACGTAGCCAATTGGAGACGCGCCTCGACAAGTACGGCAAATTGCTTGAGGCGGCGGGCATGAAGATAGATAAAGACTAGACCCCCGCCAACGTGTCAAAGAAATTCGGATAGGAGATGTTCACGCAGTCGGCGTCGTCAAGGGTCACGCCCTTAGCCGCCGCGCCGAAGACCGCTAGCGACATTGCTATACGATGATCAGCGCGTGTCTTGCATTCGGCAGATAACTTCTCTTGTCCACCGTGAATAATCAAAGTGTCGTCCGTTGCCTCGAAGGTGGCGGGCGATATTTTATTGAACTCCTCGACAATCGCCGCGAGCCTGTCCGTTTCCTTGACGCGCAGTTCGCCGACGTCGCGGATAATCGTCGTGCCCTCAGCGAAGGCGGCGGCAACTGCCAACGCGGGTATCTCGTCAATCAGGCGCGGGATAATCTCTCCGCCGAACTCGACGCCCCGAAGCTTAGACGCGACAACTTTTAAATCAGCCGCAAGCTCGCCGCCCGAAGTCCGTTCGTTGACAAGTTCAATCTTCGCGCCCATACGCCTTAGCACGTCGATAATCCCAGTGCGCGTCTCGTTTACGCCAACATTTTTTATCGTCACGTCCGAGCCGCCCTTAATCGTCGCCAAAACAATCCAATACGCCGCAGAAGATATATCGCCTGGCACGGAAATTTTATCGGGAGCCGTGAGCTTGTCGTTCGGGAAAATCTTTATCGCGTTGCCTGAACGTTCAAGCCGCGCCCCGAAAGCCGATAACATTTTTTCTGTATGGTCACGGCTCGGATAAGGTTCGATGATTGTCGTTGAAGAGTCAGCGTAAAGCCCCGCCAAGAGGATAGCCGATTTGACTTGCGCGGAGGCAACTGGCATGGCGTAGGTTATGCCGTGAAGTTTCTTCGATGTGGGTAGGATTGTTATAGGCAAGTTGCGGTTGAGGTTGCGTCCGACAATTGCCGCGCCCATTTGACTTAGCGGCTTAATCACTCTTGCCATAGGTCGTTGCCTTAGTGAGTCGTCGCCCGTGAACGTCGTTAGGAATTTCTGCGGCGCAAGCAACCCCATTAGCAATCGTAGCGTCGTGCCGGAGTTGCCCGCGTCCAAAATATTTTCTGGTTCATGCAGTCCTTGCCCCGTGATTAAAATCCGTCCGTCAGTCCGTTCAACCTTTGCGCCAAGGGCTTTCATGCAAGCAACGGTAGAGAGGCAATCCGCGCCTGCTAAAAAGTTCGTGACTTCAACGGGGCTATTCCCTAGACTCGACAAGATGATTGCACGATGGGAGATTGACTTATCGCCAGGAACCTCAATGACTCTGTGCAGTCCGTGTGTTAGCGGTAAAATCTTTTTCATAGCTGTCCTTCCAATTCCAAGTTGATTAGGTTGTTCATCTCCACGGCGTATTCAAGCGGCAACTCTTTGGCAATCGGCTCGACGAATCCGCGAACAATCATTGCGCGAGCCTCTTCCTCGGATATGCCACGTGCCATTAGGTAGAAGACCGCCTCTTCGGATATGCGACCAATTTTAGCCTCGTGACCAATGTCCGCCTCGTCGCCTTCAATGTCCATGACGGGCAAAGTATCCGAACGGGATTCGTCGTCTAGCATGAGTGATTCGCAGTTGACAGAGCACTTAGCGAACGGAGCCTTCTTAGTGACTTTGACGGCTGAACGATAGGTAGCCGCGCCGCCCGATTTCGAGATTGTCCGTGTGTTTATGTTGGCTGAAGTCTTCGGAGCCGCATGAATCACAATCGCGCCAGTGTCGAGGTTCTGCCCTTTGCCCGCGAACGTCACGCCCGTAAACTCAGCCCTTGCGCCTTCGCCGTGCAGGACACTACAGGGATAAAGCATAGACACATGCGAGCCGAACGAGCCGCTAACCCATTCAATCAAGCCGCCTTTTTCGACGAGGGCGCGTTTGGTGTTCAAGTTCATCATGTTGCGCGACCAGTTCTCTATCGTCGAATAGCGGAGGCGTGCCCCTTCCTTAACGAAGAGTTCGACGCAGCCAGCGTGAAGGTTCGTTACGTTGTATTTTGGAGCCGAGCAACCTTCTATGAAGTGGAGCTTTGCGCCTGGTTCAACGATAATCAACGTGTGCTCAAATTGCCCAGCCCCCGCCGCGTTTAATCGGAAGTATGATTGCAGAGGTATCTTAACGTCGACGCCCGCCGGCACATAGACGAAACTCCCGCCTGACCAAACCGCCCCATGCAACGCCGCAAATTTATGATCCTTCGGCGGGACAAGCGTCATAAAATATTCCTTAACTATGTCCTCGTGTTCAACCAAAGCTTTTTCCATGTCGGTGTAGACTACGCCCAAATCAGTCAGCCGCTTTTGTATGCTGTGATAGACGACCTCCGAATCATACTGCGCCCCGACCCCCGCCAGCGATTTTTTTTCCGCATCTGGTATTCCGAGCCTGTCGAACGTCCGCTTAATCTCGTCGGGCACTTGCGACCAGTCATCGACCTGTTTTGCGTTCGGCTTGACGTAAGTTACAATCTCGTCCATGTTTAACGCGCTGATGTCTGGTCCCCACGTCGGCAAGGCGAGCTTGTTATAAACCTCTAACGACTTCAGCCGGAACTCAAGCATCCACGGCGGGTCGTTCTTGCGTTTGGATATGTCGCGAATAATTTCTTCCGTCAAGCCCGCGTCCGATTTGTAAACGGATTTATCCTCGTCGCGCACGTCATAAAGTGCCCGTTCTATGTCTTGAATATAGTTTTTCATGATTCGACCTCAAATGGTGCGTAGCCGTGTTCAGCAACCGCATTGACGAGTTCCGCGCCGCCGCTTTGGACAATCCGCCCGTTCAAAAAGATATGCGCACGATTAACGGGCAGGTGCTTGAGAATCTGCGCGTTGTGCGTGATGATGACGCAGGAATTTTCCGCGTTATGGAATTTCGCCACACCCCTTGAAACGATTTCCACGGCGTCCACGTCAAGCCCAGAGTCCGTCTCGTCTAGGAGTGCTAGCTTTGGTTTCAGCGTGAGGAGCTGGAGAATTTCATTGCGTTTCTTTTCGCCGCCGCTGAATCCGACGTTCATATATCGGCTTGCGTATTCGGGCGCAATCTGTAGTTCCTTCATGAGCGCGAGCAACTCTTTATGGAAGGCAAGGACTTTAATCTTGTCGCCGGTGATTGATTGCTTAGCAGTTCGTAACATGTTCTCGACGGTGATGCCGGGGATTTCCTCTGGGTTTTGGAAGGAAAGGAAAATGCCACGCCGCGCCCGCTCAAAGGTTTTTAACGTCGTGAGGTCTTCGCCGTCAAAAAAAATTTCGCCGCCCGTGATTTGATATTTCGGGTGCCCAAGGATAACGTTCATCAGCGTCGACTTGCCGGAGCCGTTCGACCCTAAGATGACGTGAATTTCACCCGTGCCGACGTGTAGGCTAAGCCCGCGTAAAATTTCCTTATCGCCCGCGCTAACGTGTAAATCTTTTATCTCAAGCAAAAAAATCGCCTCCTAATGTTTAAAAAGGAGCAGGGATATTTTGATTTCCCTACTCCCTAGAAACTAATCCCTAATCAAGGTTTGGGCTTGCCGCATTCGGCGCAGAACTTGCCCTTATTGACGGTGCCGCATTCGCAAGTCCATTCGTTGCTGACGGGGCGGGGCTTGCCGCACTCGGCGCAGAACTTACCCTTGTTGACGGTTCCGCACTCACAACGCCATTCATTGACAACGGGCTTAGGAGCACCGCACTCCGCGCAGAAGTTCCCGCGATTGTCCTCGTGACCGCAAGCAGAACATTTCCACGTTGCCGGCTTCTGTTGCTGAGTTTGAGCCTGCTGTTGTTGTTGCTGAGCCATAGCAAACAAATTGCCCGCGTTTATTCCGCCAGCCTGATTAGCCATGCCCATTCCCATAAAGCCAGTCATCGCGCCCGCCGAGTTTTGAGCCGCCGATTGCATTGCCGAGGCCTGTGCGCCAGTCAAATGAGCCGCCGCCATTGCCGGATTCCTCAACGCGCCGTTGCGTTGCATTTCCTTAATCATGTTGGCATCTTCTTCTGAAGCGGAAACATTCGACACGCCGAACGAGACCACTTGCAAGCCGCGTAAGTCGCCCCATTTCTTACTAAGAACTTCGTTAAGGGCGTCGGCAATCTCGGTTGTATGCGCGGGCAGGGCGGAATATCTGATACCCATCTCGGAAATTCTCGCGAAGGCGGGTTGCAACGCCGTCATAAGTTCGGTTTTAAGTTGTGCGTCAATCTCGGAGCGGTTGTAAGTGTCTTTGACGTTGCCGCAGACGTTCGTATAGAAGAGAATCGGATTGACAATCTTGTAGCTGTAAGAGCCAAAGCACTTAATCGCAATGTCCACGTCAAGCCCAATGTTGTAATCGACGACGCGGAAGGGAATCGGGCTGGGCGTTCCGTACTTGTTGCCGATAATCTCCTTGGTGTTGAAATAGTAAATGCGTTCGTCGCGTCCGGCATCGCCACCGAAGCTGAACCGTTCCTTCATGGCAAAGAAGATGTCTTGAATGTTCTCGGCTATGGTCTTGTTGCTGTTAAAGATACTCGGCTCGGTGGACTTGTCGTAAATGTATTCGCCGCTATCAGCGCACAGTTCGACAACTTTGCCGTTCTGAACAATCATCATGCATTGCCCGTCGTTTACGGAAATTTTCGAGCCGTTGGTTATTACGTTGTCGGAGCCGTCATTGGAACTCCAGTTACTCGATTTGCGCCTGTGACCTTTGGCAACGAGTATCTCCGGCGATAGGCTATCGCAGTAAAAATATTCCTTCCACTGGTCGCCGAGCACGCCGCCCGCCGCCGCCAATGCCGCTTGAATCAATCCCATGTACAATCCCTCCCAAAAAAATTTTCCCGATTATATCACGCCGCCGCCCTTAGCGCAAAAAAATAACTCGGCGTCTTAACCGAGTTAAAAGTTTGTTGCTTACGAGGCTTGCTTGACGAGGCGAACAATTTCTTCCGCGCCGCCCTCCATAGTCTCCGCCATGATGACGTTGGCAATCGGTGACTCCTTGAGGATTTCTCTGCCGCGTTCGACGTTCGTACCTTCGAGGCGCACGACCACCGGCACGGGGATTGACTTGCCGTCGGGGGAAATAATCTTCGCCGCGTCGACGATACCTTGAGCAACGAGGTCGCATTTATTGATACCGCCGAAGATGTTCACGAAGATTCCTTTAGCCTGTCCGCCCTCAAGCATGATTTGGAAAGCCTCAGCAATCTTTTCGGGCGTGGAATCGCCGCCGACGTCTAGGAAGTTCGCAGGCTCTCCGCCGAAGTGTTTAAGTATGTCGACAGTCGCCATAGCCAAGCCCGCGCCGTTTACCATACAAGCCACGTTGCCGCCGAGATTAACGTAATTCAAGCCGAGTTTAGCCGCGTGAAGTTCTTTAGGGTCTTCCTCTGTCTCGTCGCGCATGGATTCAATATCGGGGTGACGATAAAGCGCACTGTCATCGAAGTTCAACTTAGCGTCCAGGGCGATAACATCATTTTCCGCCGTGACGACCAGAGGATTGATTTCAGCTAACGAACAGTCCTTGCGAACAAACGCCGTGTAAAGATTAATCATCAGCTTTGTAGCCTTGCGGATGGTCTCCTTTGGGAAGTTCAGCTTGTAAGCCATGCGCGTAGCTTGGAAGGGGGCAAGCCCAATCGCCGGGTCAATGAACTCCTTAAAGATTTTATCGGGCGTCTCTGTAGCGACCTTCTCAATTTCGACGCCGCCTTCAGCTGAACCCATCATCACAATCTGCGCGGTCTGCCTGTCGATGACGAAGCTAAGGTAATATTCCTTCTTGATATTCGAGCCAGCCTCAATCAACAGACGCTTAACGACCTTGCCTTCGGGACCTGTCTGATGAGTGACGAGCGTTTTGCCTAAGAGTTCTTCCGCATATTGGCGAACCTCGTTAAGGTTGTGCGCGAGTTTGACGCCGCCAGCCTTGCCGCGTCCGCCCGCATGAATTTGAGCCTTAACAACAGTCACGTCCGAGCCGAGGGTTTGCGCCTGCTTAACTGCCTCTTCGACAGTGAAAGCCGCCCCGCCGTCAGGGACGTTCACGCCGTAGCCGCGCAGGATTGCCTTGCTTTGATACTCGTGGATATTCAAAGTTTCACTTCCTGTTCTTAATCATGTAAACCGTCTGTCCAGAATTACCGCTAGTCTTGATTGCAAAGCCGCCTTCGACCGCCTGAGCTTGAATCTTATCTTGCGTGGCGTAAATGATGATGTCAATGCCCGCCGCCGCTGAGGAGAGGTTCGCCGCATTTTTCAAGCCCGCGTTAAGATAATCAATCGGGCAACCGGGGTCGTAACCGAACATGCCCAATTCCATTTCGACTTCGGCAGGCTCCGTCACAGGATAGGATTTCTCGCCATCAATCTTTTCCCATGACGCGCCCTTTTGACAAGCTCTAATGTCGATTTCGGGCAGGGCTTCCGCGCTGAAGGTCATCAACGTTGAAATATCTTCAACGCCCGCCGCCTCGTACTTAATGCTGATTTCGTTGTCGTTGGAAATGCTGTAAGTCACGGTCGCCGACTTGCCGCCGAGCGTCGCCGAGAGTTTGACACCCTCAAGAGTCTCCTCGCCTTGCCAAGCAACGTTTGCAAAGTCTTCGCCGCCATCGACGAGAACAAAGCTTGCATCGTCCTTGAGCAGGAAACAGTTCTTAAAGTCCTTGTTGCGGAACCTCATCGACACGAGACGCGCCCCAAGCTCGCTGACCTTAAGTTCATTGCCTTTGGTGTTGCGTAGCGTCCAAACGGTGCCTTCCTTCTTAATTGACGGCATGTGAATCGTCCTCCTTAATCACAAGATATTTATCTAAAAGTGCTTCGTAGTCACGTATCGGCAACGGTCGAGAGAAGAAATAACCTTGAATTGTCACTTCGCCCAAGCTAGCCACGTAATCGCACTGGAATTGAGTTTCGACACCTTCAACGACGACGCCCATCTGTAATTCCTCCGCAAGCTCGACGACGAATTTTAAGATGACTGCGACGCGTTTGGATTTTTCAAGCTCACGGATAAACGCCATGTCAACTTTCACGGTATCAAGCGGCATGTCCTTTAGCATGTTCAGCGACGAATAGCCCGCCCCGAAGTCGTCCATTAAAACCGTAAAGCCCATATTCCTGAACGTGGAGAGCATATCTAGCAGTTGCAAGCGGTTGTCGGTGTAGGCACTCTCCGTGACTTCGAGTTTTAGCATCCACGGCTCCAAATTATATTTCTCCATTAAGCTTGAAAGGAATTCGGGCAAGTCATCGCTGTAGAAGTTAAGCCTAGACAGATTCACGGATATGGGGACAATCGGTTTGCCCTCGTCCAATCTTTTGCGTTGAAGGCGGCACGCCTCTTCCCAAACGAAACGGTCTAGGCGGACGATAAAGCCGTTGTCCTCGCAAGCCGGAATGAACTTGCCTGGCGAAATCATGCCGTGCACAGGGTGAATCCACCTAACTAGAGCCTCCGCACTTACGACCGTATTTTTGCGGGGGTTGAAAATCGGTTGCAGGAAAATCGTAAATTCGTGTTCCATAAGCGCGATTTCCAAGTTGCTCTTTTCCATTAGCTCATCAATCATTTGGTCGCGCATCTTTGCATCGTAATAGGAATAACGCGTCTGATAAGAACCTTTGACTTGTTGCAATGCCAATTTCGCTCGGTCATACATTTGACTAATCGGCAATTTTCCCAAGTCGCGCTTATCAATGGGATAGATACCTGCAAAAAATAAAATGTTATGGCTTATGTGCAGAGATTGAATCCTTTCGTCTAGGTCTTTGATAAGTTGTTCGATATTGAGTTCATCAGTTGGCATACACAAAATAAAATGGTCTGCTTCAGCACGACAGCTTATCGAGGTTCGCGGATTAAGTGCCGCCTTAAAATAATTGGCTGCCTCTCGCAAAATCAAATCGCCTGTGTCCATGTGGAACAAGTCATTGACGATTTTAAAGCAACTTATATCTAAGCAAACGATATTATAACCAACGTCGTTGCAATCCTTTAAAAGTAGTGCCGCCTCCTTGTAAAAAGCTTCGCTGTTGTAAAGTCCTGTCAATGAATCGAACTTGTTGACTGGTAAACTTTCTTCAGTGTTCAATATAAATCACTTCCTTTCCTCTGTTATGCCAAGATTCCGCTGTTCAACGCTATTCAACGTAAAAAAATAAATCCCTGCTAAACAACCTAAGGGATTGAAATCTCCTTTTGCATTTTATTGACAGCGTGCTATAATTCGTTCGTGCTTGCGCCTATAAACGGCAGGCGGTTAGACCAGAGCCCTCGGACTGGGGGTGAGGATATGCGCGTGATTAAAATCATTATCCGCGTAACAGCACTGACGGGAGCAATCCTGCTCCTACTCAGCAAAACGGCCGCCTAAGCTCCTCCAAGCTTTAGACGACCTAGGTTTCACAGCTTATCTTTAGAAACATTTTATCGAGGGCGAAAACCGCTTCTGTCAAGTACTCCGCTCGCTATCTTTAGCGATGCGGTTTTTTTATTATAGCCGCCGTGAAATTTTTTGCAAGCCCGCCAATCAAAAATCTTTAAGCCCGAAACTTTGCAACGCCCCGATTGAATTCCGCCAATCGCGTTTGACTTTAACCCACAAGTCAAGGAAGACTTTCGCGCCGAGGAGCATTTCAATTTCAGGACGCGCCGCCGTACCGACCTGCTTTAACATTTTGCCGCCCTTGCCGATTAGAATTCCTTTCTGCGAGTCCCGCTCAACATAAATCATCGCCCGAATAAAAATCGTGCCGTTGTCGCGGGGCGTGAACTCTTCCACGTCTACGGCGATTGCGTGCGGAACTTCATCTTGTGTCGCGTGCAAAAGCTTTTCCCGAATCAGCTCGGCGATAATCAGGCGTTCGGGCTGGTCAGTCACCATATCTGCGGGATAATATTGCACGCCTTCGGGCAGAAACTTCTTCGCCTCGTCGATGAGTTCATTGACGTTTGTACCGTCCGCCGCGCTTATCGGAACGACTGCCGCAAAGTCTCTGCGCGTCGAATATTCAGCGATTATCGGAAGGAGCTTTTCGCGCTCAACGAGGTCAACCTTATTCACGACGAGTATCACGGGCTTGGTCGTTGCGGCTAATCGTTCCAAAATATATTTCTCGCCGCCGCCAAATTTCTCCGTCGCATCTATGACAAAAAAAATCACGTCGACTTCCTTAAGCGTGCCCTCCGCCGCCTTCAACATGTATTCGCCGAGCTTAAGTTTAGGTTTATGGATGCCGGGCGTGTCGAGGAAAATAATCTGTGCGTCGTCTTGCGTCAAGATACATTGAATGCGGCTACGCGTCGTCTGCGGCTTGTCGGAGGTTATCGCGACCTTCTGCCCTACGATTTTATTAATCAGCGTGGACTTGCCGACGTTCGGGCGACCAATAACTGTGACAAATCCCGATTTATATTCCATGTCAATTCCTCCAAAGTAAAAGGAGCCGCGCTTGCGACTCCCGATAATGTCAATCCAGAAAATCTTTGAGCTTCTTTGAGCGGGCGGGGTGGCGGAGTTTCCTCAACGCTTTAGCCTCAATCTGTCGAATTCGTTCGCGGGTGACGTTAAAGCTTTTGCCGACTTCCTCAAGCGTGCGTGCCCTGCCGTCCTCAAGCCCGAACCTTAGCCGCAAAACATTTTTCTCACGTTGCGTCAAGGTGCCAAGGACATCTTCGAGTTGCTCCTTTAACAGCATAAACGAGGCGGCGTCTGCGGGGGCGGGGGCGTCGTGGTCTTCTATGAAGTCGCCCAAATGCGAGTCGTCCTCTTCGCCGACGGGCGTTTCCAACGATACTGGCTCTTGCGAAATCTTTTTTATCTCCCGCACGCGTGCCACGTCCACTTCCATTTCCTTGGCAATCTCTTCGTCGGTTGGTTCGCGTCCGTTCTTCTGCAAAAGGTTCCGTGAAACTCGCGTGAGCTTATTAATCGTCTCGACCATGTGTACGGGGATTCGAATTGTGCGCGCCTGGTCGGCTATCGCCCGCGTTATCGCTTGCCGTATCCACCATGTCGCATAAGTCGAGAACTTGTAGCCCTTACGATAGTCGAACTTCTCGACCGCCTTAATCAGCCCCAAGTTACCCTCTTGAATCAAATCAAGGAACCACATACCTCGCCCGACGTAGCGTTTGGCAATGGACACGACGAGACGCAAGTTTGCTTCGGCAAGTTGTTTCTGGGCTTCGGAATGTTTTTCTTCATCGTCCGATTCCATACGCATTGCCAATTCCTTTTCTTGGTCGGCGGTAAGGAGCGGCACGCGTCCGATTTCTTTAAGGTACATGCGGACGGGGTCATCAATTGAGACATTATCAGGTATCAAGTCTTCCATATTTGGCTTAAGTGCCTCAACATCGTCGGTAGAACTCTCAACCGTATCGATAGAGCTTAATGAACCGTCTTGCCCCAGTGCTACACCCTCTGCCGTCAAATCACTATCGACGGTGCTACCTGCGTCGTCAATATCCTCAAGGGGTGTGGTGTCCTCGTCAGTTATCGGGATACCTTCTCGTTCGCAAATACTTAGAATTTCATCAATCTCGTCCGTGTCATTTTCCATGCCGAGAGATTGAAGAATGCTATCCAAATCACTCCAAGTTAGTTTGCCACCGGTTTGCTTTGCTTTTTCCGTCAAGATTGAAACGATTTTCGGCGGACGCCCCTTGACAGTTTTGCTTGCATCTTCTGTTTGAATTTCCGATATAGCCTCTGATTTCTTTTGTGCGGAATGAGTTCGCTTGTTCCATGAGAGATTGCCTTTTTTCTGTGGTTTGTTTTCTACTATCGCATCCTCGACTTCTGTAACGAGCTTCATCGCTTCGATATCATCCACGGAAGATTTAGACGATAACTTACTTTCAACAGAAGGTTTATTCGTATCGTCTTGAACGGTGTCTTCTGACATCATTATACCTTCTCTTTCACATATGCTCAGAATCTCTTTAATTTTTTTCTTGTTGTTTGATATGCCCAAGGTTTGAATAATTTTGTCAAAGTCGCTTCTGCTTAACTTTCCACCCGTCTGCACAGCCCTTAACGTAAGGAGCGAAATAATTTTTGACGAACTACCCTTGGCGGCTTGAATTCCTGCCGCAACATCTGATTCTGGTTTGTTTTCCGACAGGCTGCCGCTCAAGCCGCTTTCTTTCGGCTCGACAGTTTTATTCTCTCCTGTCATATCGCAGCCCCCCTTTCAAAAAGCAATTCAACTTACGGATTGCTTTTAAGATTATCAACTTCTGCTTTTATCTTAATCAATTCTTTGACAGTTTTATCATAAGTCATTTCATCTTCGGGAACATATTTTTCAGCTTGAGCATTGAGCTTATAAAATTTTTTCATGAGCACGACTTGACGCAACGTGGCAAGCGATTCTTCAAATAGGGCAATCTCCTTTTTGCCGAACTCGTCCGAGCCGTTCATCAATATTCGCGAAAGTTCTGAGTTTGCTTCTTCGCTCAATTCTTCTGCCGCACTTATCTTATCTGGTCGCCGCTCTTGCGCCACACAATTTTTAAGCCAGCTAATTATTTCTCTGTGACAAGGTGTAAAAATCTCTTGCGGCAAAACCGTCAACACGTAGTCAAGAATATCGCCTTCGTGCCAAAGCATTCGCAAAATTTCTTCGCTCGCCATGCTTATTCGCAATTCTTCTTCGCTATATGTTCTTGGCTCTTTGATGATGTATTCTTTTTTCGGCTTGCTTGAAGATTCCTGCTTTAAAAGTTTGCGATATTCGTCGGCTACAAGACGTTCATCTAAAAACAATTCGGCAGCAATTTTTTTACAATACTCATTACTCGTGATAGGATTATCAATGTTGACAATGACTGGCAGAATCTCCTGCAATGCCCGAAACTTTCCTTGGGTTGTTGAATGTTCTGTGTTAGTAAGGACATAATTCATGCGATAATCAATCAAAGTTGCCGCATTCTTTATAAGCTCCTCGAACGCCTCTTTGCCGTGCTTGCGAACGAATTCATCAGGGTCTTTGCCGTCGGGGATTTTTATAACAAAGACATCTGCACCCGCCTGTTGAACAATCGGTAAAGCACGAATCGTTGCACGTTGCCCCGCCTCGTCACTGTCATAGCAGAAGAAAACCTTCTTCGCATAACGCAGAATCAACTTGGCGTGTTCTGGCGTGAAGGCAGTTCCTAACGTCGCGACAACATTTTTTATTCCCGCGCTAAAAAGTGAAATTGCGTCCATGTATCCTTCGACAACAACCGCCGCGCCCGCCGAGCTTATTGCACGATTCGACTTATCTAAACCAAAGAGCAAATTCCGCTTGTTGAAAAGCACTGTCTCCGGTGTGTTGAGGTATTTAGGTGTTTCTTCATTCTCGGAGGTCAGAATACGTCCACCGAAGCCTACTACGTGCCCGAAGATATCGGCGATTGGAATCATGACACGTTCGCGGAATCTGTCGTAGTAGCCAGAAAGAGTTTTCCTTTTGACGATGAGCCCGACTGATTCCAGTTGCTGAACTGTGTAGCCTTGCCGTGTGAGCTTTTTTAAGAGATTATCCCATTCTTCGGGCGCGAGACCTAAGCGGAAAGTTTCAATCGTCTCTCGCGTAATTCCACGTGCCGCAAGATATTTCCTGCCGACTTCGCCACGGGTTGTCTTGATTAAACATTCGTGATAAAAATCCTGCGCTACTTCGTTAATTTTTAGCAAAGTTTTTTCTTCACGTCGTCGCCGCTCTTGTTCGGGTGAAGAATTTCTTTTTGGCAGTTCAATACCCAATCTTTGCGCTTGGAGTTTAACAGCCTCGAAATAAGTTATGTTTTCAATGAGTGAAAGGAATTTGAAGACATTGCCTCCTGTCCCGCATCCAAAACAATAAAAAAGTCCTTTATCAGGGCTAACGCTAAAAGAGGCCGTCTTTTCGTTGTGAAAGGGACAACAGCCCCAATATCGTCCGCTCTTTTGGGTTAGCGTTACATATTGACTAACGACTGAATAAATATCCGTCCGTTCGCTAACCTTCTCAACAAATTCATCAAGCTCCGCACTTCTCACAGCCTTTCAACCTCCGTGGCGTTTATATTCCCTGTTTCTTTTAAATTTCCTTTCAAGCATACAAGAATTTTTGCGGCGATTATATGAAGGCAATTTGAATGATGCAAGCCATTGATGTTTTTATTAATTTTGTGGGCTAAATCCTTCCAATGTTGACGGCGGCGGTCAACGGCGATAAAATTTTTGCAAAGGAGGTGATTGACTTGCCGACGTACAACGCGCAGATTCTGGAGATAGACGCAACTGAAACTCGACGATACGCGGGCTTGCGCAAGGCTCAGGATTTCGGGGAAAAGAACATTCACGACGCCTGCGCGGAAGCTCTGCTACTGCTTGAGGTTCGGGGCGCGTGGAATGTCTACGATTACAAAGCTCACGTCGTGCAGAGCGAGCCACCATTTGAAATCGTCGGCAACTCGATTATCAAGCATCTAGACGGTTGCGAACGGGTCATCTGCATGGCGGCGACGGTTGGGGCAGAGATTACTCGCGAAGTCAACAAGAAATTCGAGCGCGGAGAGTATCTAGCGTCGGTTCTCTTGGACGCGGCAGCAACAGCGGCAGTCGAGCAGGCGGCGGACGCTATGGAAAGACATTTCGCGGCGACGTTCGCTAAGGACGGTTTCAAGTTGCGTTGGCGGTTCAGTCCGGGCTACGGCGACTGGGATTTGACAGCGCAGGAGAAACTTTTTACAATCAGCGGCGCAGAACAAATCGGCATGAGTTTAACCTCGGCGATGATGTTGGAACCTCGCAAGTCAATCACGGCGATTATCGGATTGAGTAAGGGACTAGGGATTCGAGACCGGGGACTAGGGGCTTGCAAGGCTTGCGAACGACGCGATTGCCCCGCGAGGAAGTAAGCATGTTAAAGTTTTTCAAGGAGATGTTGCGACGTATGAAGAGAAACGACCCGTGTTGGTGCGGAAGCGGCAAGAAATATAAGAAGTGTCACGCGGACTTTGACGAGAGACTTGACGAGATAAAATTCATCAAAGCCAAAAGCCAAGTTCGTCCGCCTAAACGACTGATTAACAACGCGGCGGACATAGAAGGCATCAAGCGGGCGGCAGTCATCAATACGGGCGCGCTTGACCTAATGACCGAGCTTGTTAGGGAAGGAGTCGACACCTTGACGCTTAACGACGCGGCGCATGAATTCATCACAAGTCACGGCGCACATCCCAGTTGCCTTGGCTTTGAAGGCTACCCAAAGAGCATTTGCATTAGCGTCAATAACGTCGTCTGTCATGGCATACCGTCGCGCAAAGAAATTCTCAAGGCGGGCGACATTCTCAACATTGACATTACCACAGACCTTAACGGCTACTTCGCGGACGCCTCGCGCATGTACACAGTCGGCGAAGTGTCTCCTGAGGCTCAACGATTAATCGACGTGACACGCGACATTATGGAGGCGGGCATTGCGGCGGCTAAGGCGTGGCATTTCGTCGGCGACATCGGGGCGGCTTGCGGCAAGATGGCTCACGATAACGGCTATTCAGTCGTCACGGATTTGGGCGGGCACGGCGTCGGCAAGAAATTTCACCTTGAACCGTTCGTTAGCCACGATTGCAAAGCGGATACAGGTATGCTTCTTGTCCCAGGCGTCGTCTTGACGGTCGAACCGATGATTAACGCGGGCAAGTATCAAGTCATAGTCGACGCGGACGACCATTGGACAGTTCGCACCAAGGACGGGAGCTTATCGGCGCAATGGGAGAAAACTATTTTGATAACGGAAACGGGCGCAGAAGTCTTAGCAAGTTAAGGAGGCAATGACATGAAGAAGATTACGATGATTAAGATTGAAGGTTGTCCGTATTGTGCGGCGGCGTATCGGGCGATTGACGAGATAAAAAAAGATTATCCGCCTGTGGAGCTTGAGGTTATCGACGAGAACACGCAACCCAAGCTTGCCGAACGGTTCAGCAATCATTACTACGTGCCGAGTATGTACGTTGGCGGCAAGAAAATTTACGAGGCGCAACCTGGCGAGACTTACGAGGAATGCCTTGCCAACGTTAAGAAAGTCTTCGAGGCGGCGTCATGAATAAGGCGGTTGTTTTATTAAGCGGCGGGCTTGACTCGACGACGTGTCTTGCTATGGCGGTTGATAAATCGAGCGCGGCTAACATCACAGCTTTAACAGTCTTTTACGGGCAACGGCACGCCAAGGAACTCGAAGCCGCCCGCAACGTCGCCGCCTTCTATAAGGTCAAGCATTACGAATTGGACGTCGCAGAAATTTTCCGATACTCGCATTCGGCATTGCTTGATACTTCTAACGAATCATTGGAGCATTCTTCCTACGCCGAACAGATTGCAAAGAATCATTCGCCGAAGGTAGCGACCTATGTTCCCTTCCGCAACGGCTTGATGTTATCTATGGCGGCGAGTTTTGCTGACGGGCTTTACGACGATGACTTTGTTGAGCTTTATATCGGCGTGCACGATGACGACAACGCGGAAGGACATGCCTACGCTGACTGTTCCGCTAAGTTCGTCGCCTCGATGAGTGCGGCAATCCGTATCGGCACCTACGAAAAAATTCATATCGTCGCGCCGTTTCTCTGCCAAAAGAAATCTGACGTCGTTAAGGTTGGCTTAGAACTGGGTGCGCCGTATCACTTGACGTGGAGTTGTTATGAACGCGGGGACATTCCTTGCGGGCATTGTGCTACGTGTCTTGACAGGGCGCAGGCGTTTGTATTGAACGGCGTTAAAGACCCGGCTTTGGTTGAGCTTAAGCGCAAAAAGTTTCTTTCTCTTGTTGAGTTATATTGACGGTAAAAAATTCTTGTGTTAAACTGCGTCAATCTTAACCTCAGCGCGGTTCGACGAGACTCCGACGCGGACTGAGCTGAAGGAAAAAAATCTACGCAGGAGGAAACGACATGTTAGACAAACAAGCAAAGCAGGAGATTGTACAAAAATACGCAGCGCACGAAGGCGACACTGGCTCGCCCGAAGTCCAAATCGCACTTTTGACGGCTCGCATCTCTTACCTTACCGAGCACCTCAAGGAGCACAAGAAGGATCATCATTCGCGGCGCGGGCTGTTGAAGATGGTTGGTCAACGCCGCCGCCTTTTGAGCTATCTTAGCAAGAAGGACATCAACCGCTATCGCGACATCCTCGCGAAACTCAATCTCCGCAAATAATCTTTTCGATAAACAAACAAACGGGACAGGTCTTAGGGCTTGTCTCGTTTTTGTTTGACGGGAAAATTTCGCATGATTATAATTTAAATAAAACTCTCATAAAGGATGGACGATAAATATGGGCGCAGAAAATTGGGAGCTTAAGAAATTGCTTGATAAAATCAAACATGGTGAGATTCAGTTACCAGACTTTCAACGCAGTTGGATTTGGAGCGATAAACAAATTAAATCTTTGCTCGAAAGCGTAATTCGCGGCTTCCCGATAAATTCAATCATGCTTTTGGCTTGCGACGCAGACACTGTAGAATTTTCCTTCCGAAAGATTGAATTGCTTGAAAGCGTCGAATCGAAGCCGCAACATTTAATCCTCGACGGGCAACAGCGATTGACTTCACTTTTCGGCGCACTTTCTTTCAATGAGGCTGTAAGAATCATCGACAGCAAGGGCAGAGTGAAAAAATATTTTTACTATGTTGATATGGCAAAGGCAATTACCGCCGTACAAAATTCAGAGACCGTCGAAGACATGATTATTTCCGTCGACGAAAATAGAAAGTTAAAAGCTAAGGGCAAGAATTTGGACTTGTCGTCCCCCAAAAGAGCATTCGCCGAGGGCATGTTCCCACTAAATAAAATTTTTGACGCCTCTGAATGGATTTTTAAAGACTATCGCGAATATCATAGTGATAACGAACAAGCCAGAGAACTTGGAACAACTTTTTACTATGAAGTCGTCAAAAAGATTTCCTCTTATGAAATCGCGTGCATCATGTTGGAAAAAAATATTCCGCTTGCGGCGATCTGCAATATTTTCGAGAACGTCAATATCGGCGGCGTGAAGTTAAGCACATTCGATTTATTGACGGCGATTTTCGCTAAACAAAAAGACAAAAACGGCAATCCCATAGAATTGCGCCGTGACTGGGAAAAAATCAAAGAGGTCTTCGCCGAAAAAGGCTTAGATATTCTTAAAGAGGTCGATTGCGCGGATTTCATTACGGCGTTGACGCTTTTGATTTCTTATGAAAAATTTTTTCGTAATAAGAGGACTTTGGTCAGTTGCAAGAGTGAGGACATTTTGAAGCTTGACTACAACGATTATCTTGATTATAGGGAGAACATAATCGACGGTTTCATTGAGGCTACGGAATTTTTGAAAGATAAACAGAACATTACTACGATAAAATATCTGCCGTACAAGCCGCAACTTATTCCTATGGCTGTTATCTTCGCCGAGCTGAAATTATCGAACAAAGACAACGTGGCTAGCTCGAATAAAATTGGACAATGGTATTGGTGCTCCGTATTCAGTGAAGCTTATCGCGACGGACATTTATCACGCTTCGCCAAAGACGTTGTGCAAGTCATGCAATGGATTGAAACCAACAGGAAACCCAACACTATTGGAAGTATTCAATTAAACGCGATGAAATTGCTTAAGCCTAAAACGCTCCAATCGGCGATTTACAAGGGAATAATATCGTTAGTTTTTAAAAGCGGCGCGGGGGATTTCATTGCAGGTAAAACCATAGGGGCATGTGTGAATTACGCCGAGGGCATCGAGATTCATCACATCTTCCCGAAAAAATATTGCGAGGCTCAAGGTTTGCCAAAAGCCAAATATGATAACATTGCCAACAAGACGCTGATTCTCAAGAAAACTAATCAGACAATCGGTAGCGACCCGCCGAGCATTTATCTAACTAAGATTGAACATAAGACGAGACTTTCAAGCGTAGATGTCGACGAAATTTTAGAACGTCATTTTATCGACGCCGAGCTTTGTCGAGCAGATGATTTTGACACCTTCATTGTCGACCGCGCAAAGAAGATTCTCGACGGGATAGAAAATCTCACAGGCAAAACCATTCCCGACCGCAAAAGCCCAGATGTCGTTAAGACATTCGGTGCAGAGCTGTAATATTAAAAAATCCCCTCCGCCGCTTTAACGAGTGACGGGGGGATTTTTTTGTTGTCAATGATTCAGCTTGAGCCGGGCGTTTGGAAAATTCAGCGTCGCGAAGTAATCGTCAAGAGTCTCTGCGCGGCGAATCATCTCAACCTTGCCGCTCTCCCTAATCAACAGCTCCGCACTCCTTAGCTTGCCGTTGTAATTAAAGCCCATAGCGTGACCGTGTGCGCCCGTGTCATGAATAATTACAACGTCGCCAACGTCGATATGCGGCAAGCGGCGGTCGATTGCAAACTTGTCATTGTTCTCGCAAAGCGAACCCGTCACGTCATAAACTTCGTCGCAAGGCGCGTCTTCCTTGCCCAAAACCGTTATGTGATGATAGGCGTCGTAAAGGGCGGGGCGCATCAAGTCAGACATGCACGAATCCAGCCCGATGTATTGTTTGTAAGTGTTCTTCTTGTGCAAGACCGTCGAGACGAGCCAACCTGCTGAACCTGTAATCGCACGCCCGCTTTCCATTGCAAGCCGCACATCGCCCAAACCGACGGGAACAAGTATTTCGTGGAAAAGTTCTTTAATGCCTTCGCCAATCATCTTTAAATCAACGGGCAATTCATCGGGTCGATAGGGAATGCCTAAGCCGCCGCCCAAGTTCACGAATTCAAACTTTATTCCAAGCTCGGATTTAATCTTCGCGGCAAGTTCAAACATAATCCTCGCCGTGTAAATGAACGTCGACGCCTTGCGCTCATTGGAAGCAATCATCGTATGCAAGCCGAAACGTTTAATGCCCTTGTCCAAGCAAATCTTGTAAGCCGCAAAGATTTGTTCGCGGGTCAAGCCGTACTTAGCCTCGGCGGGTCGTCCGATAATGTCGTTGCCGTCGTTCATGATGTCGGCGGGGTTGTAGCGGAAAGAAATTATTTCGGGCAAGCGGGCGTTGCGTTCAAGGTAGTCAATGTGCGTTATGTCGTCTAGGTTTATAATCGCGCCGAGGTCGAGAGCCTTGCGGAACTCTTCGGCGGGCGTGTCATTGGAAGTCAGCATAATCTTTTCGCCGACGACGCCAGCCGCCTGACTGATAAAAAGTTCGGCGATTGAACTGCAATCCGTGCCCGCGCCGTTACGAGCTAAGACCTCGACGATATAGGGATTGGGCGTCGCCTTAACTGCAAAATGTTCGCGAAAGTCCGGTGCCCAGCTGAACGCCTCGCGCAGTCTGCGGAAGTTTTCGCGGATAATCTTCTCGTCGTAGATGTGGAAGGGCGTCGGGAATTTTTTTATCACTTCGCGCAAGGCGTCTGCTGTCAGCGGAAATTTCTTGGGAGTCTGGAAAATGTTCGTCATCTAAATCCCTCCGAAAAGTTTTGTATGCCGCCGATTATAACAGAAAGCCTCCGCGCAGGGCAACTTTACAAATCCTAGACTTCATACAGCCGATTTACGAAAAATCTTCGCTAATCATTGCAAAAAACTTCATGGCAGGTTATTCTTTGCTTGTATTATGTTTTAGGAGTGATTCGCATGAGCAACGAAGAAATAATCCGAGCGTTCCACCTGATGTGGGACAACTTCCCCGAAGCCGTGACGATTACGCAGAAGAGCCGCGAGATTGTCGCCGTGAACAAGAAGGCGGCGGAGTTCGGACTGACGCCGGGCATTAAGTGTTCGTCGATTGGCAAGCCGGAGAATCACAAGGGCTGTCAGTGCGACAAGGCGGTTGACACGGGCGAGGCGCAATTCTGCACCTATGAAGGCAACTTCGGCAAAGCTTACGGTTATTGGATTCCGATTCCCGAAAAGCCGGAGTGGGTCATTCATTTCGGCGTTGGCTACGCGTTCGAGTATCCGAAGATTGACCGCAGTCCCTCCGCTAAGGCTAAAGAAAGTCTTCACGGCTTGACGAAGGGCACCGACCTTGAAGCGGCAATGGGAGCCTTGGCTCAGGGCGAGGCTAACGGCGTGATGATGTATTACGCTTTAGCGCGTCTTGCTAAGGAACAGGGACTTAACGACGTAGCGGCGACCTTTATCGAGTCGGCTAATCAAGAGGCAGTGCACGCAGGCTTTTACGCCACACTTAACGGCAGAGTTCCTAAGGACTTCTGGCAATTCGTCGCTGGCGTTGCTAAGGCTGAATACTGCGGCAAGACTAAGATTAAAGGTTTGGCGGATATGGTTCGTGCGGCGGGCTTGACGGCGGTAGCGGACGAAATGGAAATCTTTGCCGAACAGGAATGGCATCACGGAGTTGTTATTGACGAACTGATTGCCAAGCACGCGCCGAAGGATTCTATCAAAGACGGTAAAAAATGGGTTTGCGGCGTCTGCGGCTATGAACACGTTGGCGACGCTCCGCCCGAATGTTGTCCTGTATGTGGTCAGCCGTCGACTGTGTTTAAGGAGAAAGTCAGCCTGCACGGCGCGACGAAGGGCACCGACTTTGAATTTATTTCCAAAGAGGCGGCACGCGCAGAACTCAACGGGACGATGATGTATTACGCCCTTGCTTGTATGGCTAAGGAACAGGGACTTGACGACTTGGCGAAGACGCTCGCTGATTTGGGAACTCAGGAGGCAGTGCACGCGGGCTTTTATGCAACTGTAAGCGGCAAATATCCGAAGGACTTCTGGGAACTTCTCGACAGAGTAAAGGCGGCTGAATTCGGCGGCGAGGCAAATGTTAAAGCTCTTGCTGGTAAGTTCCGTGAGGCGGGCTTTGGCAAGGTAGCGGACGAAATGGAAACCTTCGCTAAGCAGGAAAGGCATCACGGCGAAGTTATCGAGGAGCTATTTAAGCAGTACAAGCCCGATTTCAAGCCCGCTGACACTGCTGGGAAAAAAGTTTACGTCTGCCCGTGCTGCGGCTATAAATACGTCGGCGACTTGGACGCGGAACCTGACGATTGGACTTGCCCCGTTTGCGCTCAGCCGAAGAAGGATTTCAAGTTAATGGACGCCGCGCCCGCTCCAAAGGCTGAACCTGGGCAAAAAACTTTCGTTTGCACGATTTGCGGCTATGAACATGTCGGCGACGCCCCACCTGAGGTTTGCCCCGTGTGCGGTCAGCCCGCGTCCGTATTTAAGGAAAAAGTCTGATGAATCGGCGCGAATTTATTAAAGCGGCGGGCGTTGCGACACTCGGCTTGATGATTGACGGTAAAAATTTTGTTGAGGCTAGGAGGTCTCCAGCTATGAAAGTATCTGCGGTTAAACTTTATGACGGCGGCTTTATGATGAAGTCGTTTGCTTGCGGCGGCGGCTTGCCCGAAGGTTCGATTAAGGAAGAGAAGCTCCGCTCCAGTTTGCAAAACTTCGTTATCGACACGGGCAAGGAAGTCATCTTGGTTGATACGGGTTTCCCTGCCGAAGAAACTTTTCCCGTGACTAAGGACTCTGTGATAACCTTCGGCGACAAGGTCAATGATTACGTCGAGGCACTCAAGGCGGCGGGTTACGAACCAGAGCAGGTCTCTAAGATTCTTATCACGCACAAGCACCCCGACCATACAGGAGAGCTTCGCCACTTCCCGAACGCTAAAATTTTCATCTCGCGTATCGAGGCGGACGACATGAAGTTGACGGGCGATAACGTCGTTAGAACCGACTTCACGGACGGCGCGTATAAAAACTTCGACAAGTGCCAGAAGATTGCCGACGGCGTTTATTACATCTTCGCGCCCGGTCACACGAAAGGCAATTCAATCGTCATCGTCGAGGCGGGCGACAAGTTTTATCTGATTCATGGCGACGTGACTTATACCGACGAGGCTTTGCTTGAGAACAAATTATCCGTCGTGTTCGAGGACATGCCCGCCGCCCGTGATACGCTGTCGAGAGTTCGCACCTTCATTAAGAACAATCCGACCGTTTACCTTTCGACGCACACGCCGCTTGGCTATGAGAACCTTGACGCGCAAAAAATAATGAGCCTCCCCGATGTCGAGGACGCTCCCGCTGTTGAAGAAAAATCCGAGGCACCTAAGGCGACTGGTACTAAGTGGGTCTGCAGTGTCTGCGGCTATGAACACTTCGGAGACGAGCCGCCCGCAGTTTGTCCACGTTGTAAGCAACCTTCTACGGCGTTTAAGAAAGCTTAAGTGATTCGTTCATAGAGCCGACGCGATAGCCTTGCAAGTCTAACGTGACATAAGCGAAGCCCAAATCCTTAAGCTTATCGACGATTGAGGCTCGCAACTCCATTAGCCGTGGAAAATCTTCGGGCGGAACTTCAAGACGCGCAAGTTTATCATGCACACGCACCCGCAACTGACTAAAGCCCGCGTCCGATAAAAAGGCTTCCGCCACCTCGACCATTGCAAGCCGTTCAAGCGTCAAAGATTCGCCGTAAACGAAACGCGACGCAAGGCACGCCATAGACGGTTTATCCCACGTCGGCAAGTTCAGTTCTTTAGATAGTTCACGTATTTCCGCTTTGTAGAGTTTGACCTCTCGGAGCGGACTTTTTATTTTGAGTTCGACCAATGCCCGCGCCCCTGGTCTGTAATCGCTTGCGTCGTCCATGTTCGAGCCTTCAATCAAAGTTCTGTCCTCGGCGAGGCGCAAGAAGTTTTCAAACAATGCACGCTTGCAAAGGTAGCATCGATCAATCGGGTTGTCTTTGACGCCAGCGACGTTCATCACGTCCGCTTTGAAGATGATTTGCTTAATGCCCGCGTTCGCGCAAAACTTTATCGCCGCGTCCAATTCTCTGCGTGGGATAAAACAACTATCCGCCGTCAACGTAAGGACTTTATCGCCTAACAGGTCATGCGCAACCTTTAGCAGTAAAGTAGAATCGACTCCGCCCGAATACGCAACTGCCACACTTCCAAGCCCGCGAAGATTTTCTTTCAAGCTCTCTAGTTTGTTCATGTCTAAGCCCGCCTTTACAAAATTTTTCCTTTCTATTAAACTTACGGCGTTATTCTATCACGGAGAAGAAATTATGGACAAGATTACAATTATCGTACCCTGCTACAACGAGGCGGAAGTTATCGACCTGTTTTATCCGGCGGTGCAAGAGCACGTCGCCAAGATTGACGATTGTCGCTTTGATTATGTCTTCGTGAACGACGGGAGCCGCGACGAGACTTTAGATAAGCTAAGGGCACTGTCCGCCGCTCATGACGACGTAACTTATATCAGCCTGTCGAGGAATTTTGGCAAGGAATCGGCTATGATGGCGGGCATTGACTACGCCACGGGCGACGCCGTGATTATCATGGACGCCGACTTGCAACACCCGCCGAGCTCTATCGCCGAAATGGTTAAATGGTGGCGGGCGGGCTATGATGATGTTTGCGGCAAGAGGATTGACCGGGCGGGCGAGACGTGGCTTAAGCGGAGTTGCGCGAATCTCTTCTACGCCGTCATGAAAAAATTCAGCACGTCTTACGAAATGCAACGCGACGTCGGCGACTTCCGCTTGCTAGACAGAAGATGCATTGAGGCGTTAAAGCTCATGCGCGAGAACCAACGCTTCACGAAAGGTTTGTTTACATGGGTCGGCTATCGCAAGAAGGAAATTCCCTTTGAAGTTCAGCCGCGAGCCGCCGGGGCTACGACGTGGAATTACTTCGCGCTGTTCAATCTGGCGATGAAGGGCATGACCTCCTTTACGACCGCGCCACTTAGATTGATGACGTTCCTAGGCGTGATGATTTCGTTCGGGGCAATGGCTTATATGCTGTTCGTCTTGACAATGGCTTTGCTTTACGGCGACCCCGTGGCGGGCTACCCGACGTTGATAACGGTAATGCTTTTCCTCGGCGGAATACAAATTTTATCGCTGGGGATTATCGGCGAGTACATCGGGCAAATCTTCCACGAGACCAAACACCGACCAATTTACCTTGTCGACGAGATTGACGGCAAGCGAATGATTTATAAACCGCAACTTCAACCGATTGAACGCAATACGATTAAAGGAGACTGATTCACATGAACACGTTTAACATTTTGGCGGCGGACGGCATTGCCAACGAGGGTATCGAACTGCTTAAGAAAAATTTCTCCGTCGAAGTCCGCGATAAGATTTCGCATGAAGAGCTTTTAGAAGTCATTCCGAAGTTCGACGCTTTGATTGTCCGCAGTGCCTCTAAGGTTACAGCTGATGTCTTGGAACGCGCCACCAATCTTAAAATCATTGGGCGGGCGGGCGTCGGTGTGGACAATATCGACGTGCAGGCGGCTACTGAACGCGGAATCATCGTTATCAACTCGCCCGACGGCAACACGATAGCCGCCACCGAGCATACCTTTGCTATGATGTTAGCCGTCAGCCGCAACATTCCCCAAGCCAATCAGACAATGCACACGGGCGGTTGGGATAGAAAAAAATTCCTCGGCGTGGAGCTAAGGAATAAAACGCTTGCGATTATCGGGCTGGGCAAAATTGGGGCGGGCGTCGCTAAGCGTGCGCAATCCTTCGACATGAACGTTGTAGCCTACGACCCGTTCATCAGTGCTGAGCGTGCTAAGTCGTTGGGCGTCACTCTCCTTGAGCTTGATGACCTCTTCCGCCGTGCTGACTTTATAACAGTCCACATGCCGCTGACCAATTCAACTCGCGATATGATTTCCCTTAAGCAAATGCGTATCATGAAACCGACTGTACGACTGATTAACTGTGCACGCGGCGGAATCATTAACGAAGGCGACCTCGCGACGGCTTTGACGGAAAAGATTATCGCGGGCGCGGCAGTCGACGTATTCGAGAACGAACCACTTGCTGAAGACTCGCCGCTTAGAACTCTTCCAAACATAATCTTGACGCCGCACCTAGGAGCCTCGACCGTCGAAGCGCAAATCGGAGTGTCAGTTGACGTTGCTAAGGGGATTATCGACGCGCTGAACAATCGACCCGTCGCAACCGCCGTAAACCTTCCGCATATCCCAAGCCACGTCCTAGAAAAGCTCGCGCCTTATCTCGACTTGGGCGAACGTCTCGGCAGAACGATTACCGGCATGAGCAAGGAGCCAATCTCAAGCGTGCAAGTCAAAGTCAACGGCAAGATTGCCGACATGAACTCAAGCCTTATCTCTACCGCCGTGCTTAAGGGTATGCTGACTGCCGCCCTTGATAACAACGTCAATCTCGTCAACGCAAACATTTTAGCGGCGGAACGGGGCATTCACCTTTCCGAAATCAAATCGAGTATTGCCCGCGACTTTGCAAACCTCGTAACGGTCTCGGCGAACGGAAACATTGTAACGGGTACGCTTTTCGGCAATGAAGGACGTATCGTCGAGATTAACGGTTTCCGCGTCGACGTCGACCCGCACGCAAGGATTTTGATCTGCCCGCATATCAATCGCCCCGGCGTCATTGGTTTGGTCGGAACTCTGCTTGCCAAACACGGCGTGAATATTTCGGGCATGAACGTCGGCAAAACCCCGATTGAAGGGACAAGCCTTATGGTTCTGACAGTCGACAATCCGATTACTCAACACGTCCTCGACGATATGAAATCCCTTGAGCCGATTTTCGACGTGACGCCCGTCGCTTACGATGATTAAGAAGAAATTTTTAATCGGGTTCGGGATTGCGTCGTTAGCAGTGCTTGCGATTTTGTTTCTAATCGGACTCAGCGAAGACGACACTCCGCCGCTTGAACCTCCGCCCCCGCCCGTCAAAAAAGTTAGCGTGTACGTTTCGGGGCAAGTAAAAAATATTTCCGTCGTCGAGCTTGAGGACAACGGCAACTTGCATTTCGTCGACGCCGTGAATAAAGCAGGCGGCTTAACTGATTTGGCTGACACTGAAGCTATCAACCTAGCCGAGCCGCTCACGGACGGTCAGCATATTCATATTCCCACTAAAGAAATTTCATTGCAAGCGCAAAGTTTTTCTGCCTCCGCGTCAAGCGACTTAGTCAACATAAACACCGCCAACGCCGAACAACTGGAGACCCTTAAAGGCATTGGTCCTGCCCTCGCACAACGCATTATCGAATACCGCGAACAAAACGGCGCGTTTAAGTCAATCGACGAGATTAAAAACGTTCGCGGCATCGGCGACAAAAAGTTTGCCGCCTTCAAAGATAAAATCACTACTTAAACTTTTCCCCCGCGTAGGGGGATTTTTTGTGCGCGGCAGGAAAATTTTTATTCACGGATAACATTTCGTTCGGAAGGTGATTTTTATGCAAAATTCTAATCTGAATTGGTTCCCAGGGCACATGCAGAAGGCTAAACGCCTCATAATCGAAAATTTATCGCTCGTCGACCTCGTGATTGAACTTTTGGACGCTCGAATACCTATCAGCAGTCAAAATCCTATGCTTCAAGAAATTATCGGCGACAAACCCCGATTAATCGTCCTAAATAAGGCTGACCTCGCCGCTAACGTCGAAAATTCCCTTAAAATCTTCCGCGATAATAATTTTCCCGCCGTCGCTGTCGATTCCGTCAAAGGTTCCGGAATTAAACAGCTAATCGCGCTTGCAAAGTCCCTCGCACAATCTAAGACGCACAAATTGACTAAACACGGCGCAAAACCCCGTTCTGCTCGCGTTATGATTGTCGGTATCCCTAATGTCGGCAAATCTTCCCTGATTAATCGCCTCGCCGGCATGAATCACACTAAAATTGAGAATAAACCCGGCGTCACTCGCGCTAAACAGTGGATTAAAATCGCTGACGGGCTTGATTTGCTCGATATGCCCGGCATTTTATATCCCAAGTTCGATAATCCTGACGTGGCACTTAAATTATCGTGGATTTATGCTATCAACGATGAAATTCACGACCTCGAACCCACCGTTTGCAAACTTTTGGAGACTTTATCCGAAAAATTCCCTAACGGCTTAATCGAACGCTATAAAATCGAAATTTCGACTGACGGGCACGAACTTTTAAATAAAATCGCTCTCAAACGCGGTTGCATTAAAAAAGGCGGCGTCCTCGACACCGATAAGGCTTTGAAATTGATTTTAACCGATTTCCGCGCCGGTAAACTCGGAAAAGTCTTCCTAGATTAAAAAAACCCTCCGACATTTCGCCGAAGGGCTTTTTTTATCAGATTAAATATTTTTCGCTGAATTCTACCGTATGTTCTCCTGTATTAATTTCGTGCCGCGATTTTAAGATTTTTAACGCTTGGTCTGATACTTTCATATCTTCATGCGTGAAAATCCCGTCATCGCCTTTTGCAGGATACCAACCAGGCATATCTACCGTTATTCTTTCGCCTTTATAAGAAAATTCTACCGGTCGAACGTCTCTAATCAACATTTCTCCTGTTTCGGGGTGGATTCGTGTTTCCATACTCATTTCTCCTTAAATGATAGCAATGTAAACTCTGAAAGGACATCTTTAGTAAATTTTACGTACAAAATCAAGTCTCCAAAGGGTAAATGATACACATCTTGCCAAATTTTATGATTTGCATATGAGGTCATCGATTTATAAAAGTGTTTTAGCTCCATTGTTGATATTATTTGCCGAATATCCGATTCGTAAAAGCCTAATTCTTGAGCATTTCTGATTGCCGTCCGCGTAATCGAATAATTTGATGATTTAAATTCCGCTAAGCTGTAACTAGGATTAAATTTATCCATAAAATCATCTCCGAACTCGATTTTAGCAAAAAAATTTTCAGCCGTCAATCGAAGTGGAAAAATCCGGTATTTCGGATAAAAATCCTGTATGCTGGATTTTTCAGCTTATCTCAAGCCCTCAGCAGGGGCTTTTTTAGCTATTTCGCGTAATGACGCCATTTACCATTTTGAAAAATCCGATATTCTGGATTTTCCGTTTTGTACCTCAAAATCGCCTCCAAAACCGTTTTCAAGCCTCAAAAGCTCTTTCAAAGCTTCAAAAGCAGTTTCAACGGCTCAAAATCACTTTCAACGCTCTGAAATCCGTTTCACAGCTCCAAAATCACTTTTGGCAGGAAATTTTACTCTCGCGGCTAATTTTTCGCTCGGAAGGTGATTTTATGGACTTCAAACGCTTTTTGCCCGCTATCGTAGCGAATTTAGCCGCCGCTCTCGCCGAAATTCTGTTAATGGCGGCTTCAGCGTGGCTAATTGCCTCCGCTGCACTGCATCCGCCCCTTTCCAAGCTCTCAATCGGCATTACTTTAGTCCGAACGGCAGGAATTTCACGCGCCGCACTCCGTTATGCCGATAGATTCATCTCGCACAAGGTAATTTTCAAGCTCCTCGACGATTTACGGCGAAAAATCTTCCTCAACGCCGCAAAAATCCTTCCGCTCAAGTCTGGACGCTCTCACGAAGGCGATTTACTTCACAATTTAACCGTTTCAGCCGATTTACTTAAAGATTTCCTGCCGCGAGTCGTTTTGCCGCTATCAACCGCCGCAATCATCACGATTTTGCTAACATTTTTCCTATTCGAGCCGCTGAAATGGTTTGCGATGATATTGCCCGCGATTTTTTTTATAAATTTGATACCGATTGCGCTTAAAGCCGCTGATGATTCCGATTACCGCGATAAAATTTTAGATTTCAATGACGGACGCGACGAACTTAAAATATTTGGCACTGCACCCGCGATTAAACGCCTAAATCAAGCCGCAAAAGACTTTGGAGCGGAAAATTTCAAGCTAACTGCGCGGCAAATCAATTTCGACACGGCTTTTAGGGTTTTGAACGCGGCAGGATTCTTTTTTATGCTGTTGAAAGTCGCGGCGGTAGCTGATACAATCGCGTTGACGGTTTGGACGCTGATTTTTTTGGCGACGCTAGAAATTTTTGCTCAAATCCCGTCGGCGATACGAACTTTGAAAAAAATTCGCGCCGTTAAGCTCCTTGACAATAAAAAAACGTCAGCCGCG
>JACXWG010000099.1 GCA_014764605.1 Quinella sp. 1Q5 | reverse complement strand
GGTCGCGCCGTTCGCCGCCGCATTAATCACGCTGTCAACGTCGTCAGCTTTGATATTGGCGATTGCGTCCTTAGCGTCGACGGTCGAAAGGTAAACATCAATCGTGACTTTGCGAACCTTCATGTTCTCGGCTTGACTTTCGGGGCGGGCGTCAATGCGTTCCTCGGTCATGTTCGGGTACATGTTGTTGCCGACGATACGATCCTTGCGAGTCTCCGCCGCCTTGAAACGTGCCGCCAAAACGTTAGCAATCTCGTCTTGTGGATAGTTGCCCTTGAGAGCCTCGACGATACCGCCCTTGCCCTCGACGGCTTGGAACTCCGCCCAAATCTTTTCCTTAATCTGCTTAGTCAAAGTCTCGACAGCCCACGAGCCGCCAGCCGGGTCAATCGGTTGCAGAAGTCCGAATTCCTCTTGAAGGATAATCTGCATGTTGCGAGCGATACGGCGGCTGAACTCGTCGCCCTTGCGAACGGGTTCATCAAACGTCGAATTCTCGAAGCTGTCGACGCCACCAACTACGCCGCTGAAAAGTTCGGTCGTGTCGCGGAGCATGTTGACATATGGGTCATAGACGGTCTTGAAGAACTTCGCGGGGCGTCCGTGAATGTGAATCTTTTGAGCCTCTTCACTGCCGCCGAACGCCTTAACAATCTGCGCCCAAATCGGACGGACTGCGCGGAGCTTAGCAATCTGCATGAAGAAGTTCGCGCCCATCGAGAAGCCGAACATAATTTGCGACGCCGCCTCGTCAATCGTCAAGCCGCAGTCAAGCAAAGCCCTAAGATAAGCTACGCCCGTCGAGATAGTGTACGCGACCTCTTGAACGTCATTTGCGCCGCCGTTGCTGAAGACATTGCTCTTAACAAAAATCGTCTTGACGTTCGGGGCGTTCTTGACAGCCCATTTCGCAACGTTCGCCGCCTCGTCGAAGAGTTTATCAAGCGATTGCGTTAAGGTACCGTTCGCGGCGTATTCGGCAATGGGATTGGCACCGATAACGCCCTTAAGCTTTGAAACGTCGCCGCCCTGTTTCTTGTAAGCCGCAACGATTAAAGCTAACAGAGGCAATGAACTTTCGCCGGCGTAAACGTAAAGCGGGTAAGTATCGAGCTTGAGACCTTTAAGCAAAGACTCAACGTCGCCGAGGGTCGTCAAGCTCACGCCGCCTTTGCCGATATGTTTACAATCGCGGGCGTCCTTAGCCTTACGGGTCGCGCAATCGACTTTGACATTGTAAATCGTCGAGCCTTTAGCTATCTCGTGCTGAAGCAGTTCGTTGTTCTCGGCGGGGAAGGTCTCGTCGCAAGCTTGAGCGATACCCCACGGCGCATTGACGTAACCATTAGCCGTCGTGCCCCGCAGATAGTCGCCCATGCCAGGGAAGGACTTCGCCGGTTGAATCGGTTCGGTGTCGGTATGGAAGTACATCGGGCTAAAGGTTATGCCCTCGTAAGTCTTGGTGAAAAGTTTCTTCTCGAACGGTGCGCCCTTCAAAAGGGCGATACAAGCTTCCTTCCACTCGTCGTAAGTCGGCGGCGTGAATTCGTCAAGCGGGACTTCTGGGAAATTTTCTTGCGCCTCTGCCTTCTTGATTAAGGCTTGGAGGTCAAGTTCTGCATTGCTCATAAATTTTTTTCCTCCTGTAAAAGTTTTGTTGACTGCGAAAAGTTTTTTTCTCACTCCTCCTAAAAAGTTGATATGATTATTGTTATGTATTGACGATATTAATACAACTAATGCCCGCTGTCAACGCGCCGATTTAAAAAATTCAGCTGTCCTCATACGGTCTCACACGCAAAGTTAAGCCGCGTTCGTCGCAAATCTTTTGGCAGGCGGCAATCTCTTCGGGCGGTGTCACATGGTCTACGACAGTTAAAATGACATGTGGCACGAATCGTTTCATGTGCTCGGCGAACGTCAACATTGCCTCGAAAGATTTAATCCCGTAAGCCGCACGCGTCAGCTTGAAATATTTCTCGGCGGTCGCGGCGTTCAGGCTGATTGACGCCGTGTCCAAAATGCCTTCAAAGCCCGAAGCAATCTCGCGTCCGTGATAGAGTTCGCCTAAGCCGTTAGTATTTAGACGTGTCGACATCTGCGGACGAATCTTTTTGACGTAAGCAAGAAGCTCGACGAGTTCGGCAAGTCTAATCGTCGGCTCACCAAAGCCGCAGAAGACAACTTCCTTGATGACTTGCCACGGTGCGCCGTCAAGCTCGGCTTTGACTTCGGCAACGGTCGGTTCGCGCTCAAGCCATAAGCTAGACTCTTTAGCCATAGATTTTTTTTGCCGCAAGCAGAAGACGCAATCGCAGTTGCAGCGGTTGGTTAAGTTCACGTAAAGCCCTCGCGTCGTCGTCGAATCAATTTTCAAGCTCTCGGCAAGCGGCAGATACTTCCCGCCCTTGTGCGTCGCGTAAACAATCATTTTAATCACTCCTTGACTATCGAACTGTCTGCCGCGCCGAATATAGCATACGGTCAGCGATTCTTCAATAATTTTCATTTGACACAGTGCAAGCTTAGTGATAAATTTTTTCCGCTAAGCTTAATTTTTTTGCAGGAGGGATTAGCATGAAGAAGTTGATAAACGCGGTCGACGCCGTGGAAGAGCAGATGATTTTGGGGCTGGTGAAGTCTGCGCCCGATAAGCTCCGTAAGCTCGAATGCGGTAATGTCGTCGTGCGTGCACAGAAGAAGTCCGCCGATAAAGTTGCGTTGGTGAGCGGCGGCGGCTCCGGTCATGAACCTGCACACGGCGGCTTTGTCGGGGAAGGTATGCTCGATTGCGCGGTTGTTGGAGCGGTCTTCACGTCCCCTACGCCCGATAAAATCTTCGAGGGCATTAAAGCGGTCGCGACTGAACAGGGCGTCCTCTGCATTGTCAAAAACTACACCGGCGACGTTATGAATTTTGAGATGGCGATTGATATGGCGGCTGACGAAGACATTAAAGCCGATCATGTCGTTGTTAATGATGATGTCGCAGTTGAGGATTCGACGTGGACTGCGGGTCGTCGCGGCGTGGCAGGGACAATACTTGTTCATAAAATCGCGGGAGCTAAGGCGGAGACGGGCGCAAGTCTTGAGGAAGTCAAAGCCGTCGCCGAAAAAGTTATCGCGAACGTTCGGACAATGGGCATGGCAATTTCCCCGTGCACAGTGCCCGCCGCCAGCAAACCTGGCTTTGAACTCGCGGACGATGAAATTGAGATTGGCATTGGCATTCACGGCGAACCCGGCACGCATCGCGATAAGATTGCTTCGGCGGACGAGATTGCTAAGGCGCTCCTTGATAAGATATTCGCTGACATTGATTATAAGGGTCGTGAAGTCGTCGTAATGGTCAATGGCATGGGCGCGACGCCGCTAATGGAGCTTTACATCATCAACAACTTTGTGCAGGATTATCTTAAGGCGGCAGGCGTCAAGGTCTATGATACTATGGTCGGCAACTACATGACTTCAATCGAAATGGCAGGATTTTCGCTGACGTTGCTTAGGCTCGACGACGAGTTGAAGAAACTTTACGACGCACCCGCCGATACTCCCGCGCTCAAGAGGTAAGCTCAATGGACACGAAAACAATTCTAGCGATTATCGAAGCCATTGCCAAACGGATTGAGGAGCAGAAAGATTTCCTAACCGAACTGGACAACGAGATTGGCGACGGCGACCACGGCATTAACCTTGCGCGTGGATTTAAGGCTGTCGAGGAGAAGCTCCCGACGTTCGCGGACAAGGACATTGGAGCAATCCTTAAAGGAGTCGGCACGGCTCTTGTCTCGACTGTGGGCGGGGCGTCGGGTCCTTTGTATGGTACGGCCTTCATGAAGGCGGGCAACGTTTGCAAGGGCAAGACTTCCTTGACGGCGTACGAGTTCGCGGCGGCTCTCGATGCGGCAATTAACGGCGTGAAGATGCGCGGCAAAGCTGTCGAAGGAGAAAAGACGATGCTTGACGCCCTGTGCCCAGCTTACAAGACGATAAAGTCTGGCATTGACGGCGGCAAGAATTTAGTCGACGCATTGGCGGACGGCGTCGACGCGGCGGCTAAAGGCGTTGAATACACCAAAACTATCATCGCTACCAAAGGACGCGCAAGCTACCTTAAGGAACGTAGCCTAGGACATCAAGACCCCGGCGCGACTTCATCGCTTTACATGTTGCAGACGACGCTTGAAGTCTTGCGAGGGGCTTAAGGCATGGTTGGGATAGTAATCGTCTCGCACAGTCAAAAGCTCGCGGAAGGTGTCGTTGAGGTCGCTCGCATGATGGCAGAGAATGCATCGCTTGCCGCCGCCGGTGGACTGGAAGACGGCAACTTAGGTACAAGCTACGATAAAATTCTTGCGGCAGTTGAGGAGGTTTACTCGTTCGACGGCGTGATTATCTTAATGGACATGGGCTCCGCAGTCATGACAACGGAAATGATTCTTGAGGATTTAAACAGACCGAATGTCAAGATGATTGATTGCCCGTTGGTCGAAGGGGCTGTGCTTGCGGCTGTGGAGTCGGCGGGCGGTCGTTCCTTAGAAGAACTCTCCGAACTAATCAAAGATTCTCGCACGGCGAACAAATTCTAGGCATAAAAAACTCCAACTCATTGAGCTGGAGTTTTTTGTTGTCAAGTTTCGAATTAGGTGTCGCTTCTGTGAGGTTGCCATTCAATATGGATTTTGATTTCTTCGTCGGCTTTTACGTCCATGGAGTAACGGTAAGGTTCATTGTGCCAAGCAGGCGTTAGGGTGTCGAATATCGTTTTGCCGTTGATTGTCAGCTTAGTGTAATCAATCCAATAGGGAATGCGTTTAGTTTTATCTTCAGGTGTACGAATATCCTGGCCCAGCAAGTTCAAATTGATTTGTCCATCCACTGTAGCCTTGGCGGTGAAGTTCAATTCCCCCGCGTAGGAGCAAATTAGATAACCAATGCCGTTCTTTTGGAACCAGCTGGGTTTACTTATGCTTGCTCTATCGTCAGCCACAGAAAGGATTTGGAATTTGCCCTCCGTCGTTATTAGTTTAACATCGATTCTAGCAGTGATATAGGCTTTAAACTTATCGGGGATATTAATCTCATCACTATGAATTCTTGCAAAGTCCTGTTCAAGGAAATGTTTCAAATCTTGATATTGCGAATGATTACGCTGACTAATTTCCACATCCTCCAAAACCCGCGTGACGCCAACAACGCCGATAATATAATCAATGCCGCCAAAAGCATGAGTGGCATAATAGTTAGTTGCGTAATGATAAAGTTCCTCGTCAAAGTAAGCAGTGAATAATCCGTAAGTTCTGCTGGAGTCGAACATCGCCTTCAAACAAGCTCTGGTTAAATCCATGGAAATGCTTGGATTGTTCTTGCCCTCAGCGAGGATTTTCTCGGCTTGCAAGTCACGCGGCTGTAAATGAAATACTCCCTTATCAACCTTATCCGCTGTCATGCGGCGTGGGAAACGTTCGTTAATCTTCTTAGCGTATTCGATTGTTTCGGGCGCGATGAATCGCTTGCTATCAAAAGGAAACGTCAACAAGTCTGGTTCATGACGCACAAAGAGCAAAGTCATCAATAACTTTGGGTCGGGGTATTCTGGCGTTTCAAGGCGCACAGTTAGAATTTCAGGGTCAAGCGCGGGTGAAAGTACTATTTCGTTTCCAAAGTACTTTCCAAGCGTAAATTTCCCGAAATGATGCCTGCAACGAGTTTCTTGATACAGATATTGCGGTAGTGTCAAGCAAATTGTGTAAGTAGAGAAAGTTAGCGGTCGAATTTGTCGAAGAGGGCAGCGAGGCGGTCGTTCAAGAGGAGTTGATTACGAACGAGCGACCAATTGGCGACGGGGCGAGATGCCCATTTTTTTTGCAACTCTAATACTCTAAGATAAAGCAATTTGAAAAAGGAATTGTCGTTAGGAAATGCGCCGCGTTTTGTCACCTTGCGAAAACTGGAATTAACCGCCTCAATCGCATTAGTCGTGTACATAATCTTGCGAACCGCCGACGGATAGTCAAAAAGTTGCTCGACG
>JACXWG010000100.1 GCA_014764605.1 Quinella sp. 1Q5 | reverse complement strand
GAGCTGTTCGCGTGGGCAGATAAGAAGTTGCCGAGCCTGTCGATTGCGCCCGCCAAAGCCGTAAGCGATTGCGTCGAGATTTTGCGCAAGATACCGAATCACAAGCCCGCCTTGGAACGCTTGAAACTCATTGCGCCGAAGAACCCGCCGACAATCGTCGCGACGCTTCGGGAAAACTATTCGCCCGTCAGCAACTCAATCATCAGCAAAATATCCGTTCGGGCAAAGTCGGCAAGTGCCGCCGCCGTCGAGTCGAATTTGATTTGCAACGTCTCTTGGCAAGCCCCCGCCGACCTAGCCATAACCTACACGCTGATAAAAAAGATTGGCGGCGTGCCGAAGACTTATCGCGACGGCGAATTGCTGATTGAAAACACCGACCGGCTTGAGTTCACCGACACCAACGTTAAGCCCGGCATCCTCTACGGCTATGCAGTCTTCGCGACGAGACTGGGGACAATCTCCGCGCCCACGACAACGACCGTCGTCCATTACAGCGACCTCGACGAGAAAAAGTTAATCGCTAAGACTGAAGATGGCTTCTGCAAATTTATCTGGCGGCTCCCGTCTGACACGTGCCAAGGCATAAGGATTTTGCGCAGTGACAATGCGGGCAATAGTGTCGTCGTGGCGGAGTGCGTGGAGGATTTGTCTTTCGACGATAGAGCGGTTAAAAATCGTATGCAGTATCAGTACCGCCTGCAATGCGTCTATTACGCCGTGGAGGATACCGCCGCCAATAACGAGAAATATTTTTCCAGACAAAGCGACGAGATAGCAGGCAGGGTTTCTACAATCAACAGGACTTATAAATACAGCCACGGCTTGACGGTGACATTGACGCCAGAAAAGCCGCCTAAGCTTTTAAAGAACCTAAGCTACACTGTGCGCGGCGGGCGAGCCTTCTTTAAGTGGAAGGCAACGGGCGATTTTGCGATTTGGTTTAAAGAGGTCGTCAAGGACGCGACGCCTGACGGAAAACTTTTCGGGCTAGATAAGATTGATGAGCTTTTGGGTAGCGGCGTCGTCTACAAGCGGGCGGAGTGTAGTGACGAGGCTTGCGATTTTGCTTTAAGCTCGGATAATGTTAAAATTGCCGTCATCAGTGCGACGCGGGAGCTTGGGCTTGTCAATGAGATTGTCACTTGCGCGAATGTTGAGCCGTGCGAGATTGATGCGGCGAAAACTCAAATTGACGCGGGCGGCTTAAAACTCGTCCTTAAGAGCGTGCCCGACAACCTTTACCAGATTCATTACAAGGTTAGCACCCGCGACGCCGACGAACTCTACGCGACGATTGAGACGGCTAAGGCGCGGCAAATGAATCGAATCACCGCGACGAAGTACACGCAGGACGCCTTCATACTACAGCCGCACTTGCCGCAGAAGGAAATCTTTATTACAGTCATAGGCGAATACAAGCTAAGCGATGGGACTTCATCTTACAGCGAGCCGAGCACGTTGACGATTGACAACCGCCCGAAGGAAATCATTTCGTATTGGCTGGAGTGGGGCACGACCCGTGAAATGTTCCCGCCCTTCAAGAAGGAAACGCACGCTAAGGACTGCAAGTTGATAATCGAGAGCAAAGCTAAGCCGACGCCGAAGATGTTTCTAGTTTGCCGACGCGATGGACGCATGAACATTGAGGCGGGCGACTCGACGACGATAAAGCTTGGCATTGTCAACGATTCATCAACGGGATATCCAGACGGGCGGCGCAAGATAGAGTTATCGGACGACACGTGGAAGGAAATTCCGCAGGGTACACTGCTTAAGCTAATGTTGACTTCCAAAGAGGACGAGCGGCGTTTTGAGTTAAAGGCGTCACGACCCGACAGCTTGATTGTCCCGAAGAAGTGAGCCGGAGGTTTTTGTAAATGTCTATGTTCAGCAAGTCGGCGGCGGTTTGTCCGCACTGCCTTAGGGAAATAAAGTTAGGCGACATGAAATTTTATTGCGTCCCCAACGAAGACAATCGCCACGAAGTCAAGCTATCGTTCGCCGACAGGTTCAAAGGGCGGCTCCCCGTGTGCAGAAGAAAATACTGCAGGAATCACGGCTTGACGATTCGCGAGGCGGCTTGCAAGTATTGCGGAGAACCTCTCCCGCCGCAAATCCTCTTCCATGACAAGTTCTTGAGCTTCTGCGCGGTGGGCGTATCGGGTGCGGGCAAGTCCAGTTACATGACGACACTTTTGCACGAGCTAAGGTATTCGGGCTTGCCGTGGGTATTGCAGGCAATGGACGTGGAGACGACGCAACGCGCACAACTCAACGAGCAATATGTTTACGAGGAGCGGCAGTGTTTAAAGGGCACGCAGTCGGGCGTTTCACCTAAGCCGCAACTTTGGACGATACTCGACAATAGCAAGAAGGGCGATAAGGTTCCGACGTATGCATTGACGATTTATGACGGCGCGGGCGAGGATTGTGAGCGCATCGACTACACGCCGCTGGACGCAAAAATTAGCCGTTACCTTTCGGGCGCGAAAATGCTTTTGATAGTCTTCGACCCGCTTTTATTGCCGAGTGTGCGCAGTGAACTTTCCCGCGAGACTTTGAACGCGTCGATGGCGACTGAACGTCAGACGAGTGCGCCCGCCAATATGGTTAGCATGGTGAATTCTTTGGCGAACTATATCCGCCGCAACTGCAATATTCCGCCCGGAAAAAGGATTGACCGCCGCGCCGCCGTAGTTTTGACGAAACTTGACGCCCTAACCGAGATGATTAACGGTTTTGCTTCCGGCTCAACGATTTTAAAGGAAAGTCCGCATGTTCAAAGCCGTGGCTTCGTTCAGTCCGATAGCGAGATGATTGATTTGGAAATTCGCGATTGGCTCACTCGGCAGGGCGAAACGGCTTTTTTAGGCGCGATTGACGCTAATTTTAAAGATGTGCGCGTTTTCGGCGTCTCAAGCTTCGGAAATCCCCCAAATGCTAGAAAACGCCTTGCCAGAGTCCGCCCACATAGAGTTCTTGACCCGTTGATGTGGTTATTAGCCTCCGAAGGCGTTATCCCGACGATTTAAGGAGTGATTCGCTTGAAAAAGTTTTTATTCGCCCTGCTAGCCGTGATTTTGTTCGCGACGACGGCTCAAGCGGCTCAATCCGTGCGAATTGCTCATTTACAAAGCTTAAAACGAAAATCTGACACAAAATTAAAGTTCTTGACCCGTTGATGTGGTTATTAGCCTCCGAAGGCGTTATCCCGACGATTTAAGGAGTGATTCGCTTGAAAAAATTTATTTTCGCCCTGCTAGCCGTGATTTTGTTCGCGGCGACGGCTCAAGCGGCTCAACCTGTGCGAATTGCCCGCTTGCCGATAATTTTTTTATGCTCCGTGCCCGATTCGGAGACTTGCGCGGCTCTCGAAACGAAAATCCAACGCGCAATCCATATTCCGCTGAACGGAACACTGCAACTAGCCGATTATCTGCCCGAAAATCATTCCGCACAGGCTTTGAACGACATTTGGAACGAATTACGCTCGCAAAATAAAAAAGCTAAGCTCGCCGAAGCAATCCGACCGCTCGCCAGTAAAATCGACGCTGATATTGTCGTTTGCCCCGTTCTTAGGCAATATGGTCAATATGCGTCTTTTTTTTCGAGTTGGAACGGCGATATTTATATAAATAGCTATGCCGAAGCCGAATTGATTGTTTTCGACCGCCGAACCGATATTTTGACCGATAAAAAGGCGTCGCGCATGTATCACGACATTTATACCTTGAGCGGTACCGCCTCGCACCTCGCTAAGGAGTGTTTTGATAAAATTATCGCCGAAAGTAAGCTCCGAGACCTCATTCGGGCTATCAGATGATTAATCGGCGTCCTCGTCCAGCGTTTCAAGCAAAAAACTAACCGGACGAAAACCATCATTGCACGATAACATCGCTGACTTAGGATTTTTCATCCAGCCCGAATAAAAATCCTCCGCGCCATGCGATAAAGCCATTACAAACGGCGAAATCGTTTCCCACGCACTTAAACAGAAATTTTCGGGGCGTTCCCAACCATTTGCGATAAAAATTTCTCCTTCCGTCATGTCGCAGGCGTTCTCAAGCGGATTTTCATAGCGGGCAATCAAATCATCGTAGCGAGCCTTCCGAATCACCGTAATTTTAACTTTCTTCATGTCATCAAGTCCTTTCATGCTAAAAGCAGCCGACTTTCCTTAAGCCGACTGCTTTTTTTTGCTTTCCTATCGCCCTGCAAGTTTTTTTTCGGCGACACTCCTTGGAGCTGTCCCACTTGAGGCTTTTTATATGAATCCGCTGATTTAGCTTCCTTATTTTCAACAAAAACTATATCGAAAGATTAAATCGAATACTTTAGCCCCATTTTAGCCCCAAATTAAGATTTAATTAAAGATAATCCCACGGGCTGACCGGTTCTCCGCCTAATCTAACCTCAAAATGGCAGTGAGGACCTGTTGAATTGCCCGTTGAGCCGCAATAAGCAATCACATCGCCTTGATTTACCTGCTGACCGACGCCAACCGCTAAACTTTCGTTGTGACCGTATAAAGTTACTATTCCGCCCCCGTGGTCAATCATAATCGTGTTGCCGTAGCCGCCTATCCAGCCCGATTCAATCACTACTCCGCTTGCCGCCGCATGAATTGGAACTCCATAATCCGCGCCAATGTCTAATCCGCTATGAAATCTCGCATTTCCGAAGATTGGATGCGTCCGCCAGCCAAATTCAGACGTTATCGGCCCCGAAACAGGCCAAATCATTCCGCCGCCGTAATTTTGCATGACATAGCCGCCATTTTCCTCCGGAACGTATTCTACATTGCCAGATTGCCTCCGCGCTTCCATTTCTGCTTGTCTACGTGCCTCTTCAGCCGCCCGACGCATTTCTTCCTGCTTTTCGTTGATTAATCGTGTCACTTCTGCCGAAGATGCCATCATCTCATCGTATTGGCGGTCGTAAACGTCTTTATCGTTCTGCATTAGGTCGATTAGTGCCTGTTGCTTGGCGACTTTCTCTAATTTTACCTCCATTGCCTGTTGAGCCTTAGTCGCTAGCTCCTCTTGTATGCGTTTGTCCGCTTCTAACTGCTTGCCGACCTCTTTTATTTCCTTTTGATAGGCTAAAACGTCCGCGACTAGCTCCGAATCACGAATGACGACCCTTTTTAGCAAATCCATGCGCGTTAAAAGGTCTGCGAAGTCTTGCGCACCAAATAATACGTCTAAATACGAAATTTGCCCGTTGATATAGATGTCCCGCACGCGATTTTCAAGGACTCCATGCTTTTCGTTAAGTTCGGCTGTCACTTCGGCTAATTTTGCTTCGTTCTCGTCAATGCGATATAAAGTTTCGTCTAATGCCGCTTGTTTTTCCTCGTAATCGACAGTCGCAACCGCCGCATCCTCGTCCAATTCGCGTTTCAACTCCGATACCGAATCAATTTTGCCTTGAATCAGTTCCGCCGCCGCCCGCGCACGTTCTGCCGCCTCTTCGTAGCCGGCTTTTTCCTCTTCTAGCTGTTGAATCTCTTCATCATCAGCGAATACCGGCGAATTCATCATGAAAATCATCGCCGACAGCAATATTAGAAACTTTTTCAACTTTTAAACCTCCATAAAGCGTTTGAGGGAAATTGTACTGCCTAAAATGCCGATTAGTATTCCTGCGGTGATTAATGCGATTGTTACGTAGTGCATGAACGGATATTGCTCGACCATCGGGAAAAATGCTAGCGATTCATAAATTTTCGCGACCATCGCCGAATAAAAGCTCTGAAGTGCCAATGCACTCACTCCGCCGCCGATTATCCCTAATCCTATGCCTTCTAAGATGAATGGCCACCGAATAAACCAATCAGTTGCGCCTACATACTTCATAATCGCTATTTCTTTGCGGCGGGCGAAGACTGTTAGCCGGATTGTGTTTGAAATTATAAAAATTGTCGCGAACAGGAGCAATCCCATTAATATAAGTCCAAAAAATCTTAACAGATGAGTCAGTTCAAACAGGTTTGCGGCTACGTCTTGCCCATATTTAACTTC
>JACXWG010000098.1 GCA_014764605.1 Quinella sp. 1Q5 | reverse complement strand
ATTCAATCTCAGGGAAGATGAGCTGTTCTTTGACGCCGACAGCGTAATTGCCGCGCCCGTCGAAAGATTTTCTGCTCACGCCGCGGAAGTCACGAACACGCGGAAGGGCAATGTTCATGAACTTATCGAGGAACTCATACATGCGACGACCGCGCAAGGTGACTTTGCAACCGATTGCCATGCCCTGACGAAGTTTCCACGCCGCCAAAGATTTCCTAGCGCGAGTGATAACGGGCTTTTGCCCCGCGATTGTCGTCAAATCCGCGATAGCCGATTCAAGAGCCTTTGCATTACCGACGGCATCGCCGCACGCCATGTTAATAACAATCTTTTCAAGCTTCGGCACCTGCATGACGTTCTTATAAGCGAACTTCTTAGTCATCGCGCCGATAACTTCATTTTTGTACTTATCCAAAAGTCTGCTCACAATTCCACCTCCTTATTATTCGATAACTTCGCCGCACTTCTTGCAGACGCGAGAATTTTTGCCGTTTACGTCCTTGTGACCGATACGGGTAGGCTTATTGCAAGCGGGACAAACGAGCTGAACTTTGCAAGCGTGAAGGGGCATTTCCTTAGTAATGATGCCGCCCTGCGGAACCTTGAGGCTGGGTTTGCTGTGACGCTTAACTTTGTTGACGCCTTCGACGACGACTTTGCCGGCCTTGGGCATGGCGGAGATAACTTTACCTTGCTTGCCCTTATCCTTGCCCGACAATACAACGACCGTATCGCCCTTTTTGACGTGGAGTTTAATAAGTGACAACTCGGCACCTCCTTTCTTTTACAAAACTTCGGGCGCGAGTGAAATAATCTTCATGAAATCTTTTTCCCGGAGTTCACGGGCGACCGGTCCGAAGATACGAGTACCACGCGGGGTTTTATCTTCTTTGATGATGACGGCGGCATTTTCATCGAAACGGATATACGAGCCGTCAGGACGACGCAAGCCCTTTTTACTGCGAACGACAACCGCCTTGACGACATCGCCCTTTTTGACTTGACCACCAGGCGTAGCCGACTTAACCGACGCAACGATTATGTCGCCGATATTGGCGTAGCGACGGAACGACCCGCCGAGCACGCGGATACACATAATTTCCTTGGCTCCGGTGTTGTCGCCGACGTTCAATCTGCTCTGTTGCTGAATCACGTTTTAACCTCCTTCCGAATTACTTCGCCTTCTCGACGATTTTTACGAGCCGCCAACGTTTTTCCTTGGACAGCGGGCGCGTTTCCATGATTGAAACTCTATCGCCGATATGAGCTTCGTTATTCTCGTCGTGCGCCTTGAATTTGACTGTACGCTTGACGGACTTTTTATAGAGTTTGTGTTGAACGAGCTCTTCAATCGCGACGACGATAGTCTTTTCCATTTTATCGCTAACGACCTTGCCGACGCGGACTTTGCGTTCATTGCGTTTCTTTTCTTCGCTCACGTTATCGCCTCCTACTGTCTGATATTGAGTTCGCGCTCGCGCTGAATAGTCTTAAACTGTGCAATGGAGCGTTTGACTTCGCGAATACGCATGGGATTTTCAAGCTGTCCCGTTGCGTGTTGAAAGCGGAGGTTGAAGAGTTCTTCCTTGAGCGATTTGATTTTCTCGACCTGTTCGTCGGGGTTCATGTCGCGAATTTCATTAACCTTCATTAGCTTCACCGCCTTCTTTAGCTTTGGTCTCGGTTGCTTGAGCCTCAGCCGCGTGCTCCTGTTCGTAAGCCGCATGAGCCGCCTTCTTAGCGTCGGCTAAAGTCTCGTTCACGACTGGAACATAGACATCGCCTTGATGATCGCTGACGATAAACTTTGTCTTAATCGGGAGCTTGTGACCAGCAAGGCGCATTGCCTCGGCTGCGATTTCTTTAGGAACGCCTGCCATTTCAAACAAGACGCGACCCGGCTTGACGACTGCAACCCAGTATTCCGGCGAGCCTTTGCCGCTACCCATACGAGTTTCAGCGGGCTTAGCCGTTACGGGCTTATCAGGGAAAATTTTTATCCAGACTTGACCGCCGCGGCGAATGTAACGAGTCATCGCGATACGAGCTGCCTCAATCTGACGATTGGTTATCCACGCCGGCTCCAATGCGACTAGACCGTATTGACCATGAGCGATTGTGTTGCCGCGATTAGCTTTGCCTTTCATGCGTCCGCGAAATTGCTTGCGGTATTTTGTTCTCTTCGGAATTAACATTAAGCGTCACTCCCTTCAGCTTGACGGACGCCCTTGTCCTTTTTGTCGGGGAGAATTTCGCCTTTGAAAATCCAAACCTTGATACCGATGCGCCCGTAAGTCGTGTTAGCTTCCGCGAACCCGTAATCAATGTCAGCGCGGAGCGTGTGCAGGGGAATGGAGCCTTCGCGATAAGATTCACTGCGGGCAATTTCCGCGCCGCCAAGGCGACCACTGCAGGCGATTTTGATTCCCTTAGCACCGAGCCGCATTGTCCGCCCGACCGATTGTTTCATAGCACGGCGGAAAGCGATACGGCGTTCCAACTGCGAAGCGATATTCTCCGCCACGAGTAACGCGTCCAAGTCCGGCTGACGAATCTCCATGATGTTAATATCAACCTTTTTATCGGTGAGCTTCTTGAGTTTATTTTTAATGTCCTCAATGCCCGCGCCGCCGCGACCGATGACCATACCGGGCTTTGCAGTGTGAATCGTGAGCTTAAGGCGTTTTTCCGAGCGTTCAATCTCTATGCGCGAGACGCCCGCCGACGCCAGCTGTTTATCGGTTTTGATCGCTTTACGGATTTTAATATCTTCGTGGAGATTCGTCGCGAAATCTTTATCTGCGTACCATTTCGCGTCCCACGTCTTGACTATGCCGAGGCGTATTCCGTGAGGATTTACCTTCTGACCCAAACCGTTTCCCTCCTTTTTATTTAGTCTCGTCTATTTTGGTTTCTTCCTTTTCCTTTTCGCTGACGACAACCGTAATGTGCGAGGTGTGCTTTAAAATGCTGAACGCCTGACCACGCGAGCGGGGGTGATACCTCTTCATTGTCGGTCCACCGTCGACAAAACACCTTGAGACGAACAATTTATCCGCGTCCATGTCGAAATTATTTTCCGCATTGGCGACGGCACTCTTAAGAACTTTTGTAATCAGCGTTGCGCCGCGTTTGGGTGTGAACTTCAAAATCGCGAAGGCGTCCTTAACTTCCTTGCCGCGAATCAAATCCATGACGATACGAACTTTGCGCGGCGCAATCCGCACATATTTGGCGATTGCTTTGGCTTCTTTTACTTCTGCCACGTAAGCTCCTCCTTTCTTCAGACGGTGAATTTATTTGAGCGAAGTCTTGCGCTCTTCGCCCGCGTGCCCTTTGAAAGTGCGAGTCGGTGCGAATTCTCCGAGCTTATGCCCAACCATATCTTCCGTGACGTAAACGGGGACATGCTTGCGACCGTCATGAACGGCGATTGTGTGTCCGACGAATGCAGGAAGAATCGTTGAGCTGCGCGACCACGTGCGGATAACTTTTTTATCGTTAGCGGCGTTGAGTGCCTCGACCTTAGCCAAAAGTTTTTCCTGCACGAACGGTCCTTTCTTAACAGACCTTGACAAAATTATTTCCTCCTTCCGTCAGACTACTTGCGACGACGAACGATAAGTTTATCGGAAGCTTTCTTCTTGCGAGTCTTCGCGCCCATAGCACACTTGCCCCACTTAGTGACAGGATGCTTGCGACCGACCGGCGAACGACCTTCACCGCCGCCATGCGGATGGTCTACAGGGTTCATCGCTACGCCGCGATTGGCAGGACGAATGCCGAGCCAACGAGAGCGACCCGCCTTACCGATTGTGATGTTCTCGTGGTCAAGGTTGCCGACTTGCCCGATTGTCGCACGGCAGTTAATGTGGACTTTGCGAACCTCGCCTGAAGGCATACGAATCGTCGCGTAAGTTCCTTCCTTAGCCATGAGCTGAGCCGCCGCGCCTGCACTGCGAACCATTTGTCCGCCCTTGCCAATCTTAAGTTCAATGTTATGAATCATTGTGCCGACGGGGATATTTTTAAGCGGAAGAGCATTGCCAACTTTAATATCAGCCTCTGCGCCCGACTCGACCTTATCGCCGACCTTTAAACCATTCGGAGCGATAATGTAACGCTTCTCGCCGTCCGCATAGTTAAGAAGAGCTATACGAGCACTGCGATTGGGGTCGTATTCAATCGTTGCGACTTTTGCCGGAATGCCGTCTTTGTTGCGCTTGAAGTCGATGATACGATAGCGACGTTTATGCCCGCCGCCTTGATGACGAACCGTCAAACGTCCCTGCTGATTGCGTCCGCCGTGTTTCTTGAGCGGAGCGAGCAAAGATTTTTCAGGCTTATCGGTTGTGATTTCCTCGAACGTCGAAACCGTCATGTGACGGCGTCCAGGAGTGTACGGCTTGAAAGATTTAATTCCCACTTGCGTTTTACCTCCTTTGTCAAAAATTTTTTATGCGCCGAAGAGTTCGATAGTATCTCCAGCCTTGAGCTTGACGATAGCTTTTTTGTAACTGTTCGTCCTGCCGACCGTGCGACCGCGACGCTTAGTCTTGCCCTTAACATTCATCGTGTTTACGTTCTCAACAGTCACGTTAAAAACTTCTTTGACTGCCTGCGCGATTTGAATCTTGTTAGCGCGCTTGTCGACGACGAACACGAACTTATTATCCTGCATGAGATCCGTCCCTCGCTCGGTGATAAGCGGGCGAATCAAAATATCTCTGGCATCCATCAGATATACACCTCCTCAATCTTCGCAACCGCGTCTTTCGTGAGGAAGAGTTTATCGCTGTTGAGAATGTCATAGACGTTGAGTTGAAGTGCGGCGATTGCCTTGGCGTTCTGCAGGTTATTCGATGAACGGCTTACATTATCGATAAGCTCGCGGGTAATGAACAGCGACTTGCAATCGTCGACGCCGAAAGTCTTTTGGAACTCGACAAATTTTTTAGTCTTGGGTTCGTCGAAATTCAGCTCGTCGAGAACGATTAAGTTGCCTTCCTTAACCTTGTCGGTGAGGACGCATTTTAACGCAAGGCGACGCTGTTTCTTCGGCATAGAGAACGAATAATCGCGGGGGTGCGGTCCGAAGATTGTACCACCGCTACGCCAAAGGGGACTTCTGCGGGAGCCTGCGCGGGCTCTGCCAGTACCTTTTTGCCGCCAAGGTTTTTTGCCGCCGCCGCGAACGTCGCCGCGAGTCTTAGTCGAATGCGTGCCCAGTCTCCACGACGCCATTTGCATGACAACCGCTTGATGCACGAGACCTTCATTAATCTCAACGCCGAAAATCTCTTCGCTAAGCTCGATGTCGCCGACCTTTTTATTAGTCATATCGTAAACTGCTACAGTTGGCATCTAATATCCTCCTTTCGATTATTATTTATGTTTCTTGTTAGGTTTGACGGTTTCGCGAACGATGACAAGTCCTTTCTTCGGACCAGGGATTGCGCCTTTGATGAGGAGCAAGTTTCTGTCCGCGTCGACCTTAACGACCGTCAGCCGCTGAATCGTCGTGCGAGTGCCGCCCATGCGTCCGGGAAGTCTCTTGCCTTTGATGACACGACCGCCAGGACCAGAGAGCATTGCGCCTGTCGAGCCGGGTTCGCGATGCGATTTGGAGCCGTGCCCCATAGGTCCGCGTGCGAAGTTGTGACGCTTGATTGAACCCGCGAAACCTTTGCCCTTGGACGTGCCGATAACGTCAACGAGTTCTCCCGCCGCGAAGATGTCCACGCCGATAACGTCTCCGATTTTGTATTCGGACTCCGCCGCAAGACGAATCTCGCGGATAAATTTCACGGGCTTAATCCCCGCCTTCTTGAATTGTCCCATGTCAGGCTTATTAACTCTGCTTTCCTTGATTTCGCCGAAACCGATTTGAACTGCGCAATAACCGTCCGTGTCAACCGTCTTGTTGCGGATGACGACGTTTTTGCCAGTCTCTACGACCGTCACGGGGATAACGCGTCCTTCCTCGGTGAAAATCTGCGTCATGCCGAGTTTGATACCTAAGATTGCCTTTGCCAATGTCTACACCTCCTCAGACCTTAATC
>JACXWG010000097.1 GCA_014764605.1 Quinella sp. 1Q5 | reverse complement strand
GCGCGGCTCTCGACGGTGAGATTGTTGGTTGCGTTGCTTATCACAAACTCACGACCGAGCGTTGCGAAATGAAAAGGCTTTTCGTCCGAGAAGGTTATCGCGAACATCATGCGGGAAGTAAGCTCATCGAGGCGATTATAAACTTTGCAAGGGAAGACGGCTTCAGAGAAATTGTTCTCGACACGATAACGCCGCTTGAAAGTGCAATTCGCCTTTACAAGAAATTTGGCTTCGTCGAGACCGCACCTTATTATGATAACCCGATGAGCGACGTTATTTATTTTAAGAAGGAGTTGTGATTATGTCAGGACATTCAAAGTGGGCGACGATTAAACGCAAAAAGGGTGCTAACGACGCTATCCGCGGTGCAATGACGACCAAGATTAGCCGCGAAATTACAATCGCCGTAAAGATGGGCGGTGCAGACCCAACTGGTAACATGCGCCTTAAGCTTGCGTTGTCGAAGGCTAAAGCTAACAACGTCACCAAGGACAATATCAATCGTGCAATTCAAAAGGGATTGGGCACGTCCGATACTTCAAACTACGAAGAGATAACTTACGAGGGCTACGGACCGGGCGGCGCGGCTCTCATGCTAGACATCTTGACGGACAATCGCAATCGCACGGCGGCTAACATTCGGCATATCTTCAGTAAGCACGGCGGCAATCTCGGCGAAAATGGTTGCGTTGCGTGGATGTTTAAGAAAAAAGCCGTCTTCACAGTCGAAAAAGAGACTTTCGACGACGAGGATGCGTTAATGGAAATCGCAATGGACGCGGGCGCGGAAGACTTTGAGGCGGACGACGAGTCCTTTGAGATAACCGCCGCCCCCGAAGACTTCAACGCGATTGAAGCCGCCCTTGCTGAAAAGGGAATCGAGACCGCCTCCGCCGAGATAACGCAAGTCCCTGATACGACCGTTGCCCTTGCCGATAAGGACGCGGAGAAAATGCAAAAGCTCCTTGACGCCCTTGACGAAGATGACGACGTTCAAAACGTCTACGGCAATTACGAGTTCGATTAATGCTCGCCTTAGGCATTGACCCTGGCTCGGCGATTTGCGGCTTTGGCTTAGTCGAACACCTGCAAGGACAACTTCAAGCTAAAAGATTCGGAGTGATAACCACCAGCCCAAAAGCCCGTATGCAAGACCGACTGTTGAAGATTCACACGGAGCTTGACGCCTTGATTAAGGAGTTCCGCCCACAAGTCATGGGCATTGAAAAGCTTTTCTTCGGTAAGAACGCAACGACTGCTATACCCGTCGGGCAAGCTCGCGGCGTCGTGCTGTTGAGTGCGGCGCAAAATAATCTGGACGTGATAGAGATTACGCCCAACGAGGTCAAGCAGTCAATTACGGGCTACGGCGGCGCGACTAAGGAGCAGGTCATTTACATGGTCACAAAGCTTTTGAACCTAGACGAACCGCCCAAACCCGACGACGCGGCGGACGCCTTAGCAATCTCTATCGCGGCGGGCTACGAGGCGAACAGCTTAGCACGAAGAAATTTCTTGGAGACGTAAGCAATGATTGGTTACTTGAGCGGCAAAGTTAAATTCCTCTTCGACGACGCGTGCATAATCGACGTTCACGGCGTCGGCTACAAAGTTTTTGTAGATGCCTCGACGCGGCAAGCTCTGACACTCGGCGCGGCGGAGGAATTTTTTATTCATACGGCAGTTAGGGAAGACGCGATAACCCTTTACGGCATGAAGAATCAATCGGCGTTCGAGCTGTTCGAGTTGCTGTTGACGGTCTCTGGCATTGGGTCGAAGAGTGCGCTTGCTATCGTGTCGAAAATCTCTGCGGCGGACTTCGCACGAGCCGTAACCTTTCAAGACTTAAAAACTTTGATAAGGTTGCCGGGCGTCGGCAAGAAATCAGCGGAACGAATTCTATTGGAACTCAAGGACAAAGTGCAATCGCTCGCTGAAAGTTTCACGGCTCAAGACTTCCAACCCGCGCAGAGTCAATCGACCGCACAGGACGACGCTACGGAGGCTCTTGAGGCATTGGGCTACACGTCGGCGGAGATATTAGCCGTGTTCAATCGTGCGCCGAAGAACTCTTCAACCGAACAGCTGATACGGCTTGCGTTGAAGGAACTAAACCGCTTTACTTAAAACAAAATCAAAAAGACCGTTCCGAAAGTGGAGCGGTCTTCTTTTATTGTCGTCGGGCAAGCTTTACTTGAACAGATTGGAAAACTTCTTAATCGTGTCGTCCTTCTTGTCGAGCACGTCCGAATAGTTAATCTTGATGCCGTTAGCAAGGGCGTCTTCGGGGTTGGGCAAGTTGTAACGTTCGGGCATTTTGACATCGCGGCGGACGGGAACCGTTCCAGCCTCGGCGACCTTTTGCTGAGCCTCTTGCGTCAAGAGATAGTCGACGAACTTTTTAGCGTTTTCCTTATGCTCGGCGTCCTTGAAGATTGCGACGGGACTGGGAACCATCAACAGCTCGTGAGGATAAACCATCTTGAGCGGTGCGCCCTTATCAATCTTGCCAGCGGTTATGTAGTCGACGCCAAGGCAAGCATTCAACACACCGTCGGCAGTGTCATCAATGACGCGTCCGGAGCCTTTGCTCTTCGTCGCGCCGTTGTCGTGCAGTCGAACGATATAATCCCAGCCGAATTGTTTTTCAAGCAAAGCAATGCTCATGAACGCCGTACCACTCAACGCCGGGTCAGCAATGCCGAACGAATCTTTATAGGTCGCGTCGGTTGCAATCGTCTCCCAACTTGTCGGCTCCGTCGTAATTTTATCGGTGTTGATGACGATACCGAGCGTGCCGAGTCTCGCGGCAGTGAACGAGCCGTCGTAGTCGTCAAAGGGATTCAACAGCTCGTCAAAGACTATCGGCTTGTATTGTTCGAGCAAGCCTTCGTTCTTCATTTGGTAGAAGTCGGGAACTTCGCTTGTCCAGATTATGTCCGCCATGATGTGTCCGCTTTGGCGTTCGGCTTCGAGTTTCGCCATAATCTTGCCCGCGCCAGCCGATTGCCAGTCAACATCAATGTCAGGATACTTCGCCTTGAAACCTTCGACTATGCCGCCGATTAAAGATTCCTTCATCGAAGTGTAGATGACGAGCTTGCTACCAGGCTTGTTAGTCTTCTTGTCGCCCGTATCAGCCGGCTTATCTCCGCCGCCGCAACCAGTCGCCAGCAACATCATAAGGAGCAATGCCGCCGTGAAAATCTTCTTAACCATAGCTCAAATCCTCCGTTAAAATTAATCGCCCGCATTGTACCTTGAAATATTTTTTGCGTCAATTCATGCCCGCTTGCCCAAAATAAATTTCTCCTGTACAATGACGCGGCTAAAGGAGGTTTTCTTATGACAGGACTTTTAGAGACGCCTTACGGCACGCAAGACTTTCTACCACGGGAGGCGGCGGCTAAACGAGCAGTCGAAGACAAAATTTTTAAGCTGTTCGCGAGCTTCGGCTATGATGAAGTCGTTACGCCGACGATGGAATACCTTGAGACGTTGACGACTGCAAGCGGACGGGCGCAGGAGCCGCATTTATTTAAAATGTTCGACCGCAACAACCGAACGCTCGCCCTGCGGCACGAAATGACTACGCCGATTGCAAGATTGGTCGTCAGTCGCTTGAAAGATTCGCCGACGCCAATAAAACTCTCTTACAATACAAATGTTTTCCGCTTCAGAACCAATCAGCCCGGTCGTCAGTGCGAATTTTATCAAGCGGGCGTCGAACTTATCGGAATATCTAACGCTTTCGCCGATGCTGAAGTTATTTCTCTCGCCGCGCAGGCTTTGAACGTCGCTGGACTGGAAAATTTCAAGATTTGCTTAGGGCAAGTCGATTTCGCGGGCGGATTAATGGCTAATCTGCCTTCGGACGTGCAAAATGAGGTTAAATCTGCCATTGAACGCCACGACATAGTTGCTTTGGACAATTTGAACGTCGATAACGCCTTAAAATTGATTCCAACCCTTCAAGGCGGCAAGGAAATATTATCGGCAGCTCAATCAATCGCTAATAACGAACGTTCGCGGCGGGCAATCGACAATTTGACGGAAATTTATCGCTTGCTTGAGGTTTACGGCGTCGCAGATAAGATTACGTTCGATTTAGGCTTGATTCGCGACTTTGAATACTATACGGGCATGGTTTTTGAGGCTTATTCGCCTGGCGTGGGCTATTCTTTGGCGGGCGGCGGTCGTTATGATAACATGCTTAAGGATTTCGGCGCGGCAAGGGCTGCTACGGGCTTTGCATTGGGTATCGAACGAATTTTGGACGCGATGAAGTTTCAAAACGTCTCTGAAGGCTCACGAGCTAAAGATTTTTACTTAAGTTATGCGGCAGGACATGAATCAGAGGCTATTCAACGTGCGGCACTTCTTCGGGCGGCTGATAAAGTCGTTGAAGTCTCCTTGACGCCGCAAAGCAAAGTCGACGCCGAAAAATCTTGCGCTGAAAAAAATTGTGTGGAGTTAATTTATTTGCAATGAGTGTGTTTGGAAGAGTTTTACAATTTATTAGGGCTGTGACGGCGCGTGTTAGCGTTGAGGACGGAAAATATATTTCAACGCACCTTTCAGCCGAAGAACAGAAAATTTTTTTTGCAATGAGCGTCGCCGACCAAGTTCACAGCTTGCGAACGGCTTACACTGTCGAAAGACTCATCATCGAGGACAAACGCGGCGTCGACAGAGAATTTTTGATTAGATGTGCGCTCCTTCATGACGTGGGAAGACGAAACGGCGATTTGACGATTAAAGGAAAGATTTTTGCCGTGCTAATCACGAATCTCGCGCCAAAATTCGCCGACCGGTTAGAAATTAACGGAAATCGCGCTTTATACGTCTATCATCATCACGCGGAGCTTGGCGCACGTAAACTTCAGCAAATCGGACTGTTCAAAGAGGCAAAAATCATTGCAAAGCATCACGCGCCGCCCAAATCTGATGACCCGTTGGAATTAAAGCTTTTGCGCTTGGCTGATAACGCGAATTAATAGGAGTCAAAGGCGGTGATTCATTGGAGTTAAACGATTTTAAAAGGCTTTGTCGAGATGGCAAAATACATTGGACAGAACACGCCCTGAAAAGAATGCAAGTAAGAGGCATTTCGCGTGCGGATGTAAAAAATTGCATAATGAACGGCGAGATAATCGAACAATATCCCGATGATTATCCATATCCGAGCGCATTAATATTTGGTCATGCTTTGGACGGGAAAATAATTCATGTGGTTTGCGGGCTTGACGAGGAAATTTATTTCATAACGGCGTACGAGCCAACGACGGAAAAATTTATGGAAGATTTACGGACGAGGAGGCAAAGATGATGTGTAAGTATTGCAAGAATGAACATTTAATCGAATCGACGACAACTCACGTGGTGGATTTCAAAACTCATCTGATTATCGTTAGAAATGTGCCGTGTATGGAGTGCGACCAATGCGGCGAGACGTATTTCACGGACGCAGTTGCCGAGCGTTTGGAAAAAATCGTTAATGAAATCAAGAAATTCATGCAAGAAGTATCAATTATCGACTACAACAAGGCGGCGTAAAGATGATTCATAAGTTTAAGCAGGGCGACGATTATATTTTGCTCGACGTGAACAGCGGCGCGGTTCATATCATCGACGAGGCAACTTTTAAGATTCTCGACGACTTCGACGGCTCTAACGACGCTGAAATTCTAAAAAAATACCCTGAAACCGATACAAAAGAGATTTTAGACGAATTGCACCAATTAATTGACGCCGGCGAACTCTTTGCACCAGAAATCGACGTGCCTTTGACGTTCGCGGCTCGTGGCGTCGTTAAAAGTTTGTGCTTAATGGTCGCGCAAGATTGTAATTTGCGTTGCAAATATTGTTTCGGCGACGGAGGCACGTTCGGTCATCGCGCTATCATGTCTGAAGACGTTGGAAAGGCGGCTGTCGACTTCATTATTAAAAATTCCGGGCTTCGTAAGCATTGCGAGATTGATTTCTTCGGCGGAGAGCCTCTGATTAACTTCAGAACCGTTAAAGCCGTTACTGAATACGTTAGGCGGCGCGAAAAGGATACTGGGAAGATTT
>JACXWG010000041.1 GCA_014764605.1 Quinella sp. 1Q5 | reverse complement strand
AACTCAGAATGGCTTCAACCGACGACGACGAACTTTATCAGACGCTCGCGAACGATTTTCACGCCGATTATCTGGTTATCGCCAATGTCAATGATGATTTCAGCGTCGCGAGCCGATTGATTGCCCTAAACACCGGCGAAATTCTCTTTGCGGGCACCTCGTCGGGTTCAAGAGACTTTTTAAGCCCTTCCGACGCTTTGAAACTGGTCGGCAGGCGGGCGGGCAATGAAATTTCTACAGCCGCCCTAAAATACGCCGCGCAGGTCGAAAATCATATTACTTTGCTGATAACAAAAAACACGTTCGAGCAACTCGGCGGCACCTTAACCGCTGTGCAGGAACGCATTAAGAATATTTCGGGCGTCAATGACGCTTTCGCCCGCAAATTGACTACTAGCCTTGAACTCGACGTGGACTTTGACGGCACCGCCGCCGATTTTGCCAAAATGCTTGAGGGCTTCGCGATTAAAATCCTAGAAGTCAGTTCTGGTTACGTTAAGATTTAAAATCACGCCTTCGGGCGTTTTTTTATTGCAGTTTGGAGTATTGCTCGTCGTCGACCGGCTCTAACCATTCGTTTGAAGAATTTTCAGCGGGGATTTCAACCGCCAAATGCGAAAACCAACTGTCAGCCGCTGCCCCGTGCCAATGTTTGACTTCCGGCGCAATATTTACCACGTCGCCAGGCTTTAACGCTTGCGGAGCCTTGCCCCACTCCTGATACCAGCCGCGACCGCCCGTCACCAGCAAAATTTGCCCGCCTTTGTGGTGCACGTGCCAATTATTTCTGCAGCCAGGCGAAAAAGTCACGTTCGCAATCGCCCCGCCCGTCTTCGTCAGCGGATTCAAATACGCCTGCCCGATGAAATACTTGCTGAACTGCTCCGGCAACGGCTTGCCTACCTCAAACACGCTCGGATTTTTAATTTCCACTGCTTAACCTCTCCTTTGCTTTGTTGTGCTCGGATTTTATCACATTCGCGACTTAAAATAAACCGCCAGCCTCTATACGCGACGAAGTGCGATGTTTTACTTGAAAAAATCTTTCCCTGGCAAAATTTAGCGGAAATTCTTATTGACAATCAAATCAAAGCAAATTATTATTTTTTTGAGGTGATTAAAATGGAAACGTTCGGACAAAAAATTAAACGATTGCGCAAGGCAAAAAAAATGACTCAATCAGAGCTTGCAGAGTCTGTCGGCGTGGATTTCACGTACATCAGCAAGATAGAAAACGGAAAAAGTCTCCGCACCCCTGCCGAATCGACAATAAGGAAACTTGCCATGTTCTTAGAGACGGACGCGGAAGAATTGATTCTGCTCGCAAAAAAAGTTCCGCAAAATTTTCAAGAAACAATCGTTGATGACAAACTCGCGGTAGATTTTCTGCGCATTTTTCCAAAATTAAACGAAACTCAGCGCGGTATTGTGGAAAAAATAATCGAGCAAGCGGAGAAGTCTTCATGAATCAAAAAAATATCGAACAATTAGCTAATAGAATTCTTCAAGCTGAAAAAATTTTAAATCCTCCGATTAAGTCAGAAGTACTCGCAGAATCTTATTTCGGTTTGGATTTTGATTGTGGTAAATTAGGCAATGATAAATTGGCAGGCTTGAAAGTCGCGGAGAAAAAAATTTATATGAATGAATCCCGCGCAGATGAATTCAATGTAAACTTCGGGTTAAAAAATTTCACAATCGCGCACGAGTTGGGGCATTGGGTTTTGCACAAAGATTTAATCGGAGAACATACACCGCAAATGGAACGCGAGGCAGACAAATTCGCGACATATCTGCTTATGCCGGAAAAAATGATTCGCGAGGAGTTTGCCAAAATAAATCCGTCATTTACTTGGAGCGATGTGTACCTTATGTCAGAAAAATTTTGCGTATCGGTGACCGCAATGAAAATTCGACTCTCGCAACGGGAACTGAAACTGATTTATGTTGATTTTAATAGCGGCAAATGTTATCGGAGCAAGGAAGAATTTTTGGAAAAGGAAGGCGGACAGATTAAGCTGTTTTAAAAAATTTTATCTCAAAACTTGATAAGGTATTCAAGGCAAGCTATACTCGCCCGCGAGGTGATTAAATGGCAAATAAAAGTTCGGATGTATTTAAATCCTATCTTTTCGAGGACGTCAGCTATTCTGGAGAATTTCAAATTCCAATTTTGCACTCAAGCAGGCTATTGCCAAATAAATTGATACCGTTTTCAAAAGCGTTGAGTACAAAAGATTTTGCGCAATGGGTTCACTTCTATGAAGACGACAAAAATTTTATTCGCGTTTGGAATCAACCAAAAAAATATCTGTCATTGCTAAAAAAATTCTACGGGTTAATTTCTCCAGACTTCAGCGTTCAGGGAAATATGCCGCTCTTTATGAAATTAGATTCAACAGCTAAAGGACGTGTGCTCGGTCATTGGTGGCAACAAAATGGAATAGAAGTTATCCCAAATGTCAGATTCAACGGAAATTCGACTTATGAGTTTGTTTTTGAGGGTTTGGATAAAAATTCAACTCTTGCTGTCGGTTCTCTCGGCTGTATAAAAAATAAAGAGGAACGTAAATACTTTGTCGAAGGTCTTTGCGAGTTTATAAAACGATTGCAACCAAAAAATCTCATCGTTTACGGCGCAGTTCCGAAAAAATTTTTTGAACCTTATGCTAACGAAACTAATATCTTACATTTTCCGAGTTGGACAACTTTAATTCACCAAAAGGAGCGTGTATAATTTTGGGGGCAGGCAAAGGTAAAAATTTCGGTGACAAGATAAGTAAATTTGCCGATAATCTCTCAAGTCTTATTGATGATTATGTTTTAAATGAAGTCGGATTCTTTGGCGAAAAGGCTAACGATACCGTTCGACATATTTTTGGCAAAAATCCTTTGGAAACGATGAAAGATTTTGTTGAAAAAGCAACCAAAGGTGCAGAAATAAAGGCATTGGCAAATGGAAAAGGTTATATCGCAAAATTTTCGGATGGATTTCAAATTATATACAGAGAAAAATCATCCTCCGACGGCTCGCCTGCACTTGAAATTTGGACGAACATCAGAACCAGAAATGCTTCTTCAACCGTTGAGATAGAAATATCGGGGCAAAGACTTAAAATCCGTTATCAAAAAATCCATTTTGTTCCTGAAGAATAGGGGTAAATATCATGGTTATCGAAAATGTTTATATTAGGACGACAGAAGAAAGTTTGTTGCACAAAGCTATTGGGAAAAAATTGTTCAAAATAAGTTCCGAGGATTCCTCAAACTTCTCTACGGATTTTATGTGGACGATTTATTTCGATTTCGAGGATTTGTATTTTAAAATAGAGAGAGCCGATATTGTCGCCAAACTTTTCAATGAAGACGAAGACGGCGGAATTCCGATTGCAGAAAAAGTTCCTCACGATTCAAATCATGAAAAATGCACGAAAAATATAAACCGCATAGTTAAAGATGTGCTCATCGTCATTGATACGTTCGAGTTTTCCAACTATAAAATCACCTATCCGAAGGCAATTATCTTTCAGTTCGACGATTGCAATTTGGTTATCGAAAAGTTATGGCTGTTTTCTCTGGCAGGATTTCTCGTTTTCTTAGATTCTCCCGACGCCGAAAATTACGGATTAACTGACGAAATGCAATTCTGGTACGACCCGGAAGAAGATGACGAAAAGCCTTTGGCAACTCAAAAGATTAAGTCGCTCAAACAAGGTGGCTTCATTGATTAGAACTGTCAAAATCCCATATTTAGGATTTGGCACTTTGCAACTTCAAATCGCCTGCGAGGGCGTTTTTTTTGCCCAGAATAGGATTTTGCGTTTAAATGCATTTTTCACTTCGGACGCTCAAAATCCCCAAAAAACACCCCGTTTTTTTACCCCGCGAAAAATCCGCGCCATGACGCCACTTTTTTACCCTTAAAATTGCATTTAAATGCAATTTTTATTTTGCTCCTTCAAATCGTCTCGCGTAGGCAAAATTTTTTGTCCAATAAAGGAAAATTTTAGTTCGCGGCTAATTTTTCGTGTAGGAGGAGGTCTCATGAAGAAATTTCACATGTCCGGTTTCATTTCTAACACGTCCGTAATCTGACGATAGCGGCGATGGTCTGCACGATTGCCGACATTGCCGTTGCTATTTCTATCTTTTTAAAGTGATTGGAGGAGGACAACATGCACGACTTGATAAAAAATTTGAAGAAAAAAGAGTATAACCCATGTGGCGATTTGACGGGCAGGGAACGCGAGCTTTGTGACGAGGCGTCGAAGAATTATTTCAACTTGCCGTTTGTGGAAGTCATGCGGGCGATTTCGATTAAGGCGATTGCCGAGCTTGAGTACGAAACGAACTTCCGAAACGTCGACGCGCTGAAGAATTGGTCGTCATACAATCTTAACGAGGTCGAGCGGCGAGCTAATTTGAACTTCGAGACATTCACGCCGTTGCAAGCAGGGCTATGCAAATATCTGGTGCATTTGCTTTACGAGAATCGCTACAACATTCATTACAACGCGTTGATTAATCATTGCCGCACGCTAGACGATTTCCCCGCCGCTTTGACTGCTGAAGACCTTGAGCGGAAGATAAATACAATCGCGCAGGAAGCAAATTATTTCTCGATGGTCAATGACTTAACGGGCGAGCTGTGGAATTTTTTAGCGTCATAGGCTTGCAATTTGTAAACGTGCCTGCTATAATTGCAATCGTTTTACGGGTTGTGGCTCAGTTTGGTAGAGCACCGTGTTCGGGACGCGGGGGTCGCAGGTTCAAATCCTGTCAACCCGACCAATACTGAAAATTCAAGGCGGGAGTTCAAAGCTTCCGCCTTTAACGTTTAAGGAGTTGCTTATGAGAAGAGCTATTGTATTAATCGTTTGGCTGTGCTGTGTAGCCTATGCGGTTGGTGATTACTTTGTCGATTTTGCATTGGAGCGAGGAGAGGACTTATCGCCGCCCAAAGCCACTACGAACATTGCCGACCCAAGCTTGAAAGCTCCGCCCGCTCCAAACTTCCCCGCAGAGGATTGGACGCTTGAGAGTTTCGACAGTCTTAAGCTTCACGCGAAGATATTTTATCCCGCTGAAAGTTCTAATCGTTGGGCAATCTTAGTTCACGGCTACGGGCGCGACGGAACTTTTGCTTACGATTATGCTGATGAATATCTTAAACGCGGTTGGAATGTTTTAGTTCCCGATTTACGGGCGGCGGGTGAAAGTCAAGGGCAATTCATCACAATGGGCGCGTTGGAAAGTCGGGACGTATTCGCCTGGTCGAATAAGATTTTGACTAAGCAACCCGATGCTAAGATTATTTTGCACGGTGTATCAATGGGAGCGGCAACCGTCATGATGACAGCCGCCCTTGCGCCGAAAAATTTATGCGCGGTCGTGGAGGATTGCGGCTACACTTCCGCTTATGACATGTTCGCGGCTCAGCTTAATAAAATCTTCGGACTGCCTGAATACCCCGTAATGCCCTGCGCGAACATCGTTTGCAAGTTCAAGACGGGAGTAAAGATTTCGGACGCCGCGCCGCTTGCAGTCGTGGATAAAATCACGGTGCCGATACTTTTTATTCACGGCGACGAGGACGGACTTGTACCTTTTGACATGATGGGCAAGCTTTATGATAAAGCAGTCGCGCCTAAGGAAAAATTCATCGTGGCGGGGGCGGGTCACGCCGACTGCAAACCGAAGAATCCCGCCGCTTACTTTGATAAAGTCTTTACGTTCTTGGAGGGCAGCTTATGAAAATTTTTGTGGGCTTGGGCAATCCTATGCCCGAATACGCCGCGACTAAACACAACGTCGGCTTTATGTTGGCTGACAGATTAGCTAAAGAAATTTCCGCGTCCGATTGGCGGGAACGATTTAATGCGTTGGTGGCTGAAGGTTTCCTAGACGGGGAAAAGATTTTAATCGTCAAGCCGCAAACCTTTATGAACTTGAGCGGCGAGGCGGTCGCGCCGATTGTGAATTTTTACAAGGTCGACGTGCAAAATCTGGTCGTGGCGCATGACGATATGGACTTGCCGCTAGGAATGATTCGTTTGCGTCCTAAAGGTTCGGGAGGCGGTCATCACGGCATTGAATCGATTATTCAACACTTAGGCGGCGTGCAAAGCTTTCCACGTGTGCGGATTGGCGTTGGTCGTCCCCCGCAAAATTGGACGGTCAATCATCACGTGCTTAGTCCGTTCACTGCCGAAGACGCAGATAAAATTTCTGCCGCCCTTGATGAACTCGTGCCCGCTGTGCTTTGCATTTTCAAAGAGGGAATCGATAACGCCATGAACAAATTCAATCCCAAAAAGGTTAGAGCCCATGAACAATCGGATAACAGCACTGATAGCTGACGCGGGCGGCAATATCTTCGACGTGCCAGAGGCGGAAGGCGTTGGGCGCGTCGGAGGAAAATTTTTCAAGCTCAAGCCCGAAGACTTAATCAAGCTTCCCGACTCGGCAGATTTAATGTTCTTGCCGGAGCGTCAAGCAATCGGATTTAAGCGCGGGGAATTCGTCACGTTAAAGGGGCGGGCAGTCTCGGCGATTTTGCCGCAAGGTTACACTCGGACGCACTTGCCAGCCTTCCAAAAAAATTCTCGTGCGCAACTTCTGCCGCTGTACGGTTATACTGCCGTCGTCCTGTACAAAGATGAACTTCACGCCGCCGCCCTTTACACAGACGAGAATCACAAATGGAATCCAGAGCACTACAACACGCCGAAATTTAAAAATTTTATCCGCCGCGTCAAAAAGGATTTGCCGGATAATCGAATCGTCGCGCAGGTCGCTAAGTGTTCGCTGAAATGGCATTGCTTCACGGCGCAGAATTTATTTTATCGGCGTTGGGAATGCGGAATCCCGACTTCGCCGACGTGCAATGCGAATTGTCTAGGCTGTATTTCGTTGCAAGCGGCGGAGTGTTGTCCGAGTCCTCAAAGCCGAATCACCTTTAAGCCGACGGTCGATGAGATTGCTGACGTTGGAATTTATCATCTGAATCACGCCCCCGAAGGAATCATAAGCTTTGGGCAGGGTTGCGAAGGCGAGCCGTCACTTATGGCGGAGAATATCAGCACGGCGATAAAAAAGATTCGTGCGACGACTTCACGCGGGCAGATTAACATCAACACGAACGCGGGCTTCACGGTGGGCATAAAAAAAATCGTCGACGCGGGACTTGATTCAATGCGCGTTTCGATTATCAGCGCGAATGCCGACAACTACCAAAAATATTATCGCGCCGCTTACAAACTCGACGCCGTGAAAAATTCTATCCGCTACGCTCTCGATAACGGCGTTCACGTCTCGTTGAATATGCTGTACATGCCCGGCTTTAATGACCGCGAATCAGAATTTGCCGCGTGGAAAAGTTTCTTGGAAGAATTGCCTGTACAGATGATTCAAGTCCGCAATCTGAATTACGACCCCGACGAATTTTTTGCCGTCATGCCGCCCGATGATAAATTCCTCGGCACGAAAAAATTTCTCCGCGAACTCCAAAAAATTTTCCCCGCGCTGACAATCGGGAACTTCAGCCACTACTTACCGAACGAATAGTCAAGTCGTCGTCTTGTCAAATTAAGAAGCCCGCCGACCGTAGTCGACGAGCTTTTTAATTGTCTTAGTTGTGGTCTCAAACTCGAATGTTTCCCAACTCCGAATTTTCGGCCGCATCTCTTGCGATTAAGTCAAAATCTGCGGCACTCATTGTTGGAGGAGATTGAGCACCGAGAATGCATTCTGACCTGCCTGCGCCAACATGTATTGCGAGGACTGCGCAAGCACCGAATACTTCATGTAGTTGGTCATTTCTTTTGCCATGTCAGCATCGCGGATTGCCGAATCAGCAGCTTCGAGGTTCTCGTTCATGCTACTGAGGTTGTCAGCAGTGTAGCCCAAGCGCGCTTCCATTGCACCCAAGCGGGTCTGTTCAACGAGCGTCTTGTTAATTGCGTCGTCGATAACACCAAGAGCCGCCTCCGCGCCTTCTTTGGTCCGGAATTTGCTCGCGAAGCTGTCGATTGTGCCTCCCAACAGGTTTGCTACTGTGGCTTTACCTATCGAGAAGTTTACGCCGAAGTTAGCTTCACCTCCGACAAAGAACTGCAATGCTTGACCTTGCGGAAGGAGAGACGCGCCGCCTGCCGCACTGTAACTGCTGGAGCCGTCAATCCACGAAGAATCAATGCTCAATTGCTTCTTGTAGAAACCAGACGCCGCATTCTGACTAGTTTCATAGTTTGTTAAGGCCGCATTGGTGTTGCCACTGGTGGTTCCACCACTGAATCCTATAGAGGTGATAGCTTCGCCCTTTGCACCAATAAAGTACAAACCAGCCGATGTTGTCCTGTAAGCGGTTGTGCTATTGGCTCCGCCTTGAATTACTGCCTCACCGTCATAAGTGAGCGTTTCACCAGCGGACGTAGCGATGTGCGCCCTGACGTTGACGCCCGATTCCTCGAATTTCTTGTTCAACTCTTCGATGGTCGTGGCACCCTTGATTTTTACGTCTTTGCCGTTCACAGTGATTGTAAATTCTGTAGTAGCAGCCGCAGTGGCATCGGTCTTAGACGCATGGGAGTTATAAACAAAGTCTTTACCGTCAGTCCCAAGGCTAGTGATGTTAGCAGTACTAAGCGCTAGATCCATCCACGCGGTCTTGTCGCCGTCAAAGCCTTTCAATAAGGCGCCTGACTTGTCGGCGACTCCATAAACAACATTGGAGCCGTGGTCTTTGTCTGCGGACGGGGCAGCTTCTGCTTGCTGGATAGCATTGGGCTTAAAGACTTCTTCCGCTCTGGTGTTAGCTACTCCTGTAGCACTCGTGACGGACACCGACACGTCTGTAATCACATGACCTGTCTTGCCGACGATGTAAAACCCAGGTAAAGTTGCATTAATAGTTTGACCATTGGCATTCTTAGCTTCAGTGAAAGTTGCGCCTGCCGCCTTAACGCCAGTGTCATTAGCAGAAAGGTTCGAGTCAGCCTTAGTCATAGCCGTGAGAAGAGCAGTAAGATCGTTGGTGCTGTTCGCAGTAACAGAAATTTGCTTATCTTCGCCGTTGTTTTTCCAACTAATGGTAATTGTGTCGTTTTCTTGCAAGAGAGCGTTGCCGCCGCCCGACGGGTCAACTAAACTCTTTAATAAGGTACCACTTGTAGCGGCTGTATTAACAGCTGAGTTAAGACCCGTGATACTATAAACAGCATTCTGCCCTACGGGTTCGGTTGCTGTCACGCCAGCTACACTACTAGCAGAGCTTGCCTTGGAAACAGAGCCGCCTTCTTGCGCACCGTTGAGGAGTTGTCTGCCGTTGAATTTAACTTTAGCGGCGTTGTCGTCGATTTGGGCGACGAGCTGTTTGACTTCCTCAGCAATCTTGGTGCGGTCGGACGAGACGTTCGAGTCGTTAGCGGCGTTGATTGCGCGTTCCTTGAGCGTCGTGAGGATACTTAAGGTGTTACCGATACCGTCTTGCGCGGTCTTAAGAAGTGCGGTGTCGTTCTGGACGTTCTGATTAGCTTGGCTGTTTGCGCGCATGAGGTCGCGCATCTTCTCGGAGATAGCCCAGTTGGAGGCACCGTCTTTTGCAGTGTTAAGTTTCTGAGCGGTCGCTACTCTGGTCATAGCCGCATTCATCTTGGTGGTGTTGCGGTTGTACATGCCATGAATGCGCGTTGCCTGCTCGTTTGTGTTAATTACGATAGCCATTGTTATTTCCTCCTTGATTTCCTTATGAAAGAATTCCTTAGCGACGATTTCCTTTCCGCCGCTCTGATAAACGTTTGAACTGTCAATCCCGACCGTCGCCGAGATTTACGCCCCGCACGCGTAACGGGGGCTCAGTCTCTACGCTTAAAACGGAATACATAATCACAAACCTGCATAGATAACAACTCGACTTTGAGCTTTGCAACGAACTCGGTTCCGTGCTTTGTCGTGTAAGCTTGCTTTCCCGTCTAGTGTCACTGCCGAACGATTTTGCACGCTTCCTTATTCGCGACAAGCTCAAAAACACATGCTAACTTTCCAATCTCAACTTACAACCTACGAACATCGGACTTGAGGTCTAACAGCGATTTTGGCTCCGCGCTCCGTCGAATGAATTTGCTCCCTATATTCAATGTGCCCGCCCCACTCAATTTATGGTGGTCGTTGACCCGCGCTCAGGGTTCCTGTCAAACGATTTTGCTTGTCTCCTCACTCGCGACGATTCCAATTTCACGGATTCTTTGTCTCGCCCTCTGAACTATTGCCTTCAGCTAAACGCTATGCGTTCCGTGCTTAGGTGTTAATTCCACATAGAAGCGGACACCCGGCAATTTCTGTCAGCCTACGCTACACTTCCTCCTGAAATCTTTATCGTCAACATCCTTTGGAACTTTAAATCTGTGCGGCATTGTATCAAGAAACTTTTTATACGTCAATAAAAATCATCTATCGCGGGCAAAAAATTTTCAGCTAAGTTTAAGATTACAAAGCGTTTTCATTTAAAAATCAGAGCGTAGAGCACGCCGAGAGTAATACTCACCGCCGATACTCCAACGCCGACACTTGAAATAGTTGCTATCTGTCCGTGGCTTGATATTGAATCAATCTTATTTGTGAGCCTGTCGAACTTAGCGTCAACCTTCTTGTCGAGTTCTTCAAGTTTAGTTTCTTGCTTGTCCATGCGGCGGTTTAGTTCATCGCGAGTAGTTTTGAGTTCTTGGCGAACATCTTTGATTTCTGCCTGAATGTCGCGTTGACTCTCTCTTAAGTCGCGCAGTTGGGCGAGAATCACTTCATTAATCGATATGCTTGCTATTTGTTTGTTTTGGTCTTCTATCATGATGAAATCTTCCTTAAGTCACGTGCGATTTTAACAACGCGGCGCGCCTTCTGTCAATTTAAAGGGAAATGCGCCGCGCCCGCCGAATACATCAAAGTAAAAGAGGTGATTATATGGCTAAAGTTCAGAAAAGAGAACTCGCGCCCGGTGAACGCAAACGCTTTTGGACAAACGACATGGAAGCGATTATCGCGATAACGCTCGTGCTTTTGATTCTCGGCACGATTAATGTTTTCAGCTCAAGCTTTATCTTCGCGGAGGCGGAATTCGATACGCCTTACTTCTTTCTAAAGCGTCATGTCCTTAACGTCTGCATAGGGCTAGCGGCGTTCGCGGTGTGCTTGCACTTTGATTATCACGTCTGGCGCAAGTGGATAGTCGCTATCCTCGGCTTCACGGTTCTAGCGTTGATTGCGGTATTAATCGTCGGACCTGTCGTAAACGGTGCAAGACGCTGGCTCCCTTTGGTCGTCGTGCAGTTTCAGCCGGCGGAGTTGGCTAAGCTCGTCGCGATAATGATTGCCGCCGCGTATATCTCCCTTAAGATACGACTTCAACAACGGCTACAACTCTTATCCGTGCAAGCGGTGCTTATCGGGATAATGTTCGTGCTGACGGAGCTGGAACCCGACATGGGCACGGGCTGTATTATCTTAGGAATTCCAATGCTTATGTTAATCGTCTCAGGGCTTGAGAAATACGACGTTTATAAACTGGTCGGCGCGGGGCTCGCGGGGGCGGCATTGCTTATCATCAAGGAGCCGTATCGACTTGAACGCTTGAAGATAACCTACGACCCGTGGTCAGACGCGCAGAACTACGGCTATCAAACTGTGCAATCGCTCTCGGCAATTGGTTCGGGTGAATTAACTGGTATGGGATTAGGCGTCGGCGTCAGCAAGTATGACTACCTGCCAGAGGCTCATACGGATTTTGCGTTTGCTATCTTCTGTCAAGAAAACGGCTTCCTCGGCGCGATATTCGTTTTCCTGCTGTTCGCCGCGTTCGCAGTCTACGCCGCACGCATCGCCAACAAAGCTAAGGACGAGTACGGGCAAGTTCTCGCAATGGGCATAATGATTCTTATCGTTGGGCAGGCGATAGCTAATCTGCTCATGGTCGGCGGCATGATTCCCGTCGTCGGAGTGCCGTTGCCGTTTATCAGCTACGGAGGTACCTCGCTTATCGTCACGATGGCGGCGATTGGAATTCTCGTAAACGTTGGCAAGCAAGGAGAGCGGAGCACATAAAAAAAGCCGCCACTTTTCATGATGGCTTCAGATAATCAAATTGAGTTTTTGCTTAGCCTAAAGCGATATACTCCCGCGCCGAGCTTCGGCGTATTTTTTTTGTACTCGTCGAAGAGCGCGGAATAATCTTCGCCGTCGAGAGCAAGGCGATAGAGCTTGACGACCTGCGCGGTGATTTCGGGCGAATAATCCTGCGCTTCAATCCTGAGCGACGCCACGCCCAAAAATTTTTCGACGTAAGGCAGAAGACAAAGTTGCTTGCCAAAGAAGATATGCCACCGCTTAAATTGGTCGACGCGCAGAGAATGAACTTCGCCCGCCTCGTCAGCCAACGCATAATGGTGATTCAGCTTATCGGGCGTCGCGAACTCGTCATAGCCGGGCAAGTACAACTTAGCAATGTCATGGTCGCAAATCATAGACTCGGTCGCGCCGTGAACGATAACTTCGATTGGCAACGGTGAATCCTCAACGATGCTCCGCACTTGCGCAAAGCTAAGCTCAAGGGACGCGGTCGCTTGCACGGCTCCTAGGCTCTGTAAAAATTCTGCGGCGAGAGGATTGAACACGCTAAACGACACGTCAGAATAAATCGGTGCGTCGGTCAGTGTCTTAACCAAGTTCAATGCGCCGAGGTTCCCTACAAGTACTCCTTCAAAGTCTATCGCTTGCGTGAAGATTTCTGCAAGTTCGGCTAAGTCTTTGTCCTTCGACGTGCGCGGCATCGCCAGAATAATTTTCTTGCCAGCCTCGTGAGCAATTGCGACGGCTTTTTTTATATCGGTGAGTGTCCAGGGCTTTAGAGGCTTGAAGACCTCGCCGCCGACGTAAAGGACATCTGCGCCCGCGCCGAGTGCCGCTCGTGCACTTTCAAGCGTCGCAACCCTTACAGACAGCTTAGGCTTAGCGGAAGACTTAATCGCCCGTTCCGTCTCGAAGATATTTTTAACGGCTTCATCGTCAAAGGCAGGCTCGACTACTGCGCGGGAAAAAATCCTCGGCTCGCGCTCGCCCGTCAAGCCAATGTCCTTAGTCGTCGGCGCACCAAAGGCAAAAGTCGTCGTGTAGTCGCGAACGCGGTTTTTGTACAAGTTATCCCAGCGCGCCTCGTCTATGGTGTAGCCGGTTGGGTCGGCAAGGTAAGAATCAATTTCCTGCCGGTACGTTGTGACTAAGCGGCGAACGAATTCGGGCGGTCTCATGCGTCCTTCAATCTTAAAACTCGTGACGCCCGCTTGAATAAGGTCGGGAATATTGCGGAACATGCACATATCATTGAGCGCGAGTTTGTATGACCAATCGTTTAGCGTGTCGCCAGTCGTCTCGTCGATAAGCTTGTAAATCCAGCGGCAAGGCTTCATACACCGTCCGCGATTGCCGCTCTGCCCGAAGAGTACGCCCGAATGAATGCACTGCCCCGACTCGGCAAAGCACATGTCGCCATGCATGAAGTATTCGACCTCAATGCCAGTTCGCTCCTTTAGCAAGGTGACTTCAGCAAGCGTAAGTTCGCGCCCGACGACCACGCGTGTTATCCCGAAGGTCTTCAAGAGTTCAACGGCTTTGGTGTTGTGCGTGTTCATCATAACCGAGGCGTGCATTGGAATCTTTATGCCGAGCTTGCGAACGAGATTTATAACCGCTAAGTCTTGCACGAGGATTGAGTCGGGCTGAAGGTCATCAAGGTAGCGCAGATACTTTTCTAGCGGCGCAAGTTCTTCCGTGCTGATTAGGTTGTTGAGCGTGATATAAAGTTTGACGCCGCGTTCATGGGCAAAGGCAACCGCCGCTTTAAGTTGTTCGTCGTCAAAGTTGAAGTCGCTGTTGTGCACGCGCATATTGAAACCCTTGCCGCCGAGGTAGACAGCGTCCGCGCCCGCGTCAATCGCCGCAACCAACGACTCCCATTTTCCAGCGGGTGCTAAGAGTTCGACAGAGTTTTTCATAAAAGACCCCCTCAGAGTTTAAACGAATTGAATTTTTTATTGGAAGTCGAACGGCAACAATCAATCCACACCGCCCGATAAATTTTCTCCAGCTCATGAAGATACTTCTGCTTGTCCATAAGCGCAGAGCCTTTGACGTGTTCGCGCAAGCCGACATGATATGCCGCGATTAATTCCTTGCGTCGGCTAAGTTGGATTGCCTTCTTGACGTAATCCATTGGGCTAGCGGCAATCAGTTCCTTAACGTCGGCGGCGGCAAGGATTGACGAACTCAGCCGCGCACCATGCGTCTTGCCCCTGAACGTTATAACTGGTAAGCCCATATACAGAGCCTCACAAGTCGTCGTGCCGCCCGTGTATGGGAATGTATCAAGTGCAATGTCAATATCGGCGTATTGTTCGAGGTAGTCGGGGCTGTAGGATCGAAACTCCACGCGGTCGAGTGGGAAACTTATCTTGCGGAGCCGAGTGCGGACTAACTCTTTGCCATCGTCTATGCTGAAGATTTTTCCTTTAAGAATCAGTCGCGAACGTGGCACGCCGTCTAGGATTGCCCGCCACATGTAAAGGACTTCCTCACTGACTTTAGCGAAGTTGTTAAAGCTCCCGAACGTGATGAAGCCGTTCTTCAAGACCGGCGCACGCAACTCAACGCTTGGCATGTTGCGAATCAAGCCCGGCGCATAGCATAGACAGCAGGTATCAAGGCGCAGGATTTTTTCCGTGAAGGTGTCTAGGGTATTCCGTTCGGGCGAGCAGACTTTATCGGATAAAAAATAATCCACAGCACCCAGCCCAGTCGACGCCGTATAGCCGAGTGCGCAGATTTGAACGGGCGCGGGCTTGTGTGCTAGGATTGGCAAGCAACTATCCTGCGAATGCCCCGATAAGTCAACCAGAATATCAACGCCGTCTTCGTCAATCGTCCGCGCCGCCTCAAACGCTTGATTGACATTCACGGCACGCCAGCCCACGTTGAAGGCTTTAAGCTTCTCCGTAACGAAATCTTTCTTGCCAGCTGAGTAGCACGTCACAGAAAAATTTTCAGCGTCGAAGGAGTCTAGGAGCGGCGATAGGAAGTTAGCTAGCGCATGTTCTCGGAAGTCCGGCGAAATGTATCCGATGTGAAGTTTGCGTTCCGTGTCGAAGTCTCTTCTGTCGTGTGTGAAGGGCACCACCCTAGCAAAGAACGAATTATATCTCCGCGCAGAGTCCTTAGCTTGCGTCGGCGACACGTCACGATAATTCTTCAGGAACAGATGCTTTGAGTAAAGCTCCGCCGCCTGTGCGTCGTTGTCAGTGAGCGTGCTAGCTTCCAGAAGATTCGACGACGCCTGCGACGGTTCGCTCGCCAGATACAATCCATTCGCGCTCCAACACAACGCCTTAAAAAGGAGCGAACGCACGATAAAAATTTTCTTGTCCAGTTGCTTAAGATAGTCTTCATCGGCGGAAGTTTTCTCGCGTCGCTTGAGTATGAGCTTGCGTTGAAAGTCGTTGAGCTGGGATTGAAGAGCCTTAAGCTCGGTGCGCACGTCGTCAATCACGGCGTCGAAGGTTTTTATCTGCTCTAGGAGTGCAAATCTCTTAGCCGCCACTCCGCCCGCGATAAGTCGTCCGCGTAAGTGATTTGCTTCGACGGATAAAGCGAACTGCGCCATAGACTCTGCCTCGTCAACGTTGCCAAGGTAAAGGGACGACTCCGCCATAATCGCTAGCCCGTCCGCAGAATTTTTATCCAGCTCGAAGATTTCGCGTGCAACGGTGCGCATGGATTTGGAGTCGCCGCTCTGGGAGAACTTCTCCGCCAGCGTCACCCAGTCTAAGATTTTCTCGTCCATGTGATTCCCTCCACGCGATAAATATTTTCAGTCATAATAAACCAAACACACCGAAATGACAAGCTAAGACGAAGAGACTACCGGCCGTCAAGGATGACGGCCGCCGGCGTTTGAATCATGGATGATTCATAGCCGGTCTACGCCTTTTCTTTGCATACTTTCTTTGGGCGCAGCAAAGAAAGTATGATAAAAAACGCTTGAAGGTTGCGGCAATATGATTTACAATCGGGCAAAAAAGAAAGGAGCGAGCAAAATGAATCAACGAGGCTTTGCAACGCTAGAAGTCATCTTAATGGTCATGGTGATAGGAATCCTAGCCTCGATAGCCGTGCCGCGCTTTAATAACGTAACGACCGCCGCTAACACCGCCAAAGTCCAATCCGACTTAGCGACGATAGATACCGCCATTGCTATCTACATCATGGAGAACGGTAGCGCATCTGTGCCGACAACGGTAAACGATCTTAAAGATTACTTGCAGGACGCCGAAAATCTGACGCCGCCCAAAGGTGATGTCTATATCGACGGCGAAGCTAAGCCCATGCCCGCCTCAAACTATGTTATTCAGCAAGTCGATAACGACTACCGAGCAACTTTGGGGGGCAAAACCGCCGGAGCTTTCTCTACGCAGAAAAACAATTAACAAAAATTTTCAGCGGTAAGTCGTGATTTTATTGACGGGGAAAGGGATTCTTGCTAGAATATGCAACAAGGAAAAATTTTTTCTGAAGAGCTTAATGTTTTGAAAGGAATCAACGATATAGCTTTTAAGTAACAAGGATTTTTGAAAAGAAAATAAGCGAGCAAGACCTGCGGCAAATCGTTACGCGTGCGAGGCGCATTGTGCCCGGCGACGGTCGGGACTGCAGATGAGCTTGTTTGTTTGACGGCGGAAAGGAAACCGTCGACTAAGGAAAATTTTTCTAGGAAAGATCAAGGAGGAAATAATCATGGGTATGGTAGTAAAAAACAACATGAGTGCAGTCCGCACTCTCAACACTCTTAATGGCAACACCAATGCATTGCAGAAGAGCTTGCAGAAAGTCTCCAGCGGCATGAAAATCAACTCGGCTCAGGATGACGCTTCGGGCTATGCAATCTCCGAGCGTATGCGCGTTCGTATCCGTTCACTCGATCAAGCTAACCAGAACAGCCAGAACGACTCCAGCTTGATGAAGACCGCAGAAGGCGCAGTCGGCAACACTGTCGAAATCCTCCGCGCCCTCAAGGAAAAGGCAATCAACGCTGCCAACGACTCTAACACCGACGAAGATCGCCAGACCATTCAAAAAGAAATCAACCAGTTCATCGACCAAATCGACGACAACGCCCTTGTCCAGTTCAACGGCAAATACCTCGTCGACGGTTCGAAGAACAACGCTTCCAACGCGACCAAGACTATCTTGCTCAACCAGAGCTTGAAGACCAACACTTCTGTAGGTAGTTCCCTTACCGAGCTGAAGAACCGCGCAGGCGATTCCCTCGGTATTCAAGATACCGACAAGTACCAAATCTCTTGGGTTCAAAATGGTACGACTCATTTCACCAGCGGCAATGTCAAGGCTCTTGATAATCTCGGCAAACTTTTGAGCGTGGCAACTGACACCCAAGCAAACGCAATCGCTAACAGCACAGGGCTCATCTCCAACTCTGCGGCAATATCAACCGACGCTTCTGCTGCCTACGATATTAATGCGGACGAAAAATACGACTCAGTAGGTTCGGTCACGCCAAGTACGTATGAGGCCTCTGGGCCAAGTGCTCAGATCGATAACATTAAAGGGTCTGCTGCGCAGGCTTTGTTAGATGACTTAGGAGCTTTTCTTAAAGATGCTGATGATAGCGATTCGACACTTACGTTAGCTGAACTTACTAATATGATTAATGGCAATGAGAAGGCATTCAGTAACTACTACGTACAAGATACGGATCCTAGTGCCACTGATGCTAAAGTGGCTGTCTTCAAAATTAGTTATAGCGAAAACTCTGGCACGAACAAGACAGCATCCTATACGATTGAATTTACTGATCCTGCCTCAACCTCAGCAGTTGATCTTTATAAGAAAGCAAGTGGCGACCCCGTAGATGGACCTATCAAAGCACCTGACAAGTTTGGCAAAGAGGTCTATACCCCAGACAAGACAGCGGGTGTTGCGATTTCCTCCAAGACGGCGGGCGTAAATGGTCAGCTCTCTGGCTTCACGGTCAGCATTCTCGACCAAGACGGCAACGTCAAGAAAGCGGCAAACGCGGCACTCGACCAATTCAAACAGTATCAGCGCGCAGAGAACAAAAGCGGCGATATGTCGCTGAACTTCCACATCGGCTCGGAAGCAAACGTAGCAATCAAAGTCGGTATGGGCGATATGCGCTCCGAAGCTCTCGGCTTGAAGGGCTCCAACGGCGATAGAATCCTCGTCACGACGAAAGAGAACGCAAACGCGGCAATCAACGTCATTGAAAACGCACTGACCAAGGCTCTTGACCAGCAAACGACAATCGGCGCAGTTGAAGCTCGTCTCGAATACACCAGCACCAACCTGACGACTTCTAGCGAGAATGTCCAAGCGGCAGAATCGACGATTCGCGATGCTGATATGGCTAAGGAAATGACCAACTACACCAAGAGCAACGTCCTCTTGCAGGCGGCTCAGGCGATGTTGGCTCAGGCAAACCAGAACAGCTCTGCAGTCCTCAGCTTGCTCCAGTAAGATTAACTGCGTCTCCAAAGGGCGCACGTTCGATAGTAAAAAAAGGCTCGTCGGCTACGGTCGGCGGGCTTTTTGCGTGTAGCAAACTTTTCTTTGCTTGTCCAAAGAAAAGTTACAAAAGAAAGGACACCTCGCGGGGGCGTTCCGGCAAAAGAAACATCCATGTTTCTATTGCCGGCGGCTACCGTCCTTGGTAGCCGGTCTTTTTCTTCGTCTTAGCTTGTTGTTGACGCGACGAAGTTTTATTGATAAAGTTAGCTCAAATTTTGTTTAGGAGGGTTTGAACATGCGCGGAGTAGATGTTTCGATTTTCAATGAGAATATCGATTGGCGGGCAGTGAAGGCGTCGGGCGTTGACTTTGCAATCTGCCGCACGGGCTACGGTCAATCGGGCTTCGACGAGAACTTTCAACACAACGTCGAGGAGGCGCACAAGGCAGGTCTCATCTGCGGAGCCTATCATTATTCCTACGCGCTCACCCCGGCGGACGCAACCAACGAGGCAAACTTCTGCAAGGGAATCATTGAGCGGGCGGGCGTGCTGTTGGAATTGCCGGTTTGGTTCGCCATGGCGGACAGCGACAGTTATAAACAGCGTCACGGCTTCGACTTCAGCCGCGCCAACGTAACGGCGATTTGCAAAGCATTCCTCGACGCTATCAAGCCGCTCAACTGCGGAGTGCACGCACCACTTTCTTGGTTAGAGAATTATATCGACTGGCAATCGCTCGGCTGTGAGATTTGGTCGGCACAGTGGAATTCGGAAGACAACTTCAAGGGGCGCATGTGGCAATACACGGACGCGCTTGCAATCGGCGGACAGACCTTTAACGGAAATATTCTTTACGAGGCGGGCGAACAAGCTGTCCTTGGTCAATCAGCAACTGTTGAATCTGCCGCGCCGCAATCGACGAACGATTTGATTCACAGTATCTTATCGAACGCGCACGCCAAAGAGGAGACCTCTCAGCCCGCCAAGCCTCAAGCGCAAACGTCAGCCAGTCAGATTAGCGGCATCTTATCGAACCTTAGACCTAAACCGCAAGCCGCGACTGCTAAAGCCGAGCCGACGCCAGCCGCGAAACCTTCTACCAACGATTTGATTCATAACATCTTGTCGAACGCCAAGAAAAAGAAGTGAGCTTGCCGCTAAGGTAAAATGTTAAGTTTGGCGGTTGACAGAAAAATTTTGACTGTCTATAATTGGGTAGCTTGCGCACGAAAGAGCATAAATAATTGGAGGTATTCAAACATGGCAGTCGGTAAGGTAAAGTGGTTCAGCGCAGAAAAAGGTTACGGATTCATTGCTCGCGAAGAGGGCGACGATGTCTTCGTTCATTTCTCGGCTATTCAGAGTGACG
>JACXWG010000004.1 GCA_014764605.1 Quinella sp. 1Q5 | reverse complement strand
TACTCTTCCTTAAGCATGAGAGAACAACTGGTGCACGGTGTAACAACTGGAATGCCTTTTTGTTTCCAGTCGAGAATCCTGGCAACGTTTAAATCGGCGTGTTGGCGAGCCTCGTCTAAAAAGCCGGTGACAACAAGGGGCGAACCGCAACATTTGAACTGCTTGTCGATTAAAACTTCGTAACCATTGGCGTTGAGGACTTTGACGAAAGCATTGCCGACTTGCGGTTCATTGTCGTTGATGAAACAACCAGTGAAGAGAACGACTTTTTTAGTCGACGCCGGTTGCTTGATAGAGCTGAAACTTTCCTTAAATGGCGTGGAGGCGTAGGCGGGCATATTGCGTTCGCCGGCGATGCCAAGTGCGCTGAATACGCCTAAAGCTTTGCCGATACTCATGCCCAAGTTGGAGAATGTCGCGCCGAAAGGAATTTTGCGGATTAAGTTAGCCATGCGCTCGCCGTGAGCAAGCATATCTTCGGAGCGCAGGTGCTCATGCTTTTTGTAGTATTCGGCGCGTTGCAACATGTTGAGGGTTGAAACGGCAACGCCAGAAGGACAAGCGCGGTCGCAACTCTTGCAGTTGGAGCAATAATTGAGGCTCTCTTCAATATCTTCCTGCGAAAAGTGCATTCTGCCATGAGCCGGACCGACAAGTTTAGGACCGCGATAGTCTTTGATAGCCGCCATGACAGGACAATTAGCCATGCAACTCGTACACGATAAGCAATGATCGCCCGTGAAGATTGCTTTAGTGGTGTCGCTCATAAAGTCGCCCCCTTGTAAGCAGACGCAATTGCGATTCCGCCTGCTGAACGTTCAAAGATTTTGTCGCACCCGCCGAGATTTGCGCCGACAACGTGCAGATTGTCGAACAAAACTTTGCCGTCCGCGTCAATCGGATTTAAGTTATCGTTTGTGAGAATTCCGGTTGTAGAAAAACCTTGAGGCTTGTCGCTGAAAAGTTTTGCGTTGCTCCAAAAATCCTCGCCAGTCGGGAAGAAAACCGGCAAGTCAAAAATCGGCTCGCGAGGTTGGTCAAAGTCGCGCATTGTAATTCCACCGCTGTAAAAACCGCCTGTCGCTAAAATTACCTTCCGCGCAGGGAAAACTTTTTCGCGGACGACGGTTTCAACGACGACGCCAGTAACTTTTCTGCCGTCCGTAACGCCGCGAATAACTTTGGAATTCTCGAAAAATCTGACGCTGGAAGCTTGCAAGTATTTCATGAAGGCGCGTTGAAGTCTGATACCCGGCGGCGAAGGTGGCAAGCAAGTTGTCTCTATGATTTGAGCGCGAATTTGAGTTTGTACAACGTCACGAGAAAAATTGCCGGCAACGCCCAAAATCGGCGGAATGATAATTGCGTCGTCAACGGTCGCGTTCAAAGCTTTGAGTTCATTGGCAAAAGGTTGTTCGTTGTCGGTGAGAAGTTGTGCGGCGTCCATGCAAGTGATGTCGCGTCCGCCGAGCATGTGCAAATCAAATTTGACGATTTCAAAAGTTTTGTCGGGGAAATATTTTTTGAGATTGTCGGCAAGCATTTTGGCATAAAAATCTTTCAAGCCTTTAATCTCGGCGACGAAAATTTTTTTCTTGTTGGCAAGGTTGCTGGCGTTCATAGATTCGGGAACGAGCGCGGAATATTTCAGAGTGCCGACAGCAGTAACGATAGGAATTTTTTTACTGACGGAGCCTAAGTAAGGAAGATTAGCCTGCGCGGCAATGTCGAGCAGAAATTTCGCCGCCGCGTCACAAGATTTGAGACCGATTTTTTTATAGGGGTGATGAGTGGGCAAATTTTCAAGCGAACCGAAATCAATCGCGCTGCTAGCCAAAGGCAAGGAGCCTGAACCGTAAGTTAATACAGTGACTTTTTGTTTGCGAGAAGCTGCGACTGCCGCCGCCATAAGTCCGGCAAGTCCGCCGCCAATTATGATAACGTCAGAAGTTTTCATTGTGGCGACACCTCCGTCAGGTTCATGGAAAGTTCGTAAATCGAGCGCGTCATTTCGGTTTCACGAAGCGTGCGCCCTAAAAGCACAGGTCGAATACCTTTCCAACGTCCTTGCAAAAATTCTTCCATGCGGGTAAGTGAATCTTTAGCGGTTGATTCGACGCCCATGTCAGCAAAAATTGCCGCCGCCCGCAGAGCGCAGAAGTTACCTTGACAAGTGCCCATGCCGATTCGCGTCCTGCGTCTAACGTCATTAACGATAAAGCTTGTATCGTCCTTGCAAATTTCTTCGACCTCAGCGCGGGTAACATTTTCGCATTCGCAAACTAATTCGCGGCTTTCTGGGTCAGATTCCAGACGCGCAACAACTTTTTTGAAACGGTCAACGCCTAAACGAGTTGCCGCGAGCTTAACGCCGTAAGACGGGAAAAATTTCTTGGCGCGGTCAATATCAGCTTGCGAAACTTCTTCGACGAGGGGTTCCTCAGCCGTCCGGCAAGGTGTATTATTTCCGAGTTTGGCGCAGATTTGGTTGCACATTTTTTCCGCCATAAGGCGATAGGTCGTGAACTTGCCGCCGACGATTGTAAACAAGCCTTTCAAGCCGTCTTGCGCGTGGTCGACGATAGCAAAACCACGAGATGCCGAACGTCCAACCGCGCCACCCGGCGGAATGTAAAGCGGTCTGGAACCTGCGAAGGTGCGCAAAATTCTAAAGTCGCGTAAGTCCTCAAAAGTTTGTTCGCCGATTTTTAAAAGGCTCTCAACTTCAGCGCGGGAAGTTGAAGTATCTTCTGGGTCGGGCACGCTCATTGACGAAGTACCTAGAATCGTTATCGAGCCGTGCGGAACAAAAATATCGCCGTCGGAAGATTTATGTAAGCGATTGACGACGTGATTGACGATGCGCTGATTGAACGCGATTAAAGTTCCTTTGTCCGGCTGAACGCCGATTTCGACGCCGGCGAGTTTTCCGACAAAAGCAGCCCAGCCGCCCGCCGCATTGACCGCGATGTCACAGCCGATTTCGTAAGTTTCGCCAGTGAATTGGTTGCGAACTTTAACGCCGCGCAGTTCTCCGTTTACGCTATCGAAGCCGATAACTTCGGTGTAAGTCTTGACCTGCCCGCCGTATCGTTTCGACGAGTCGATAAGTTGCCACGCCATGCGGAAGCCGTCGACTGCCGCGTCGGGAACAAGATACGCGCTTTTAACGTGCTTTCTTGAAAGTCGCGGCTCTAATCTGAAAGCTTCGTCTAAAGTTATGGGCGTCGCTTCAATGCCGCTGTCCGCACAACCTTTAACCCAAAGTTCCTCGTAAGCAGGGTCGTCAATGTCCAAGCGCGTGAACATACCGCCGCAAGGTTCGACGCACGACTTGCCGATTTTACGCATGATTTGATTTTCGATAATGCATTCTTTGGCGGCTTCCTGGTCTTTAACGGCATACCGCCCGCCACTGTGTAGCAGTCCGTGATAGCGCGAGCTTGCGCCGTTGACCAAATCATTTTTCTCGACGAGCAGTGCTTTGACGCCGCGCATTGATAAATCGCGCAGAATGCCCAAACCCGTCGCGCCGCCGCCGATTACAACGACTGTAGTTTTTTCCATACTTCTCACCTACTTTGTTGAAACTCTCCTGAAAAATTTTTATGAAATTTTACTTCACAAACATACTTTGGTCAACGCTCTGCACAAAATATTTTACAAAGCGCACGATTTTTGATAGACTGGCGCAAGTTTAATTAGGAGGCATTCAACATGAAAGTTATCTTACAAGCAGACGTTAAGAAGGTTGGCGCAAAGGGCGAAGTCGTCGAAGTGTCGGACGGCTACGGGCGCAATTATCTTTTGCCGCGGAAATTGGCAGTGGAGGCGAACGCCGCGAATCTCAACACGGCTAAGGTCAGGGCGGAAAGCAAAGCTCGCAAGGCTCAGCAAGAAGCGGACGAGGCTAAGCTCCTCGGCGCACAACTGGAGAAAATCTCCGTGAAAGTCCCCGTGCGTATCGGCAAGGACGGAAAACTTTTCGGCTCAGTCTCTGGCTCTGATGTCGCTAAAGCTCTAAAGGATAGTCACTCGCTAAACGTCGACAAGCGCAAGATTTCCATTCAAGGCGACGTGACTGGCGCGGGTGTCTATGACGCTGTCATTAAGCTCCACCCCGAAGTCACGACGAAGATTAAAGTTGAAGTCGTTGAGTCATGAGCTTCTTTAAAAAATTTTTCGGCAAGAAGAATACGCCGCAACCTCGCCACGAGACAGACATTGATAGGGAAATCTCCGCACTGTATGCAATCCTCGTCGACGTTATGGGTTCTGATAGATTGGTTCTGCAGGCCGGTAAGATGGACGCGCTCCGCTATATGCGCTCGCACGACCCTTCAGAAAGAATTCTTGCGCTCCGAAGAATCCTAGAAGAGAATCCCACGCTATCTCCGCCGCCTAAGCGTTCCGAACTTCAAGGGCAAGTTCTTCTAGTCTCAGAAATGCTCGCGGACATCATAGCGCGTCGGCAGATTGAAGACAAAATCGAACGCAAACTTAACGAGAAGCTGGAGAAGGAGCATCAAGACTACGTAAAGGATATTCGCCTGCAGATACTAAAGGAAGAGAACCCCGCCGACGAGTCGCCGCACGATAAAAAGAAGCGCGAAGAACTTCAAGAATTGGAAGAAGTTCACCTCACGCAGTCGGTTATGGAACTCTTGCGCCCGCAGTCGTTGGAAGAAATCGTTGGACAGGAACGGGCGATTAAATCTCTGCGTTCAAAGCTCGCGTCGCCCTATCCGCAACACTTAATCCTTTACGGTCCGCCTGGCGTTGGCAAGACTACAGCGGCTCGGCTCGTGCTTGAAGCTGTGCGCGGTACGGAACTTAGCCCCTTCAAGGAGAACGCACCTTTCGTTGAGACGGACGGCACGACGCTACGTTGGGATCCGCGAGACGTGACTAATCCTCTAATCGGCTCTGTGCACGACCCGATTTATCAAGGCGCACAAAAGCAACTTGCGGAAGGCGGCATTCCCGAACCTAAGCCTGGACTTGTCACGGACGCGCATGGCGGCATTCTCTTTATCGACGAGATTGGCGAAATGGACATCATGCTACAGAATAAATTGCTTAAGGTTTTGGAGGATAAGCGCGCTTACTTCGAGTCAAGCTACTACGACCCGACCGATGAACGCGTTCCGCCGTATGTCAAAATGCTTTTCGAGAACGGAGCCCCCGCAGACTTTGTTTTAATCGGAGCGACGACCCGCGATGCCTCGGCGATTAATCCGGCGTTGCGTTCGCGTTGTGCTGAAATTTACTTCGAGCCGTTGACGCCCGCGCATATCGTCGAGATTGTCCTGAACGCCGCTAAAAAACTCAATGTCGAGCTTGAGGACAGATTAGCTGAAATCATCAGCGAATACACGATTGAAGGGCGTAAAGCAATTAATATCCTAGCCGATGCCTACAGCTTAGCCCTAGACCGCGCAGAAGATAAAGTCTTGCACATAGACCGCCCGATTAAAATTACTAAGCAGGACGTTTACGAGGTCGCGCAAGTCAGTCGCCTTTATCAATACGTCACAAAGAAGGCGTCGAGTAAGTCGGCAGTTGGTCATATCTTCGGCTTGGGCGTGAGTGGCTTTATCGGTTCGGTGATTGAGATTGAAGCAGTTGTCTTTGACGCGGAAAAGGGCAAAGGCACAATACGTTTCAACGAGACGGCGGGCAGCATGGCTAAGGACTCTGTGTTCAATGCGGCAAGTGTCTTAAGGCGCGTGACAGGCAAGGACATTCACGACTACGACGTACACATAAACGTTATCGGCGGCGGAAATATTGACGGACCGAGCGCGGGCACGGCGATACTCGTGGCGTTGGTCAGCGCAGTCACCGGTAAAAAGATTCGTCAAGACGTGGCAGTTACTGGAGAAATCTCTTTGCAAGGCAAGGTTCGACCCGTCGGCGGCGTCTTCGAGAAGGCTTATGGCGCGAAGCAGGCGGGTATTAAGACGTTGATTATCCCGAAGGAGAACGCTAAAGACATTCCAAAAGGTCATCTCGGCTTAAAGATATTCGCAGTAGACACGGCGGAGGAGGCGTTCAAAAGAATTTTCGCCGAGCCAATCGATGAGCCTGAACTTGAAGAAAAAGTTTCACTCGACAAAGACGAGCAGATAAAAAAGATTTCCTCGACGACGGTAACGCCAGAGGAACTCGAAATGCTGACGAGTAAAGCAACTTGACGTTGCATCCAGCGGGCATTTCGATTAGAAGTCAATAAATTTAAAAGCCGCTCCCGACGTGGAGGCGGTTTTTTTATCAACTGCAAGCCATCGGGTCATTAACTTCATTTTTAATGCTGATGTTGTCGTGGAGGTTATGGGTCGGTTGATAAAAGAATTTTGAACTGTTAAAATTTACGCCAAAGTAAATTGGGAGGCAAGCACGATGAGGAAATTTTTAGCGATAGATGTCGGAGGCACGTTCACTAAATATGCGGTCGTGACAGGAGCACGTTCTTTTAAAATCCTCAAGCGGGATAAGATACCGACAGAGCGGAAAAGCCATGAAGACTTTTTGATAAGCCTGACGAACATTTTTAAAGCCAATGAAGACGTGGAAGGGCTTGCGCTGTCGATGCCGGGACTTATCGATACGGAACAAGGCGTTTGCATATCAAGCGGGCTACTCGACTTCAGCAACGGTCATTGCCTTGCCGAGGAGCTTCAAAATATGTGCGGCGTGCCCGTGACGGTGGAGAACGACGCTAACTGCGCGGCACTCGCCGAGGTCAAGTCGGGTAGATTGACTGACGTTAAGGACGCGTTCGTTTTGGTCTTCGGTAGTTCGGTTGGCGGGGCGTTCATTCACAATCGGGAAATTTATCGCGGGGCTCATCATTGCGCCGGAGAGGTCGCCTTCACGTTAAAGAGTATCGATGCCACGATGAACGAGGAAAACATTTACGGCAAAGATTTAAGCGCGGTTGCTTTCCAAAGACATTGCGCAGAGATTTTAGGACTGCCGCCCGAAGACGTGACTGGCGAGATGATTTTCAATCTGATTAACGATAACGATGATGACATGTTGGAGGCTCTGTATAAGTTTGCACATGGCGTAGCGGTTAAAATTTTCAATCTGCAAATGCTCTTCGACCCGAAAAGGTTTGCACTCGGCGGCGGCATTAGTGAACAACAAAGTTTTATTGACGCCGTACAAGATAAAATAGATGAGCTTCGCCGAAACGCATTGCCCTATCTGCCGCGCCCTGAAGTCGTCGCTTGCAAGTACCACAACGACGCAAATCTTTTAGGGGCTTTGTATCGTCATTTAAGGAAGTGAGCTTGTGATAAAACTCTCTGGCATTGAAAAGATTTACGACAGCACGTCGGGCAAGGTGCACGCGCTAAAGGGTATTGACTTGGAAATTGCACGCGGCGAGATTTACGGGATAATTGGTCTATCGGGTGCGGGCAAGTCGACGCTCGTTCGATGTATTAACATGCTTGAGCGACCGACGGCGGGCAAAGTCATAGTCGACGGGCAAGACATGACGACCTTGACGGAAAGTCAGCTTCGGGAGGCTCGCAAGTCTATCGGAATGATTTTCCAGCACTTCAACCTTTTAAGTTCGGCGACTGTCTACGATAACATTGCCTTCCCGCTGAAACTATCTGGCACGAGTAAGGCTGACATAGATAAAAAGATTCGTCCGCTCCTTGAACTGGTCGGCTTGAGCGACAAGGCTAATCAGTATCCCTCTCAGCTTAGCGGAGGACAGAAACAGCGCGTCGGCATTGCCCGCGCCCTAGCCAACGACCCTAAAGTTTTACTCTGCGACGAGGCAACCAGTGCCCTCGACCCACAAACGACTAAATCAATCCTAGACCTAATCAAAGTCATCAATCACAATCTGTCGCTAACTGTTGTCGTCATTACTCACGAAATGCAAGTTATCAAGGAGCTTTGCGACAAGGTGGCAGTCATTAGCGACGGCGTCATTGCGGAGCGCGGCTCGGTCTTGGACGTGTTCACGAATCCTCAGCACCGAATCACTAAAGAATTTATCAGCGTGCTCTTGTCGAACGATTTACCAGCCGCCTTCCGTGGCAATGAAATTTCACAGGACAGAACACCCGATAGTCTTCTTTTAATCCGATTGGTTTTCTTGGGCGACCGTGCTGATGACCCGGTTTTAGCTAAGATGGTTCGCAGTTGCAAAGGCTTGGAATGCACGATGCTTTTCGGCAACCTAGACGAGATACACGGCGTGCCCTTCGGACGATTCATCATTGGCTTGAGTGGTGAAGATGAAGTGATTCAAAGTGCGCTGACCTTCTTAGGCGGCGAAGATGTTCGAGTGGAGGTGATTGGCTATGTTCGCAGAAGTCCTGCCGCTACTAAGTAAAGCCCTCGGCGAGACAATTTATATGGTCGTGGTGAGTATGGCAATCGCTTCGGCAATTGGGGTTCCGCTGGGAGTATTGCTTCACACGACAGCTAAGGGGCAAATCCTCGAAAACGTCGTTATCAATCAAGCGGTCGGTTCGGTCGTCAATGCGGTGCGTTCAATCCCGTTTATAATCCTCATGGTGGCAATCATACCTTTAACAAGATTTATCGTAGGCAGTGCGATAGGAACGACTGCGGCAATCGTCCCGCTCGTGATAGCGTCAATACCGTTTATCGGGCGGCAAGTGGAAACGTCGCTTAAGGAAGTTCCTGCCGGTTTGGTGGAAGCGGCTCAATCAATGGGGGCTACGCCGTTGCAAATTATAAGCCGCGTCCTTTTGCCGGAAGCAATGCCCGGTATCGTGTCACAGCTGACGACGGTTATAATTGCTTTGGTCGGAGAATCGGCAATGGCTGGAGCAATCGGCGGCGGCGGCTTGGGTGATTTGGCAATTCGTTACGGCTATCAAAGGTTCCGCCCCGAAGTCATGCTAGCAACTGTCGTAGTGTTGATTGTGTTGGTTCAGGCGGTGCAGTTCGTCGGCAACACCTTAGCAAAGAAGTTAGACAAACGATAAGCAACTTGTTAAAATACTCGGCAAGGAGGAATGGTCATGGGATTCTTTGACAGACTCAAGGCGGGCTTAGCGAAGACTCGCGAGAAATTTGTTGATAAGATAGACGAAATCCTCCACGGCTCGACGAAGATTGATGACGACTTGATTGACGAGCTGGAGGAAACTTTGATAACTTCGGATGTGGGCATGGCTACGACGGAGAAATTGATTGCCGGACTTCGCAAGGGTGTTCGCAAGGCGGAGATTAATTCAACCGACGACGTTAAGAACTTTTTCTCGAATCAGATTAGGGAGATTCTAACGGAAGAGCAAGGCGAGATTATCCACGTCGACCCGCCGCGAGTGATTCTGATGATTGGCGTAAACGGGGCGGGCAAGACTACGACCATTGGCAAGCTTGCGGCGTATTATAAAGCTCAGGGCAAAAGCGTCATGATGGCGGCGGCTGATACCTTCCGCGCTGGGGCGATTGACCAGTTAGAGATTTGGGCTAATCGGACTGGCTCGGCGTTTATCAAGCATTCCGAACGCTCCAATCCCTCAAGCGTAGCTCTTGACGCCGCCCGAAGTGCCGTTGCTCAAAAAATTGATGTGCTGTTAGTCGACACGGCTGGACGCTTGCAGAACAAGTTCAATCTCATGGAAGAGCTTAAGAAGATTAATCGCATACTCGGCAAGGGCATACACGGTGCGCCGCATGAAGTCTTACTTGTCCTAGACGCCACGACGGGACAGAATGCGTTAAGGCAAGCGGAGTTGTTCTCACAGGCGGCGGGCATAACGGGCATTGTCCTAACCAAGCTTGACGGCACAGCTAAGGGCGGAATGATTATCGGCATAAAGGAGCAACTCAATATTCCAGTCAAGTGGGTTGGCGTGGGCGAACGGCTTGATGACTTGCGTCCGTTCAATGCTAAGGAATTCGCCGATGCTCTTTTCGGGCTTTAAAAGCTGTGAGTGTAGCCGATTGAAAAGCCTAGCGTGTTATAGCCGGGGTTGTGCCTGCGTAAACCGTTGGAAAAATGGCTAAATAAATAGCCCAAACTGATTGAATCTTCTTCGCGAAACTGCCACGTGAGGCGCGGACCCAATCGCCATAAAAAGCCATAGGCGCGACCGTCGTAGGGGTGAGCTTTGTTGTAAAGCATAAACGAACCGGAAAAATCTAACGAGCCGTGAAGTTTACCAGAAACTTTTTTATCCCAACGCAACATGAACGCGGGACCCAATCCGACGCCTTGGCTGTCGTGGTGAACGCCGCCATCTTTATTAGGGTTAGTGTAGCCTAATGCCCGCGTGAAGGTCAACCCGCGCCAATAACTTATCACGCCGTTATCGGTGACCTTCTCGAAGTAATGGACGTTGTAATTGTTCACGTGGCGTTGACTGAACGTTTTGCCTTCAAGATATTCCAGCTGAATTTCGTTGGCGTCGTCGAAGATTCTTTCCTCGGCACTGGCAACGCCGCAAGTCATCAGGCTTATCATAAGCAACGATAAAAATTTTTTCATACATCGCGCCTCCTTGAACGTTTTAATCAGTTTATCACAACGGAAATTTTTGGCAAGGCGGGCGAACCATTGAGGTGATATTTTTGAGGATTTTATTGACGAACGACGACGGCATACACGGCAAAGGACTTTGGGCTTTGGCTCAGGAGATTAAACGCCGTGGACATGACGTCGTAATCGCCGCCCCGTTCAATCAGCAAAGCGGCATGAGTCACGCCCTTAGCGTCCTGCGCGAGATTGAATACCGACGCTTTGACGAACCCGATTATGTGGCTTGGACTTTTGACGGCACGCCGACTGATTGCGTTAAGATTTACCTGGAGGGCATGAGCAACGACGACAAGTTCGACGCGGTCATAAGCGGTATAAACGACGGCGCGAACCTTGCCACAGACGTTTTGTATTCGGGCACGGTTGGCGCGGCTTTGGAAGGCTTCCTTCATGACATAGCGTCCCTTGCCGTATCTCGTAACAAAGATTCGGCGATTCCCATTGACACCTGCGCGGCGGCGACGATTGACTACTTGGAAAAGCTTTTAGCCCTAAAGCCCGAACCCTTCCTGCACAATCTGAACTTCCCTAAGAAACTTCGCACAGATAAGATAGAGTTCGCGAGCACCCGATTAGGACGGCGGGATTATATCAATGCGTTCACGAGCCACACGGACGGCAAGGGGCGAGCTTTCTTCCGTATCGGCGGGACGATTTGCGACGTTGACGCAGGCGAAGGCACTGACATTTACGCCGCCGAACGTGGATTTGCCTCTGTGACGCCGCTCCACTGTGACGCCGCCGACTACGAGGCGATTGTTGAGTTGCGTAAAATCTTCAGGGGTTGACGATGGACGATTACACTTGGAGGAAACGACTTGCAGAGCGCAGACGACGTCGAAGGCGCGAGCAGTTATTTGCATTGGCACTGCTAGTCATGGCTGTGATTGGGGCGTTCCTGTATTTTTCCATTTACACGAAGACGCCCGAATACGCAATGCGCGAGATGGTCGAGGCTTACCGGGCGGGCGACGCGAACACCTTCCGCCGTCACGTCGACTTAGACTCAATCACGCTTGCGGCTTATGATGACTTAACCAGCGACCTATTCAAGTACGACACGCAACTTTCAGATGCCGAGCGGAGCTTGTTTGAAAATTTCTATGTGCTGATTAGGCGGCAGATGTGCAAAGGTGCGGTTAAGGTTCTCAACACCTACATTGATAAGCGGGAATGGACGTTGCCGGGCGAAATCCTAAAGGGGCGACAACTGGGCATTGATTATGATTTACTGCTTGACCGGTCTTTGATTCGGCACACGGCGTTTATTGATTTGGAAGAGGTAACTCATCACGACGAAGAGGCGACAGCAACTTTTGCAATCGTCGAAGAGTATTCGCAGGTTCCGTTCACACTAAAGGTTACGTTGAAAGATTTGGCGAACGAGAGCTTCAACGTCGGCGGCAATGAGTTTGAACTTTTCGGGCGCAAGATAAAGTTCCCCGGCTTGACGTTCAATCTTGGCGGCAGTGATTGGAAGGTCGTAAGAGTCGATAACTATCGTGGCTATCTCGACGCGGTCTCGCCGATACTCAAGAAGAATTTGGCGGATTACATTGACGCCACGGAGGCAATCGTTTATCGGTATAACCAGACGTTCAGGGCACAGCAGGATAATTTTATATCAATGCAGAGGTCGCCATATGGAATCATGCTAGCCAATCAGCGGGCGGAGGCGTCAAACTACATAACCAACACGATAATACCTTCGCTAGAGAGTCGGCAGGCGGAGCTTGATGAAGTTCCAATCCCAGAGGGCGCACAGTTCCTAGCGAGTTTGCGGCAGGAGTCAACGCGAATTACAATCCTTGCTTGGCAGTCGTATATCAAGGGCATAATGGACAATAGCGCGGCGGACTTAGACAAGGCGGCGAGTTTGCATAAGCAAGAACTTGTCCTTGACCAGAGGATAGAAGAAATCGTTCACAACTCGGCGATTGCCCGCAACTTACCCGAATTACCGTAGGAGGAAGATATATGAGCTACTTTTTGAAACGCACGGAGAATAATCTTTGGCACGGGAAGTTCTCTTCGTTCCCTGAGGATTTGATTGCTCATGCGGTGTCGACGCGTTTTGGGGGAGTGAGTAAGCCGCCCTTTGACAGCTTGAATCTTGCGTTGCACGTCGGCGATTTCCCTAATGATGTCCTTGCCAATCGCAAAAGGTTTGTTCAGTCGCTAGGCTTTAATCTTGCAGATATTGTCACGCCTAATCAAATTCACGGAGATAAAGTCTTCCGCGTTGACGAAAACTATCGTGGGTGCGGCTGTGCGAATTACGCTGACTCGATACCCGAAACTGACGCGCTTATCACGAACACGCCGAACTTGCCGTTGATGTTGTGCTTTGCGGATTGCGTGCCGATTTTCTTTGTAGACGTTGAGAACTGCGCGATTGGATTGGCTCATGGCGGCTGGAAGGGGACGTTAAAGAAGATTGCCGCGAAGACTTTGCTTAAGATGCGTGAAGAGTTCGGGTCGCGTCCTAAGGATTGCCTGATAGGGATTGCGCCTTCAATCGGTTCGTGTTGCTACGAGGTTGGCGGCGAGGTTATCGACAAATGCAAGGCGGCGTTCCCTAAAAATCATGACGAGCTGTTGATTAATCGCGACGGGAAAATTTATCTGGACTTGTGGCAAGCGAATGTCTTACAGCTCCTTGAAGTCGGCGTGCTTGAAGAAAATATCGACGTGGCGAACGAGTGCACCTGTTGTCAAAGTTCGTGGTATTTCTCCTACCGCGCCGCGCAGAGGAAAGGACTTGACCGCACGGGACGAATCGCCGCGTTGATTGCTCTGAAGTCGGCTTGACAATCCTTTTAGCGTGTGTATCATGTGTTGCAAAGAGTTTTATAGGAGGTATGGCAGTATGATTATCGGCGTAACGAAAGAGATTAAGGACAATGAAAACCGCGTGGGCTTGACGCCGGCGGGGGCTGATGCGTTCGTTAAGGCGGGGCATAAAGTCCTTGTCGAGAAGACGGCGGGCATTGGCTCTGGTTTTGAGGACGACGATTATAAGGCGGTCGGCGCGGAGATTATCGCGGACAAGACAGAAATCTTCGACGCGGCGGAAATGATTATAAAGGTTAAAGAACCGCTTGAGCCTGAATACGACCTCTTTCACGAAGGACAAATTCTCTTTACATATCTGCACCTTGCGCCCGAACCAGAACTTACCAAAGCTTTGCTCAATAAAAAAGTCACGGGCATTGCGTATGAAACGGTTGTCGGTCGTGACGGCAGAAGCTTACCTTTGCTGGCTCCAATGAGTGAGATTGCGGGACGTATGGCAGTTCAGCTCGGAGCACAGTTCCTTGAAAGTCAATACGGCGGACGAGGCGTTTTGCTCGGCGGCGTAAGTGGCGTGGCGTCGGGTCAAGTCGTCATAATCGGCGGCGGAGTTGTCGGCACTAATGCGGCTAAGATTGCAGTTGGTATGCGTGCTCGTGTCACCGTTATCGACCTGTCGATTGAGCGGCTCCGTTATCTTGATGACATCTTCGGCGGACGCGTCTGCACTGTCATGAGCAACAGCTACAATATCGCGCAATGGACTAAGCAAGCTGACCTTTTAATTGGCGCGGTTCTTATCCCCGGCGCGAAGACTCCTCAGCTCGTGACTGAAGACATGGTTAAGACTATGAAGCGCGGCTCGGTTATCATCGACGTTGCGATTGACCAGGGCGGCTCCATTGCCACTTGCGATAAGGTCACCACGCACACGAATCCGACTTTTGTTAAACACGGCGTCATTCATTACAGCGTTGCCAATATTCCTGGCGCGGTCTCCAGAACGTCAACGCTTGCCCTTACCAATGCGACTTTGCCCTATGCCCTTAGAATCGCGGCTAAAGGTTGGAAGGCGGCTTGCCAAGAAGACCCCGGACTTGCCAAAGGTCTAAACACAATCGGCGGCAACCTCACCAATAAGAACGTAGCGGAGGCTCTCGGCATTGAATACGTCGACTTTGCAAAGTTCCTCGCGTAAATCTTAATGGGATGACACTTCCCAATAAAATACTCGATAATCCTTAAAAGTTCAGCAGTCCCGAATTCAAACGGGGCTGTTGTTTTTTTTTGACAAATCACACGCCATGTGATATAAATTAAAAGCATTTAATTCTTCGTATGTATTTGAGGCTGTCAACAGTTGAGGTATTGTTTTCAATTTCAATAATTGGTTGTAACATTATTTTGAAAGATAGAGATCAGATGTTTTTACAAATGTTGAAAAGTAAGATTCATCGTGCAACGGTTACCGAGGCAAATTTGAATTATATGGGCAGTATAACGATTGATGAAGCATTAATGGAAGCGGCGAATATTCTACCAAATGAACGAGTGCAAGTCGTCGATAATAATAGCGGAACACGTCTTGAAACTTATGTTATCCCTGGCGAAAGAAATTCTGGTGTAATTTGTCTGAATGGTGCAGCCGCTCGCCTTGTTCAGCTTGGAGATATAGTAATTATTATGGCGTATGCATTAATGGATGAAACTGAAGCTAGAAATTATATTCCGTCGGTTGTGATGGTTGACAATAACAATAAAATAATGGAAATACGTTATATTGAGGAACAAAGTCAAATTGGTTAAATGAATTTCTTCATCCCTAAAAATTTAGCAGCTCCGACTTGTGAATGGGGCTGTTGTTCTTTTTTTGACAAGTTATTTGCCGTGTGATATAAATTGTTCAGAAAGGATGATGTGTATGATAAACGCTAACGAACATAAAAAGCTTTTGGAGAAAGTCACAGAGTTCGAGAAGAGCAACGTCAACTATTTCGACGTAGAAAAAGAATTCTTCCTCATCGACTCGGATAGCCTCTCGCAAGTGCGCCCGAAGCTTTACGGCTATTCAGTTCAACGCACGGGCATTTACGAGGACGATAATTTGACGCCCGAAGCAATCGCAGATTTGGACGGACGTGGTTGTTATGTTTATATTGATGTCAAAGATGGCAAGATTACAATTAAGCAGGACTTGAACGGCTCGTGGGGCATATATCTTTTCCGCTACAGTGATTACTTTGCGTTAAGTAATTCGTTCTTTCGCTTAGTTGACCACGTTAAGTTTAAATATCCGCTGACTGTGAACCGTGACTACGCTAATTACATAGTAACAAAAGCTCTTTGCAGTTTTACATACTCGGATACCATTATTAATGAAATTCAACTACTCGACAGAGGTACGATTATCCATATTGATATCGCAAAAAAAATCTTTGAGACTGAAATTATTAATTATAGAGAATATATGATTCCACTTGATTCTAAAGAAGGCATAAATATTTTGGATCGCTGGGTTGAATTCTGGGGTAGCGTATTTCGTAATATAACGCAACGTACAAAATTTTTTACAGCCGATTTATCGGGCGGCTTTGATACTCGCATTTCTTTTGCTCTTCTTTTGAATTCAGGCATTGACCTTAATAAGATACAAATTTATTCTATTAAGGGAACACGTCACACTTTAGCAGAAGATTATGCGATTGCTTCTAAAATAGCCGATCATTACGGCTTTAAATTAAATCAGCCGCTTCCACCAAATCAATCTTTGAATTACAGTCTTCAAGATGCTTTTAATGTAGATTTATATGTTAATCGAACTTTTAGCAATCTTCCTAAGATTTATTTTTCATCGAGAAATATTAATAAGGTATACTCGCTTTGCGGAGGGTGTGGAGAGACGCTTAGATACTGTTGGCAGATGTCATTAGAACAATTTATGAGAAAATTTGCTTGGAAGACAGTCCCTTATCCTAACTATTTGGCACAAGAACTATCCGCTTCGATAAAAAATATTCTTCAATCAACTATTTGTGCTGTTCGTGATAAACATAAAGTTGAAGATATAGATTTTAAAAATACTCTAGAAGTATTACATCACGAAACGCATAGTCGACAGCACTTTGGAAAAGATATTGTGTGTAACTATTTAAGAGGTAACATTCGCTTTGCGCCAGCACTTGATCCTGAAGTGCGCACTCTGCGCATAAATGCCTCTGACTGTTTAGATTTCAATCTACTCATAACTTTGCTATTTACTCGTTACACTCCCGACCTTTTGAAATTCCCATTTGATAGCAAACGTTCCATTGCGCCTGAAACAATCGAATACGCAAAGAAGATAAACGAACGCTTCCCTCGCCGCGTGACAACCAATAGGTTGACCGGGGGGGGGGTATTTCATTTACAGCCGCATGACAAGAAAGCGGAAAAATTTCTCACTTTTGGACGCAACAATCAAAGTATTCCAAGAGGTTTGCAACAAACTTGCCTAAAAGCGATGTTTGATTCGAGCCGTACCTTTGGCTTATTCACTTCCTATTTTGATGAAGAACTCTATCGACATGCGGCAAAGGATTATGATGCTCGTAATTTTGGGTATGACCGATGTGCATATTCTATTTTAGGTGTCACTAGAGTTTTAGAAGACGTGGAAATAAGTCAACGCAACCATTCACCGTATCAAGACATGCAACGTTTCATTGAGCAAGATTTCGCTATAATTAATAACGAAGAAATTACAAACTTCGCGACAATGAATAAGGTCTCGCAAACACCTAACAAGTTCGGACCGTATATCACTGCTAGAATAGATGTTAAGCTAATGACGACTGAAGGCGAATTTCAAATTATTTCTGTGGCTGACAATAGAGCAAGTATAAGTAAACCCAGCTGGTTCCAGAAGAACGGCATTGGTTACGTAATTCAATCCTATGCGGGGGAATTGAACTTCACCGCTAAAGCTACAGTGGATGGAAAAATTCAGTTATTGCTTAGGGGAATAGATATTCGCAGTCCTGAAGATAAAACTAAAGGCATTCCCTATTGGATAGACTACACTAAGCTGACAATTAACGGCAAAACGATATTCGACACCCTAACGTCTGCTTGGCACAATGAACCTTATAGATACACTCTGGAGACAAAAGCGGGCGAAGAAATCAAAATGCAAGTTGAATGGCAACCACACAGAAGCGATACTTAAACGCCGTTCAGATTGAAATTCGGAATGAAACTTTCATCGGCGGTCTTGCCGACTTGCACGAAACAATTCTTTATTCCAAGCTTAACCGCATGTTCTACGACGGAATTATATTCAAAAGTCGTGAGCGTGCGGCTTATTTTTTTGAACTCTTTGGCACGATAAAGCGGCATATACTGATTCATAAGGCTGATAAAAATATCATCGCCGAACGTCTCATAAAGCCAATCGATAATCTTAATGGCGTCGCGTCTGTAATTCGGCAAGACTAAATGACGCACGATAACTCCGCGAATCATCTGCCCATCGACAATCTGCGCGGAGCCGACCAGCTCAAACATTTTCTTTATCGCGGAGGAAGCTACGGAAAAATAATTCGGGGCGTTGGAAAAAGTTTTGGCGGCGGTGTCGTCGAAGTATTTTAAATCGGGCAAAAAGACATCTACACGCCCGCGCAAAGTCTCTAGCGTCTCCAAAGTTTCATAGGCGTTAGAGTTCCAGACAATCGGCAATTTAAGCCCGCGAGCTTTGGCAAGGTCAATCGCCAGACAGATCTTATCGGCGTAATGCGTCGGCGTCACGAGTTCGATATTAGCCGCGCCGCGTTCCTGTTGTTCAATGAAAATTTCCGCAAGCCGCTCAACTGAAACCTCTGCGCCGAAGCCCTCGTGACTAATTACAAAGTTTTGACAGTAAACGCATCTCAAGTTGCAGTGCGAGAAAAAAATTGTACCGGCTCCGCGTTCGCCGACAAGACAAGGCTCTTCCCATTTATGCAGGCTAACGAGTGCCACGCGCAAATTTTCCCCTGCCCCGCAAAAGCCCAACTTCTTCACGCGGTCGACTTTGCAACGTTGCGGACAAAATTCACATGGTTTCATTACAATCACTCCTTGCCGCTATCTTAGCACAAAGTTAAACTTAGTTAGAAGTTCCCAAATCATATTGACTAAAGCTAAGGTACCTTGTACCATACGGCTTGCAAGGCAGTTTGAAATTCAGGAGGTCGTTAGTAAATGGCAGAAAAGGACAACTTGACGGACGTTTTACTTGAGACGCATCATCTAATGCGTTGCTATCATATGGTTTGGTACGGAAAAAACTTCGGTGGCTTAGACCCGCGGCAGGGGCAAGGGCGTATCTTGTCGGCATTGCAGAAAAGGCGTAGCATAAGTCAAAGGGAACTCGGTGACATCTTGGATATTCGTCCGCAATCGTTAGGCGAACTTCTGCAGAAACTGGAGGCTAACGGATATATTACGCGGCATCGTTCGGAGACGGATAAGCGGGTACTCATCATAGAATTGACTGCAAAGGGCGAAATTTTCCATCTGCACAAACCCGATTATAATGAACTGTTCATTGACCTCAACGCAAGAGAAAAAGCGACGCTCAAGAAGTGTTTGGAAAAAATTTCTGAACGCCTGACTGAACTAATCGAACAGGAGACCGAAGACGAATTCTATTGACGCGTTGGCAAGGAGGGATTGCGAATGCTTAAGGACAAGCTGAAATTTTTTGCGGAGAGTTACGCGGCGCACAAAAAAGCGTTTACGTTCGTGGCAATCGGCTCTTTAATGGGGGCGGGGCTTGGGCTTTTGTCGCCAATGCTGATTCGTCACGTCATGGACGAGCTTTTACCGCACGGGCTGTCGTCGGAAATGATTTTGACGGCGGGTGCGCTACTTACAATTTACGCGGCGAACTACTTCCTTAACTACAAAGTCGAAGTCATCGGACGCGGCATGGGTGCTAAGATTGAATTTGCAATGCGTGAAAAACTCTTCCGCCACCTGCTGAGAATGGGCTATTCGTTCTACGACAACGCGCAAAGCGGACAGCTCCTATCGCGACTCGTCAATGACATTGCGGAAGTCGGCGGGCTTATGTTCGCAATCCCACATCTGCTTATCACGTGCTCAATCACAATGCTCGGCTCGGTCGCGTTGCTATTCTACCTGAACTGGCAACTTGCAATCGTTGTTACGGCTCTTTTAATCTTCAAGACGTGGCAGACGTTCCGACTTAACCGCGATATGAAGAAAATGTTCATGCAGGCACGGGAGAACACCGGCGACTTAAGCGGACAGATTGCCGAGAGCTTGCAGGGGATTCGCCTTGTCAAAGTGTTCAGCAACGTGGACAAGGAACTTGATAAAATGCTTCGCGCGGGCGAACAACTCTTGACTGTGCAGAAGAATTCCTTTAAGACGGTCGGCAAGCTTCACGGCGGCATAGATTTTTTCTCCAACGTCATGAACCTAACGATAATCATCTTAGGCGGCGCGTTGATAAGTCTTGGGCAAATGCGAATCAGCGACTTAGTTGCATTCCTGCTGTATATGATGCTGTGTATGCGTCCGGTCTTTCAGCTGATGATGTTGACGGAAATTTATCAACGGGGCATGGCGGGCGTTGAACGTTATCGCGAACTGATGAACCTGCCCGAAAGTAGCGAACTATCCGCCGAACGCGTTGCAAAGCTTGAGACTGCCTCCGAGATTGAGTTTTCCCACGTGAATTTTGGCTACGAAGGCTCCGCACAAATTTTTAACGACTTCAACCTAAGCATAGCAGCTGGCGAACACGTCGGGATAGTCGGCATGACGGGCGGCGGTAAAACTACCTTGTGCGAACTGCTCTTGGGCATGTACGACCTAGACGGCGGCACGATTTCGATTAACGGGCGCGATATTAAGACAGTTAAGACTGACAGCCTACGCCGTGAAGTCGGCATGATTCAGCAGGACACGTTCCTTTTCTCCGCGAGCGTCAAGGATAATATCGCTTATGGCAGAGAGGACGCCACCGACGACGAAATTATTGAGGCGGCGAAGCTTGCCGAGGCTCACGAATTTATTTCCGCCCTTCCTAACGGTTACAATACCTTCATCGGCGAACGTGGCGTTAAACTAAGCGGCGGGCAGAAGCAACGACTTGCAATCGCTAGAATGTTTCTGCGCAACCCGAAGATTTTAATCTTAGACGAGGCAACCTCCGCGCTTGATAACGAGACCGAACGCCAAATTCAACGTGCAATGCAGAAACTTTCCGAGAATCGCACGACGATAACAGTTGCACACAGACTGGCGACGGTTCGCAGTGCAAATCGGATTCTCGTCCTCGAACACGGCAACATCACTGAAGAGGGCACGCACGAAAACTTAATGGCTCGGCGCGGCGTCTATTACAACTTATCAACCAATACGGCGGCTTGAGCAACGTGAACGTTGCATCCAGTGGACGCGCCGCAGTCTTCAATCATTCGGACTCAATGACCGCGCATTGACGGTTCTCAATAGGATAGCTTGATAAAAAACGACATACAAAATATAATTGCTCGTTGAAAGGGAGGTGCTCCTTTGGACGAGCAAATTTTTTTTGACACGACGAAGATTTTTGAGGATTTGAATCCCGAACAGCAAGAGGCGGTTAATTGCATTGAAGGACCGCTTTTAGTCATGGCGGGGGCTGGTTCTGGAAAGACGAGAGTTTTGACTTGCCGAATAGCGAACTTGATTGCGCAAGGGATTTCGCCCTGGAATATTTTGGCGATAACCTTCACGAACAAGGCGGCTAATGAGATGAAGTCCCGCGCAGAAAAATTAATCGGCGAACGGGCAAGAAATATCATATTGAGTACGTTCCATTCCTTTTGCGCAAGGCTACTTCGGCGGGAGATTGAGATAACTGGCAAATACAACGGGAACTTTGCAATCTTCAACGCGGGCGAGAGTAAAAGCCTTATCAAGCAGTGTATTGCGGAACTAAATCTAGCCGAGTCCGTCTTCGACAACGTGAACTTAACAATATCTGCTTTCAAGGACAATCTGATTGACCCTGAACACTGCGTCGAAGTCCTTCGCAACGAGAGCCCCTTTTTTCGGGTAAACGTCCAAGAGATTTACAAGCTTTACCAGAAGAAGTTGCAGGAAAATAACGCATTGGATTTCGACGACCTAATTTTTGTCATGGTGAAGATTTTCAAAGATTATCCCGACGTGTTGGCGAAGTATCAGGAGCGGTTCCAATACATTTCGATTGACGAATATCAAGATACGAACGTTGCGCAATATGTGTTGACTAAGCTTTTGGCGGCTAAGTATAAAAATCTTTGCGTAGTTGGCGACGCTGACCAATCGATATACGGTTGGCGGGGCGCGGACATGCGTAATATCCTAAACTTCGAGCGGGATTATCCTGGGGCACGCGTCATCTTGTTGGAGCAAAATTATCGTTCGACGAAGACCATATTAAACGCGGCTAATGAAGTTATTCGGAACAACATCGACCGCAAGCCTAAAAATCTTTGGACGCAGAACGAAGGCGGCGATAAAATTATCTTTGCCAACTGCGACAATGATAAGCAAGAGGCGGCGACTGTGGCGGGAGAGATTCAGCGGCTCGTTAAGCAGGAAAATTTTCGTTACAATGAGATTGCGATACTCTACCGCACGAACGCACAATCGCGGCTATTCGAGGAAAGGTTCATGCAGGAAGGCATAAAATATATCGTAATCGGCGGGCTGAAGTTCTACGACCGCAAAGAGATAAAAGACATCGTAGCGTATCTGCACGTCATCGCCAATCCGCGAGACGATTTGCACCTTAGGCGGATAATCAACGTACCGGCACGCGGGCTAGGCTCCACGAGCGTGGCTAGGCTTGCGCAGTTCGCGACATTTAAGAGGCTATCAATCTTTGAAGTCGTTTCCGATGACAAGCTCTTAGCTCAAGTGGAAGGACTTAGTTCACGGTTCCGCGCAGGCGTCAAGAAGTTCGCGGCAATGATGATGAGTTTTTCAGAGTCGGCAAGAGATTGCACCGTCGATAAGCTGATAAATCTAGTGATGAATGAGTCAGGCTATATTAAAATGCTTCACAGTGGTGGCGAGGAAGGCAAGCGGGATGGTCTTTCACGCGAAGAAAACTTAGGCGCGTTCATTGATAGCGCAAAAGAATTCGCCGAGATGAATCCCGAAGCCACGCTTGGAGACTTTTTAAATCACGTCGCCTTGATAACCGACATTGACACGATTGACGAAAAAGAATCCCGCGTTAGGTTAATGACAGTGCACGCGGCGAAAGGTTTGGAATTCCCGGTTGTGTTCGTCGTGGGTTTGGAAGAAGAGCTTTTCCCGCACAGAAACTCTTTGGAAATTCCCTCGGCATTGGAGGAGGAGCGGCGCGCTTGCTATGTTGCCTTAACGCGTGCTAAGAAGAAACTTTATCTTCTGGCGGCGGAAAGGCGAATGTTCTTTGGCAAAACAATATCGCAAAATATTTCGCGATTCGTCCAGGAGATTCCCTCAGATTATGTTAAATACTTCGGCAATATACCGCAAGGCTTCAGGAAGAAAAAATCGCCGCCAAAGTCAAGCTACAGACCGCCGACGGCTCATCGTTCCGCGAAGGTAATTCCCTTCGAGCAAAAGCCTTCGACGCCGCCAGAGACTTTCCAAGTGGGCGACATAATCAGTCATAAGCTTTGGGGCGTGGGAACGGTCATGGCGGTTGACAGCAAAACGATTACGATTTCTTTTGTCAATCCCGAACGCGGCGTAAAAGTTTTGGGACTCAAGGCGGCTCCGATTACTAAGCTTTAAGGAGGCGATGACTTTGGAGATTTCTCAAGTCAAGGCGGAACTTTTGAGACTTCGCAAGGAAATTCGGCGGCACAATAAAAAGTATTACGAACTGGACGCGCCGGAGATTTCCGATTACGAATACGATAAACTCATGACGCGGCTAAAAGAGTTAGAAACGGCTTATCCGGAATTCATCACGCCGACTTCACCGACGCAACTAGTAGGAGGCAGTGCACGACGGGAGGCAGGCAAGCTTGTCGCGCACGATGTGCCGATGCTGTCGTTGCAGGACGTGTTCAGCCGCGAGGAAGTGGAAGACTTCATCAAAGACGCGATTGCAAAGCTTGATTCGTCAGAATTCGTCGTTGAGGAGAAGATTGACGGCTTATCGTTGGCTCTGCGTTATGAGGGCGGGCAGTTCATTCAAGCAATCACACGCGGCGACGGTCATCAAGGCGAGGATGTCACGGAAAATGCCCGCGTGATTTATGACGTGATTAAACAGCTGGTGGACGCGCCGAAATATTTAGAGATACGCGGCGAAGTTTATATGACACGGCAGAACTTTGCGGCGACTAATGAACGGCAAGAACGGCTTGGCTTAAAGACGTTTGCGAACCCAAGGAATTGCGCGGCGGGCACACTACGCCAACTTGACAGCAGGATTGTTAAGGAGCGGCGGCTATCAATGTTCGTGTTCAATCTGCAGAAGGTCGAGGGCGTCGATATTCAAAGTCACGTCGAGGCTTACGATTTTATGACGCGCAACGGGATAAAGATTATTCACGCGTACAAAGTCTGCAAGACATTCGAGGAGGTTTGGCGGGCGATAGAGGAGATTGGACAGAGGCGAGCAAGTCTTGACTATGACATTGACGGCGCAGTTGTTAAAGTGAATTCCTTTGCACAGCGCGAGCAACTCGGCGCGACGAGCAAATTTCCGCGTTGGGCAGTGGCTTATAAGTATCCGCCTGACGAACGAGAGACAATTTTACGCCGCATTGAACTTAGCGTGGGGCGCACGGGTCGAATCACTCCTACTGCAGTCTTTGACGCGGTGAGCTTGAACGGTACTAAAGTTGAGAGGGCGACTTTGCACAACCAAGACTTTATTGACGAACTTGACATACGCATTGGCGACACGATTAAGGTTTACAAATCGGGCGAGATTATCCCGCGAGTTAGTGGCGTCGTCGTGAGCAAGCGTCCAAAGGATTCCGTGCCGTTCAAAATCCCTGATACGTGCCCTGTTTGCAATCACAAGTTGGAGCGCGAAGAGTCCGCCGCCGATTATCGTTGCGTCAATGTGAATTGCCCCGCGCAGTTGGAGAATCATTTGCTTAACTTCGTCGGACGCACTGCAATGGATATTCACGGGCTAGGCGAAACTTCTATCCCGAAACTCATTGCAGAAGGATTCATTAAAACGGTTGCTGACGTGTACAAACTTTACACACGGCGCGAAGAATTGCTTGCTAAGAAAATCTTCGGGTTGGCTAAGGCGACGGATAAAATACTTGCGGCGATAGAGGAAAGCAAAAAAAATTCGCCCGCCAAATTGCTGACGGGCTTAGGGATATTCGGCGTGGGAAGTGCGGCGGCTCGTGATTTGATTCAACACTTCGGCGGGCTTAGCGAACTTTCCAAGGCGACGGAAGAAGAATTGCAAGCGGTGCCAGACATCGGAGGAATTACGGCGCGGCATGTTAAGGAATTTTTCGATGACGCGGACAATCTTAAAATTCTCGACGGACTTAAGGAGGCGGGCTTAACAATGGAAGAGGAGAAAAAAGTTATTGAGTCGGCGATGGCGGGCAAAAGTTTTGTGCTCACAGGCAAGCTTGAAAAGTTCACACGCGACGAGGCAAGCAAACTCATCATTGAACGCGGCGGGCTTGTTAAAGGTTCTGTTAGCAAAAATACTGATTACGTTATCGCGGGCGAGAAGACAGGTAGCAAACTTTCTAAGGCGGAGGAACTTGGCATTAAGATTCTTAGTGAAGAAGATTTCGAGAAAATGTTGGCTGAGTAAAAACAAAGAGACCGCGCTGATTTTTCTGTACGGTCTCTTTTTAATTCTGTTTAGCCAAGTCAATAACTTTACAATCATAAGCTCCTTGGATTTGCGGAAGGTCTTTGGCAGGTTTATCGAAAGACGAAAGTAATTCGAGTGAATACTTCAAGACGACTTCTGGAGAAATTAATTTCATACAACGCAAACAGTCCTTACCTTGAAGAGGGCAATTTTGCAAGTAGCAGGGGTGACACGGAGCGGGGGATTTGATTAAGAAGTGAGAATAGAGCCAAGGTTTGAAGCCGATGACAGGGGAAGAGCCGAAAATAGAGACGGCAGGTAGGTTTCTAGCGGCGGCGATATGAAGAGGGCCGGAATCGTTAGAGATGAGAAGTCTGCAGTGGTCGAAGAAAGCGGCAAGTTGCAGGAGGGAAAACTTACCGGTAAAGACGAGAAGTCGAAGAGAAGGCGAAATAAGGTTGGTGACCTGTTTAACGATGAGAGCGTCGGCGTTGGAACCTAAGAAGGCGACGGTGAAGCCGCGGCAGATGAGTTGGTTGGCGACATAGGCGAAAAACTCCGGGAGCCAACGTTTGGAAGGCCAAGAAGCCCCGACATTGAAGGCGACGATATTATTAGGAAGGGAGATGTTAAGGTGAGTATCGCCTAAGAAGACGTCGGATTTAGGGATAGGAAGCGGAGCAAAACCGGCGGCGACGAGGACTTTGAAATGGGACTGGACTTGATGGATGACGCGCTTAAGGTTAGGAGAGACGGAATCAAAGAAGAGAGAGAAACCGGGCTTAGCGTAGCCGCAGATGCGCTTTGCACCGGAGAGTGCTGCCAGCGCGGAAGCGCGTTCTGAACGGTTAAGGTTCAAGCACAAGTCGAAGTGTTCCTTGCGGATATCGTTCACGGTATGGAGGAAAGATTTCAAAGAATGTTTATCGACGGTGAAGATACGATTGAGGAAGGGATTGAATTTGACCAAGTCGGCGAATTGGAGATTGACGGCAACGGCTAAGAAAGAATCTGGGTATGCAGACTTGATAGCCCTAAAGACAGGGGTCGTAAGGACCAAGTCGCCGATTTGCATAAGGTTGACGATTAGGATTTTCAATCGGTTCCTCCTACAATAAATTTTCCGCAATATAGCACGTTGTCAATAGGAAAGTCAAGGAAATGAAAAAAAAAATAAGCCACTGGCTAGTGGCAATGATTAAAGGGACTTCGACGCATAAGAATCAACTCCTTCGCGAGGAGCGGATATCGTTTTCGAGGGCTTTAACGGAGTCGATGAGCTGGCTAGTTTGAATGAAGAACCGCTCGAACTTATCGGAAATCTTATCGATTTTGTCGGAGAGATGATTGACAGATTTATTTAAGACGAAGAGGCAATAGAAGCAAAGAGCAGTGGGGACGCCGATATTAGCGAGAGTGTTAGCAACAAATTCTTCCGTCATGGTAATCAGCTCCTTAAGGGATTTCGGAATCAAATTTTTGATGAAGATAATCTAAAAGCTTGCGGTCGTTTTCAGTCAAGGAAAGATTGGCAGAAAAACGATTAGCGGGCGGGTCTGGCGTGAAGGTGTAAAGATTATAATCCTTTCCGGCCAGATGAAGTTTGCCGTCCTCATCGAACCAGAGATTGCCCTCAGGGGGACGCTTGTCGTTTGTGTTCTCGGTGCCGCGAGCAGGATAATCGGGCAAGATAGTCGGGTGGCGGTAGGTGTAATAATCGCGATAATTGGCGGCACTTTGCATGACGAACCATTTTTTTGAGCCGTTGGCAAGCGGCAGATAAAAGAGCAAGTCGTCATTGTGAAAAGCCATATCGGAATAAGTGAAGGGCATATCTTGCAAAGAGTAATAGCCGACCTCTGGGGAGGAGCCGTCAGGGAAAGTGTCGTTGTCTTCGCACTGATTGTAAATGGCAATGTCGGTATCGTCTTCATCGGAGGAATCGGGGCGGTTATTGAACTTGCCTTTGTATTGCCAAGCATCGATTTGGGCGTTAATGGAGTCTAACTTTTGCCTGTCTTTAATTGTGAGCAAAGGATTAATGGAACTCCAGCATTCCTCGTCGGTAACCACGGCGTAGCGGTCTTTATAGTAGCCGAGGATAATCCATTTATCGTTAGTGCGAAAAGCCCAACCTTCATCAAAGAAGCCGCCAGAATTGGGTTCTTGATAGAAGGAAATTAAATCGCCATGGCGGGAAGCCCTTTTGACGAAGCGAACGAAGTTGTCTTCTAAAGTTTCAACGGCGAAATAACCTTGATTGACGCCTTCTTCAATGTCGTAGCTATACATGGGGAAACGTTTAAGGGCTTGGAAGAGGGCGCGAGAATTGAGAACAGGTTCGTCAGCCATATCCCTTAAGAACATACCAGCCGATTCTTGGTTGGAGCGATAAAATCCGTCTCCGATTTGGAAGGAAGAGCCGCCGCCGTGAATTTTTTGATTCTCCAAATGGGCTTTGATTTCGTTGGCGTCGTCAGAGGTGAAGACAGTACCGATTGCGATATAGTCGACGACAAGATTTTGGTCAGCGAGCGTGGGGTTGAAGACTAGGACGCGATTAGAATCACGATAGAGGCTATCTAAGGCGTAGTCGCAGAAGAATTGATTATCCTGCGGCTCATCGGAACTGGTTTCGTTGAAGCCGTAGATATGAATGGAGCCTTTTTTAGGGATATGGCGTAGGATAGCCTTAGCGTCTATGACGGGAACTATTTCCTTAACACGTATAGTCGACAGCGGGTCGTATGGGTGATAGTGCGTCATCTTGTTTAGCCTCCAATTCCAAGAGTTTTAGTCCGGCGTAGTTTATGAAGTCCTCGATAGCTTGAAGCTTAGCCTGCGCGGAAGGCTGATTCAAATTCTGTAGCTGTTCAGGGGTTAAAGGGCGTTTGATTATGATGCTCATGAGGAACCCTCCTTTAAGCGGCGGAAAAGCCAGCGGCGAAGGAATAAACGACTGGAGCTTCGCCGAGGTAATCGTAATTGATGAAGATAGGAGTATTCTTAGGGGCGACGCACGAGAGGATAGCGGTTGATTCGTCGTAGGAATGTTTAACGTCTTCGGTAAAAGTAATGGAGCTAGGAACGGGTTTGTGTTTTAAGGAGAAAAGTTGAGTTTTGCCAGTAGCAGTACCGAGTTTGCCACGTGATGAACCAGATAGTCTTAAAAGGCGGATACGGATATTGGCGACGGTTAGCCCTTCGGTCTCTTGAGAAAAAGTAAAACGGGTTGAATAGGTGCCGTCGTCGTCGTTATAGGGTTGAGAATCATCGGCGTTCATCTGAAGCCATGATTCTTGTCCGGAATCGTAATCGTAAGAAGCGGTAATGACGGCATTGCGGGTGGCAGTCAGGATAATAGTTGAAGTCTCGGTTGAGAAATCGAAATCGAAGAAGGGGACGCCATTAACAAAAATGTTGATAGAAGAGGCAACAATATTTTCGTCGTTCAAAGAGATTTGTTGCTGGGAACCAGTAGCGGTGGCGATTTGAATCAATTCGCGATGCTTAGGTTTGGGCATGAAATTAACGTAGGCTTCGATTTTAGCATCGACCAAGGGGTCATGACGGACGAGGCAGTAAGCACTTTTCAGAGGAACGGTATAATCAGCGACGACAGAATAGAGATTGGCGACGTTGCCGGTAACCAGAGCCGCGCCGGAAGAGTGTTTGACTGTGATTGATTCGACCTGCGCGGAATCAGAGCCGACGGTTGTCACGGAATAATTCATGCGGAATTGAATAGCGTCGGCGTCTTTGTCGACGGCATTGGTTAAGCTCATGAAGGAAGACCACGAACCGCCCTTTCGAAGGCGAGCGGTAATTTGAACGGAGCCTGCGCCTTGAGTATTAATCTTGGGCGTGATAGCGGAAATGGTCTGTGTGGAATCGAATTCGTAAACGGGGCTATCCTGCGAATCGGTCAACTGTTCGGAAGTGGCGCGAGTAACCAAACCGATTTTAATCGTCGGGAATTCTTCTGCGTCAGAAGGGGCTTGCATGGCGATAATCGGATAAATCTTCTTGCCGACGAAATCATTGACATTGGGCAAAGCGGTTAACACATCAACCTTATTGCCGTATTTGATGACGTCATCGAAATTGCCTTGGTCGTTGTAGGTGGCAAGTCGCCCGTTTTTGAATTTGAAAAGCGCGTCGTCGACCATAAAGATAAGGCGGCGGCGGGAACCAGCAGGCTCGTTGCCGGTAATGACGAACGAATCGACGGCGGATTTCTGCGAACAATCCAAAGGAACCTTCGAGACGAGGAAGGCGGTTTTCATGAAGGTCTGCTCTTCGTCTGGAATAGGGTCATCCGGGGCGTCGGGGTCCGGCGTCGAATCGATAGGTTCTTCATTGAAAACGACCGCCGCGCCGAAAGTGTCAGTGGCGAAACGAATAGTATTTGAAGTAAGCATAAAGTCATCTCCTAGCAATCATCATTCCGAGGGAGCCGCGCAGAGGTTAGGAAATGTCTACGTCAGTAGAAGTGACATCGAGGATTTTGGAGGATTGAATGCCCGTGAGGGCGGCGGCGGTCTTGTCGCCGATGAGGATTTGATTCTGAACGGCGAAATCCGCCCAAGCCTGAACCTGTTCAGCAGTCAAATTATCCTTGGGATTGGGGATATTAACGGTGCGAGTATCGCCGTCAGCGAAAGTGAAGACGTTTTGCAAGACTTTTTTAGTAGTAATGATGTCAGCCACGATTAATCACCTCATTCTTCTTCGACTTCAATGGGGATAACGACGTGATAAGGAGCGAACCCGTCCAATTCGGGGAAATCGACGATGTAATCAAAAGAAACAGGCTCGATTACGTTGAACAAAATACCGATATTGACGATTTCGGGTTTAGAGGCGTACCACGAAGTGGAAGAAATGCCTAAAGTGACGTTAGGATTGGAGATGTTCGCGAAGGAAACTTGCGGGTAGATGTAGTTATCAGTGGTTGCTTGTTTATCGAAAGCAGTAGCCAGAGTGAGCCGCCCAGAAGAATTGGTAATATCGGAAGTTTTAATCCTGACAGTATTGGTACCGTCGAAGGTGTAAGATTTGATTTTGATGACGGGATTCCTTTGGGGCAAGGAGCCGTCGAGGTCGCTTTTTTCAATGCGTTCGGTTTTGACGTAGGAATCCTTGCTAAGGTTGGCGGTCATCTGCGCGAAGGTCTTAAGGTCATTGGCGACCGCATTGGGATTGACGTCGGTAATCGTGAGTTGCTGAACATTGTCAGACAGATAGTTGTTAGTGGTAACGATAAGGGAAGTTTTAGGCATGGTGAAATCCTCCTTTCAGATAAGGGTCGTTTCTTGGTCGTTGCGGATATTGCAGGAGAAAATCTTCTTGAGAGAGCCGGAATTGTCATCGGCGTCATCGGCGCGGAAGAAGTTTTTCAAGGCGTCGTCGCCGCTAATGGCGGCGTTCAAAGCCTTAACCTTTTGGCGGACGGTCTCAATAGCGGCGTCGATTTCAGAAACGTCGGGGATTTTGAATTCGCGGGTGAAGTTCGTGCCTTCATAACTCAAGCCGAGCGTGATAGTGTAAGTCATACTTCTTCAACCCCCTTCTCGACAGTGAGCTTAGATTTGTTGTCGGCTACGATTGCTTTTCCGCCGATTGCGAGGATTTTATTAACCTGCGCGACTGCGTTATCGGCAGAAGTTTCGCCGGAATAGCAACCGGGGATTTTAAGCTGATTAGTCGTGCCGGCAAGCGTAGCAGTCAGCGTGGCGGTTTTCTTCAGGACGAAGTTAAAAGCCATAGTGAATCATCCTTTCTTTGGAATGCGGCTCCCTCGGAATGATGATTGGTAAAAAAAAATTGCTTTTCGGAGGCGACCTTAGGGGCGTCTCTTTTTTTATAAGTTGGTGGTGTCTTGATTAGTAGCCTTATTGGCGTAGATGACGCAGAAACCAGAGGCCCCGCCGCCATTAACCCAAAGATTACCAGAGCGAGAAGAACCGCCCGAACCACCGCCGTGAACGCCACCATATCCGCCGAAAATTCCTTTGTAGGAATTCTTCGCGCCAGAGCCGCCATAACCGCAACCGCCCGCCTCACCAGCAGTGATTTGAGCAGCTGAACCGCTACCACCATAGCCGCCTGCGCCGCCAGTCGACAGACAATCTAAAGACAAACCGTCAATCTCCCCGGCGACGATAAAAATACTTGCGCCCTGATGCCCGCCCGTACCGCTCAAATAAATTTCCGTCGCATTGGAGAAATAGCCGCCGTTGTGACCGTAATATTGCTGACCTGCGCGGAAACCGCCGCCGCCGTACCCGTCATAAATATCACTAGCCGACAAGCTCCTTTTGCCCATATAGCCACTTTCTGAACCGCCGAAAGAATTCCCAGAATAAGTCGCCCCTATTCTCGTTGACGTATTGACGATTAATTTTTTCGCCAAAATAAAAACGGAACCGTGCCCTTCTCCGACGGGCAATCGGTTTTTCATAGAGGCATTAGTTATTTGGGAAAAATACTTAGAACCGCCCTTTCGCATGACATCAATCGTCTTATCGGAGAGGTCGCAAGTACCATTAACGGCGATAGCGAAGACGCCGCCTCGGTGATTCTCATACTTAGGCGTTTTGAAATTGCTTGCGCTGAAACTCGAATATTGCGGGATAGCGATAGCTTGAAAGTAGTAATGTGTGGGGTCGAATTTAGGGATTTGGAGCTTTTGCGGGTTATTATTCAGGATAATCGCTTTGAGGTTGCCGTTGCTATCGTTTTTGACGTCGACGATTTTATCAACGAAAAAGCGACCGACGTGGTCAGAAGTGTCCTTATAAAGGGCTTGAATCATAACGAGCGTCCCGGGTGTGAATTTCGCTTTGCCGTTTTGGTCTATATTAATTAAACGATAAGTCGAACCGTAAATGGTAGAAATAAAGGCGTAGGAATTTTGCTGAATATCCTTAGAGGAGGCGGCACCCGTGGAACCGTCGCCGAACCCGTCAATCAAGGTATCTTTAGATAATCGTTCGGGCGTGGAAATAATATCTGTGGCGTAAAGCCCTTCATCGAAAGTCAGCATGCGTTCGGTAGCGATATAAGCACGCGCCAAACCCTTGCCCGCCGAGAGGGAACTTTTACGATATTTGCTGATAATGTAAGAGGAAAAGCCTTCGATTTCAGGGGCGACGATTAAGATAGAGGAGCCGCCGATGTTCGTCAGTTCGGAATTCTTACCGATAGAATCGTCCGCGCCGCGACAACGCCCCGTGCCCGAGTAATTGGGATTGCCGATGCGTGCGGTCGACTCGAAATTAATTTCCTTAGCGATGATAAGGCAGGAGCCGTCGCCCTTTTGGAGCGTGAAGTTGTAAGCGGTTTCGTAATTCTCGTAGCCGGCGAATTTATCAGTATCGCGAATGCCGTCTTCTTCGTGAGTAAGCCAAGGGCGTTGCGAATCAGCGGTTAAGCCCTTATTCACAAGATTAATCGCGCCGCTCATGTTGAGGGTATGGGCTTTGAAAACCAAAATGCCGCCGACGCCGTTTTGGAAGGCGGGCGGCTCTACAGTCTGACTAATCGTCAAAGTTTTGTAATGCGGTACGGTGATTGCTTGATAAAAGTAGTATTCGACAGTGAGATTAAGGGGTTTAACGGACAAAGTAAGGACGTTGCCGGCGACGGACATGATTTTAGCGAACTTGTACCTGCCGAGATAAGCTTTATTGCCGTCGGCGGAGCGCAAGCCGCTTATATGCAGCATGATTTCGGTACCTTGAGTAAAATTAGTAGCGTCGTCAACGGTGATAGTTTGTGCGGAAGTGTCGATAGCCGAAACGCTTGCGTAATGATTGATAGTGGCGGGATTAGTGGCGTCGCCTTGTTCGGCGGAGCCGTAGCCGCGGGCGGCTATTATGTCGTAAGCCATGAAATCAACTCCTTAAAGTGTGAAAAAGCCGTTAGCGTCAAACGCGCCGTCGCCTTGGAGGTCGAAGTTCGCAGCATTTGATTGCTTAGTGTTCAAAGAAATGGTTTTGGTCGTCGAAGAGGAAACGCCGCTGAAAATGTCATCTGGCGCGAAGGTTGATTCGTATTCATTGGAAGAGCCGCCCGCTTGCCCGTCGCCGATAATCGCGGTGGAGCGGTAAAGGTAAGTCTTATTCAGATTGAAATTTTTAGTAACGGGCTCGACGAAGATGACGGAAAAAGAGCCGTCGTTAGAAGCGGTCGCCTTGGAACGGATATATTGAGCGCGGACGCCGTCTGAAAGGGTGTAGTAAATGCCATTTTGAATGCCGTCAAGACTTTCGACATAGACTTCAGCCGAGCCGTTCGCCGCATTTAAAACTTTAACTTTCAGGTTGTCGATGCCTTGCAAATCCTTAAAGTCCTCGAAAATCAAAAGGTTAGCATCGGGGGAACCGAGTTGCATAAAGAGATTGGCGACGTTCGTTTCGACCTGCGTCATTTGATTTTGCAAGTGTTGAATAATTTCAGCGGTCTGAATTTGTTCGTCGACGTCTTCTAAGGTTATCAGCTGCAGATTTGGATGCGGCGTTGTGGAATTGATATGTTCTAAGAATTGTGCATGAGAGATGTAAAGCAAGGCGACATCAAGGACGGCGGTGACATTTTGGGCGTTATCGACGACGGTTACGAGATTTAAGAGGAGGTTAAGGAGCATTGCGCCGCCGCCGGAGGGCGTATAGCCGCTTACAAGGCCGGTGTTTCTGTAGGAATAAAGAACCTCTTGATTAGTATCGGGGTCTTCGGCGAAGAGGCCTAATTCGCGGCAGAAGAAGCCGTCTTGGAAGTCGGCGTTCTGAAGGAGAGCCTGCACGACGACTTGCCCGTTGCCAACGTGTTTGAAATCGACGAGCGGCAGTTCCTCAAGGGGATTAATAAGGTCTGTAAGTTCGGCAATCTGCGCGTCGGTTAATTCGACGACTTCGCCGTTACGCATGGAATCGCCGATAACCGCCTTGGTGTAAACAATCGGCTTGCCGGCAATACCTTTAGCCAAAATATTTAAACCTGCGCGGGTCATGACTGAACCTTGCTCGGCGCGTGAAACGTCGGCAGTTAAACTCCGCAAGCGATTGGAATCGACCATTGCCAGATTGCGTTTGATTGTGGCAACCTGCGCTTCAGTCAAATTCAAGCCGGCGATTATTTCATCGACAGTCATAAAATCAACTCCTTGGAAAAATGGTAACGGAGCCGGAAACGATAATTGGCGAGCCGAGGCGAACTAAGACTTTGGAACCGGACGGGCGTCTGAAATCGATATTAACGCGGCCATCAGCGACGATAGGCTTAGCAATGCGCAACGTCGTCGGCGGCGGGCTAAGGTCCAAATCGACGCCCATGAACCAACTACGCACGGGCTTAGCGTCCATAATCATGCGGCGAAAAGTCGCGAAGGCTTCCGGCGCGGCTATGTATTCCTTCGTCTTAATCCGAAATAAAAAGCCCTCTAGCTCTTCGACTATCGGGCTTCCAAAAAATTGTTCGGCGACGGCCTCGACTGCCCAAGCAGTACCTTTATAACGATGAAGTGCGATAGATTGGCGGATAAGGTTGCGTTTCTGGAAGTCGTCGAGATTAACGGAATCATAAACGTCGACGTGGAATTGCTCGGCCAAAACGTCAAGGAGAGTGCCGGTTATCTCATCAAGTCGTGGGATATGCATAGCAAGTCTAGTATTGCGTGCGAATTTTTTAAGAAGCGGGTCGAGGGCGTTAGCGATTGCGACGAATTGTTTATCGGCCTTCAAAGACTCTGGAAGGATATCGGCTAAGGAGGCGTTGTAAATGTCAATCATGTTAGGAATCCTCAGTAAGGAAATTTAGTTGACGATTGGCGCAGATAGCGACGGAAATATCATCGACGACGGTAAAAGTTGGGGAAATGACTTCGACGCGTTTAGCTCCGGCGTTCATCAACGCGCTAATGAGTTTGGAGGGATTTAAATCGTTGCCAATTTTGGAGGCCTGCCACGAGATGAAGTCGTCGACAGCCTGTTCAGCCTTGGAAATGATTTGCGCGGCCTGCGCGGAATCGTCGTTAGAAATGTAAGCGGTGACGTCTAGATTGTAAGAAACTTGATTAGGGACGTGAACGGCGACGATGTCATTAAGAGGTCGGACAGTTTTGGCGGAAAGATGTTCCTGAACCATATTGATAATCTGGTCGGAAGGTAGTTGGCCGTTCTGCATGACAAGATAAATATCGACGTGGCCGGGGCTTGAAGAACCAATGGCGACGTCGGCAATAAGGGAAGAGACTTCCTTAGTTCGTGCGATATATGCGCCCTTTGGCCCCGCGCAGGCGAAACTTTCCGGGGCGATATGGATTCTATCTCTAAAGGGTTCGTCGTCTTCGATATCGGCTCCGCCGTCGGAGGTCGTCGTATTGACGATACTAAGCAGGAAGGGTTGGTTGTCGACAATCTGATTGAGTTCGCCGGCGGCGAAGCCATTACCGATTTCGCCGATTGAAAGGCAAGTGGCGTTTGATTCCTTAGTGACTTCGCCGGGCAGGAAGACGACTTCCTCATCAAGAGCGAAGAAAATCTGATTATCGGCGGTGATACGGGTACCCTGCCTGATGACGGTTGAAGATTGCCTAGGGGCAGAAAGATTTATCTGAACGGCACATTGGGCATAAGTGGCGGGAATACGTTCGACGCCGACCAAAGTACCGAGAGCGTCAAGATAAGGCCCGCCAGCAAATGGCAATAAGTTCTGGCGGGCGCAAAAGTTTAAGAGGGAGGCTAAATTAACGATAAGTGCTAAAAAACTTTTGACTAACAAAAAGACGGGGTCGGCGGGCGCGATTGAACGCCCTAAAGTTTCTTCGACGACTTTTTTGGCTTGAGCCTCTAGTTCGTCTACGTTCAAATCTATGAAGTTCAAATCCGGTTTAAGCATTTTGATTCACCCTATGAAGTTTGATTCGCGATTGAGAGCCGCTATTTGAAACTGAATGAGTTGATTCATCGATGAGCCACTTGCCGTTAAAAAATCCGAAATCGAGATTGACGACGACACCCGCCAAAAGTCTAAGGTCTAGGGGCAAGGTAAGATTAACGCTGAACTCTTCCTTATTCTTCTTGCGCAGTTCGTGCTTAGCCAATTGGTCGGCTTCGGCCTGCGAAGTCACGCGTTTATTAATCTTAAGGGTTCGGCCTTCTGACTTGGTAGGGTCAGTAGCGGTTGCTGAAAAAGTTTTGGCTTGCTTAGCCTCAGAGTAATTGACTTTGCACTCCTTATAAATTTCGTTGAGAGTGGCTTTGGCGTCGAAGTGGGAAACGTCATCCCAAGTCAAGGTTGTAATGGGTTCCTGGGCGTCAAGGGTTGATTCTTCGACGACGATTAATTTGCCGTCGGCAATCTTTACGATAAGGCCGTGGTCCGCGCAGATTTTTTCGAGGAAGGCTAAGCGGGATTGTTCTTGCTGTTCGGCGCGATTGATTTCGGGGTCGAAATCAGCTTGATAAAAAAGTTCCATATTCGAGGCTTCAGCGATGTCTTTGGCGATTTTGCTTAGAAGGACCTTCTCCCAACCCTTCGACTCGTCAACTTGCCGCAAGCCGCTATTCTGGCTGATAGAATTGGCTTTGACGCGCATAACCGAAGGCGGCGACGAGGGGTTGTATTCGTCGATTTCAAAGGCTCCAAGGTCGAAGTCATTAATAACGACGTTGAGTTTGGAACCGCGCGGCGGCGGGTTATTAATCAGCGCATGATTCTTATCCTGCAGAGCGACTTCGATAACGTCTGATTCGCCGCTTAGGGCGTCCTTGTAAGTGACGCTTAGGAGGTACGGTTCCAAATCGCGGGTTATGTCGCGCCCTTCGAGTAAGATTTTAACGTCTGAATGGAGCATAATTATTTCCTTGTAAATTTTTTAAGTTCCGGCTACAATGGCGGTGAGATAAAGCCAAAAGAGCGGGAACTCGTGCGTATCTTAGCAGATTAATTCTGCCACGGCAAGATTGATTGTTTAGCCGTCTTTATTTCAGGGATTTGAAGTTCGACGCCCGCTTGAAAAATAAAAGTGGTAATGAATTTGGGATTGGCGTTTATGAGTTTGGGCGTGAAATATTCCGAGCCTAAAGTCTTTTTAGCGACAAGGTCGAAAGAATCGCCGGCGACAGTAACGTAAGTCATACAAAAGACCTCCTTCTGCGTTCTTGATTGAAATCGGCAAGTTGTTCAGCAAAAGTTTTTTGGATAAGGGGCACGACTTCATTTTTAAAAGTAGGAACGTCGGCATTGCCTTGGATATGGAAAGTCAAAGAGATATTAATGGGCGAAGAGCCTTGATTGAAGCCCAAAAGGTCGCCGGTTTCTTGCCAGAGGTCAAAGGAACGTTGGGAACGATTTAACGGGATAATTGATTCTGCGCCGTGTTCGCCGGCGAAAAAGTTAGTTGTGGAAGAGACGAAGCCGCCTTTAGCAAAGCCCTTGCCAGCAGGAGCAACGGGAATGTTCATAGGAATATAGTTGACCTGTGGAACACTGATTTGAATACTGTTAATGCGAGCGGCGGCGGCTTCAAGAGCACCAGCAGCCGACGAGGCGGCAGGCCCCAAAGCGGACAATCCGTCAATGGGGGCGGGAAGAGCAGTAGCAAGTTGAGTAGAAGAGTTAGTTGCGCCGTCAATCGCGGGCGGCAAAGGCAGGAGTGATTGACCAGTGGCGGCGGCTGGCATTTGGACTTGATTGAGAGAGTCAGCGGCTTGAGACGAGGCGTCAGCAATCGGTTGAACGATGGTTGACGCGTCGACTTGACCCCACGAGGTCGGCAGGGCACTTGCGCCCATGGCGACGCGGCTTGAAACGTCAAGGGCAGGTTGCGTCCACAGGGCTTGAACGGCGGCATCAGTCCCTTGCAGTCCAGACTTCACGGCGGCGGCGGCATCTAACCAGGCGTTCTTAAAAGAATCGGCCGAAGACGCGGCGTGCTCTTTCAAAGAATCCAACGCGCCGGAAAGGTCGCCGTCCTTAATCTTGCCGAAGGCGTCGACGACACCGGTACCGAATTCGATAACCGACGTAAACAAGCCCGTGAGCAAGACAGCTAAACCACTTAACAAAGAGCCGACGGTACCGAGTGCGCCGACAAAGACGCTGACAATCACGCCGCCTAAGGTTTCAAAGACGCCCGCCAAAGGACTAAGAGCCGTCATCAAGTTTCCTACCGACGTTCCCAAATTCGAGAAGGCAGGACCTAACGAACTACTTAATGCACTTCCTAGGGTCGAGAATGCAGCGGAGACTCTATCCCAATTCTGATAAGCAAAGTAAGCGGCGGCGGCAATTGCAGTAAGCGCAGCACCAATCGGCGTGAACATAAAAGCTAAACCTGCGCGGGCGGCCGCGAGCGTTGCGGCACCGAAGGCCTTCATGCCAGCGACCGCGCCCGATAACGTCAAGCCCGACAGAGCCGTTCCTACAGTTGCGGCGAACCTTACGATTGCACCCCTTGCGGCAGTCGCCTTCGTCCCTAAATAAGTAAAAAGTTCGCCCGCAGTTTGAAGTCCCGCCTGAGCGAATCTGAGGCCCGCCATAGCGAGGGAAAATCCAGCTATAGAAACTATCGCGGTGGACGCCACGGACGCAACAGCGGCCAATCCTTGGACGACAGCGGGGTTCTGTTTAGTCCACTGCGCCATAGACGAGATTAAAGGAGTGATACTTTCAGCAATGCCACGAATAGAAGGAAGTAGAGCATCGCCGCCCGCCTTTTGAAGGGCGTCCAATGCGCTTGTCATGTAGTCAATCGTGGTTTGGGTATTATCGCGCATGATTTTAGCGGTATCAGCCGCCCAGCCGCCCGCAAACCCCGAATCAATTTCTTCTTTATAACGCTTAATCTCTTCAAGCTTGCCCGGTTCAAAGAGGCTCATGACACCCGAGAGAGCCGTTTGTCCAGTGAGTCCTTTAAGCCAACCCGTCATGTCACGTCCGGCGGCTTTCTGCTCCTGATAAAACTTTCCTATCGCCTCAAACTTAGTGAACCAGTCGCTGTCCATCGAAACGCCAGCCTCTTGCATAGCAAGTTGAGTTTCGGCGACCTGCGCGGCGGCGTCGTTAGCGGCAAATCCTAATTCTTCGAGTGACTTAGCAGCGGCCTTTGGCGGAGCCGACATCCTAACCCAAAATTGTCTAAGTGAAGTGCCGGACATCGACCCTTTGATACCTGCGCCAGCCAGTATCATATTCTGAGCAACGGTTTCGCCTAAACTTAATCCCATGGCGCGAGCAACGGGCGCATTGTACTTCCAAGCCTCGAAAAGGGTTTCTCTGTCCATATTCGATTGGGTCACGGCATAAGCAAAAGCGTCGCCGAAATATTTCGCGCCGTCAACGACCTTGCCGCCCGCGAGTTTGTAACCTTCGCCCGCTTTGACGCCAAAAGCCGTCATCATGTCGCTAAGGACATCGGCAGTACGCGCTAAGTTGTGGTCGCCGGAAATACTTGCAAGGTCCAAGGCTGTGGGCATGACGGATAAAATCTTTTGTTTATCCCAGCCCGCCATCCCAAAATAGCCTTGAGCTTGAGCAACTTCAGTAGCGGTGAATTCTGTCGTCATACCGAGGGCTTCAGCTTGGGCAGTCAATTCTTTCATGTCGGCGGCGACCTGCGCGAAGTTGCCCGAACGGATATTGCGCATCTGCGTTAGGGATTTAACCCTACTCATAGCCTTTTCGAAAGTCATGGCATTATCGGCGGCGTCTTTGAAAGGATTCATCAACGTCTGCGCGGTATCGAGTGCGCCTTGCATGTTCGAATACGCGTTGGATAAATCCTGTTGACGCTGGCTGAAGTTGCCGAAGACTTGATTACGACGTTCAAGGGCGGCGATTTCTCTGTTAAGGGCGGCGGTTGTCTGGTTGATTTGGGCGCGGAGTTGCATTTCGTGAGCGGCAAGCACGCCCGCCGGCAATCCTTGCCGAGCCTGCGTTAATTGGCTTTGTTGAGTGGCAAGTCGCGCCTTAAGCTTTGTGATGGACGCCGACGACGAATCATAAGCCCTATCCAAATTCGCAATGACTTTAGCTTGGGCTTTGAGTTCCTGATTAGCATTGCGGATTTGCTCCTTCATAGTCTGAGCGGCTTGCGTGCCCATATTGCGCCAGTTCGCCTTGTAAGCGTCCTTGAGCTTTGCATAAGCCTTTTGCATGTCGTCAAGTTGCGACTGCTCGGCTTTGCGTTGGGCGAAGAGTTTGCCCATATTCTGCCCTAAAGTCAGATAGGACTTTTGAGCTTGAAGATGAGCCTGTTGGAGTTTGCGGTAAGAGTGGAGGTTTTGAAGTGCGGCTTGGGCACTGGCAAGGCGGGTCGCTTGAGCAAGTGCTTTGGCGTTTAAGGATTTGTTGATGTCGGAAAGTTTTTTAACGTTGCCCACGGCACGAGCCAAAACGCCGCTTAGATTGTCCTTGCCGTCGATTACGAAGCTGATAGTTCTTGTTTTGCTCATAACGTTCACCAAAGGAGATGATAAAATGAGTTGGTACTACCTAAAAGCATTGGAAGGAGAGAAGCCGTATTGCGATTGGTACGGGTTGCCGGCGCGTCGGGAGAAGATTGAACTGCACCCTGAAAGAATACCGGCGGATTGCCCTGGCGAGTGCATGAGATGCCCCAAAAGTCTATTCGGCGAATGCGGCTATTTCGACGACGATCAAAAACTCCACGCCTAAAGGCGGGAGCTTGTAAAAGCTCTTTTTGACTAGCCTAAGTCTTAACTGACTACGTTACCTGCGAATAGATAGGTACCGGCGGACGTAAATCCTAATCTGCCGCTCTACGGCTTGTGATTAAACAGTTCTGAGCAGTAGGAACAGTGTTGCAAGTAAAAACCGCAGGATAACATTGGCGAAGGATTGCAACGCTAGCGGGCGGCGGTCTGTTTTCTTTTATCAGACATTATGCCCGCTCGCCTTCGGGCGATACCATTTAAAGGAGGGGCGCATATTTGATGAGGTATAAGAATTTGACGGAAGAGGACGACCCGATAAACGCCTGTCTAGCGGGCGACGAGACGCATCCGAAATACGGGAAATGTTTGGAGTGCCCGTCGGCGTTCATGTGCGAGTTGCCGCTAAAGAGGCTTGGGATTTTGAAGGCATTACAGGAGGATAGCGATGAGGAAACTGACTGAAGAGCAAGTGATTTATTGCCGAGAAAATTACGTAGCCGGGGACGCGGCGCGTGGATTGAAAGTGCTGGCTGAAAAGTTCGGCGTGAGCGTGGACGTGATGAAATCAATCGTGCACGGCGAAACGTATAAAAATGTAGGCGGGAAGATTCATCCGATCAAAGAGCGGGTACCGGCTGCAGTCAAAGAGGCAATCGCGGCGGAATACGTGCCTAATTCGTCGGAGCATGGCGTCAAGGCGTTGGCGGAGAAATACGGGGTATCAATCGGCACGGTGCAAAAGTGCATAGCCAAGAGCGCGACGCGGCGGACGAAGTTGACGCCGGAAGTAAAAGCGGCAATCATGGCGGAATACAAGCCGTATGTGGAAGGCCACGGGCGCGAAGCGTTAGCGGAGAAATACGGCGTGAGCGTCGCCGCGATAAGTTACGTTATCCGCGAAATGCGCAAGGAACCGGCGCGACGCGGCAAACCCGCGCTTGAAGTGGCGGATTATCTGAAGGAAGCGATCATCGAGGCTTACGACGAAGGCTTGACGGTTCGGCAAATGGCCGAGCGTTTCAGCCTGAACCGTGACACGATAAAGAACGTGCTCGCGGAAGCGGGAATTCAATTGCGGCGGCGCGTCGACGAGGATACTAAGCAGGAAATCATCGCCGCTTTCAAATCCGGACAGTCGCTTAGGCAACTCGAAGAGATTTACGGCATCAATCGCGCCACCATCGCCGATTGGGTTAAGGATTTCAAACCGGTTAAGGAGAAAAAGGAGCTGACGGACCAAATCCGCGAGCAGATTTATCGTTACCACTCTCAAGGCTACGGCGCAGGAATTATCGCTAAGACGATTGGTTTTCCACAAAGCGTCGTCCGCCGCGTCATCGACGGCGAGCTTTAATTATCTGCTTTATACATTTCAACCAGCCGCCTAAGGAATAAAGAGGCTGCTTCATCCAAAAATCAGTATCGCTCCAGCCCGCATGATTCAGCTGGAGAGCGATTTTTTTTATGTCGTCGGCGGTACCGGTTCGTTTAAAAAAGAGAAAACCTGCAGGCAAACGGCGTTGAATTCGCGAAGCGGCAGGGCTTTAAGGTCGTGAACGTTCATATTCAAAGCCTTCGCCGCAAGTCGCGCTTGGAAACTCTTCGACGTTGATAGCTCCAAAGTGGTATTGCCAGCAATGCGCTCCTCCTGCTCAAGCGAAAGTAAATCGTAGCCGCTAAGTTTATTTAAACCCTCTTCCAATTTCTTAAAGTCAATCATAATCCTAAGGCTCCTTTCACGTCATCGAAAATATCTTCGCCGTTCACCGAGTATTCAAAAACTCCACGCCTAAAGGCGGGAGCTTGTAAAAGCTCTTTTTGACTAGCCTAAGCACTTCGAGTAGTTCCGCGATTGGGTAAGTTTACGTGCTGGGCATGAGCAACGCCACGACCAAAATCGGCATGACCAGCGACATCTTGGAGCGGGCGTGAATGGTCGAACGTCAAAGTGGCGCACAAGTCGAACGCATTTATAACAGCGTCCTTATGAGCAAAGAGACTGCCGCCACGCTTGAAAAGGCATTGCATGACAAGTTCGATAATCAGCGGCTCGAAGGCGAATTCTTCAATACGTCTTTTGAGGAGGCTTGTCGCGCCTTAGTTCTTGCCGTAAGCGAACTGCCCACGCCCGCTTTGCCCGCGCTCCCTCTCGTCGATAAACTCATTACTATCGCTGACAAAATGGAGCCTTGCCCCGAACGTCAACAAATCTTAATTCGCGCCGCTAATCTCCTCGACGCCCATTTCTAAAAAGAAAAAACGCCTTGCGGCGTTCTCCTGAAAAGTCGCCTCTGCCTTTGTCCGCGGGGCGGCTTTTCGCTTGCGATTTTAGCAGACCTGCCCGATTTGTTCAAGGGGTTGAAAGATATTAAAGGTCAATTCCGCGACCAGATAATAAAAAGGCGCGGGCTGAGTATCGGGGGCTTGCCAACGGGCACTTTCCAATCTGAACCTCTTCGCTATGACCCGCCTCTCAAGTAAGTCTTGCCGAATCACCTGCATTAAATGAAACGCTCTTAGCCAACCGTCCTCCTCTTCTGAATAGGTGCCGATTGTCAGCCCGATGTGCGCCGTCGAACCTTCCTTTAAATCGTCCGATACCTCCAAGAATTCAACCAACACGAACGGCACGTAACTTGTATTCTCGAATAAATCTTCCGGCAGGTAATTCTCCAAGACTTCCACTTCGACTAAGTGCTCGTCGTCTTCCAAAGGCAGGCGAACCTGCGCGGCGACCTCCTTTATCCGCCTCGCAAGTTCGCTTACCAATCGTGCCGGCGTCATAAGATGACCATGAAGTCTTTGGTGCTGAGGAGATATTCCCCGTCAACTTCCAAGATTGCAATCCGCACTAAATGCCGCGTGGCGTTCGCATCGGAAAGGGTCTGTTCAGCGATATAGAACCGCTTCATGCCGTGAACGAGCTGTTCGCCTGCGCACAAGACCGCTTTGTACTTCGCGCCCGTGAGCTTGTCCCACTCAACGCTGTCCCACGCACTTTGATAATCCTGCGGCATTGCCTCTAACCTTTTGAATTGCTCAAGCTTAATCTGTCCTACCATTTTTAATCTCTCCTTACATTATTGTTGATAAATTCTTTTCTAAGTGGCGGGCGATTGCCTCTTCAACCTTCGCTGATACGCGACCCCAACCGCCAGGCAAACTCACTGTCGTCAATCGGTGAATCTTATGACGTTCGCGACCCGTCCGCTCCCAGACGTCTCCTTTTCCTATGAAGGCATGCGGCAACATCCCGCCCTGCCCGCGAACGATTTGCACGAACAACCCGCCTAGCGGACGATGGGGAGGTCTGGTCGACGGCGTCACTCTGAACCGCTTGATAAGGTTCCTACTGCCGCTGATTTTTAAGTAGCCCATCAAGCCCGCCGCCCGACTCCTTATCTTGCCCATCGGTTTTAAATCTCGTATGTAACGCGCCTTGACTTCTTTATCGCCTAGGCTCTTGCCTTCCTTTAGGGCTTTTCGGATTGCCGCCGTCAGCCGCGGCTTTATCCGCGAAGGGTCTAGCGTCTGCACAACTTCCTTGTGCCCTGAAGGCAGGATTCTAATCAACACGTCTATCACCGACCCTCGGCTTATTTGCCCTGTATGAACTAAGAATTAAATGCATTAGCCCCAACTCATCTTCCGCTTTGACGACTTCATAACGCTTACCATTTATTAGCGTAATGTCGCCTCTGTGCGGCAATTTCTTATGCTCGGCTAGGTAAGGTTCAGTCTTGAAAAATATTTCCGTGAACTCGCCGTGTAGCCCAGGAAACGTCTCATTCTGCCGATTGCTTTTATCGGCCGTATGAACCATGAGCTGCGCCTTGCATTTTATCCCGTCGATTAAAACTTCCTCGGCGAATTCTTCAGTCTCGACGAAAATATCTAGGTCTGCTTTAATTGCCTCTTTGAAGTTCATTTCAGTTTCGGCAACTCCACAGGCTCGATTTCCTCTTCGACTTCCGGTTCAGGTTGCGGTTCAGGTTGCGGTTCAGGTTGCGGTTCAGGTTGCGGTTGCGGTTCGGGTTCAGGCGGCGTGATGGGCGTCGGTTCGTCAATCGGTATCTCTTGCCCGCGCCGATAAAGCACGCCATTTATAATGATGCTCTTTTTGGCTATCATTTAATCCACCACCTTCAAGCAACGAACGCTATCCACCACTTCGAGAATCGGCAAGTAGCGACTATAAACGCTAAGGCTCGTCGTCTGATTATCGTTGTTGAAAGTGTATTGCGGCACTGCCTCTGAACTATAGCTAAGAAACTGTCCGTCCTTCATTAAATCAACCCTGCCGAAGACGCCCTTACCAGATTTACTACTGCCGATTATTATCATGTCGTCGGAAATGTAGCGTTTGGTCGTGCCGCTCACGTCGTCAACATAGGAACCCAGATAGCTATAAACCTCCAAACCCAAAGAACTAATCGTGCCGAGGCGGCGGGCGTTTGGACTTTGGAATTTCGGCTCTAAGCTCATCATCGCTAGACTTTCACGGAAATACTTTGCAAACTCCTTGAATTGCAGGTTCTTTAGTAGATAGCCTTCGATATTCCGCCCGCATATCGCTACGTCCGCTAGGACGCCAGTCTCCTCCGCTATGTAATCGACTGCTGCCTTTAAATCATCGTAGATAGTGGCGGCTTCGTCGCTCCAAGGCGTTTGCACACTTACCACCCAATCTTCATCTAGGATTAGCGTTTCTTCCTCGGCTAGCGTCCCGTCGTCCGCAAAGCCCCGAATCGGTATCGTGCCCGTCGTTAAGAGACTTGCCGCCATTGCTTCGCGTCTGTTCACTAACATGTTCAGCAAATCTTTAAGGTCGTCGGCCTGCATTTTCAAGGCGCGTTCTTCCGGCGTCATCGTCGATATTACCGGCATTTCTCCGATTATCCGCTTTGAAATGTCCTGCAAACCGATTGTCCTGCGCGACCCGATTAGCGGCGGTCTCCACAACTTCACCGTCGATTTTTCCCGGCTCATGTTCAACGCCCCCGCGCCCTTTACCAGCATTGGCGCAAGCCTTCTGTGCTTTTTAATAAATTCCACCGCTAACACGTCCTGCATCGTTACTTCCTTGTCTGAAAAGAAAACGCTCTGCAGGAACGTCGTCGGCTGGTCAATCTGCTCTATCGCTTGCAGCAGTTGGTACGTCTCTGTTAGCGCAAATGCTTGCATTCACTTCACCCCCTGTAAATATATGCCTTCTTTGCGCAATGCCTCCGCGAACGCCTCAAAGTCGAGTTCCTCGCCGATTAACACCGTCACTTTGTCTACCTCGCCCAAGGAATAGGGCGGGTCGGCTCCGATATACACCTTTTCCAAATTGAAGACGCCAGACACGTAAGCTTGCGTGATATTGTTGTCCCCGACCGGATTAAAGAACGTCGCCGCGATTGCCAACGGCTTTTGTGCGTCCGCGTTCGCCTCCACCGGCGACCAACCGTTTTCCCCTTTGCAGAGAAGGTGTCCACGAATCACCGGCGTCGTCACTTTCACGTTGTGAATTATCGCCGCTATGTTTACTCCGGCTAGCAAGCCGTCTTCCTCATAACCGGCTACTTCTTCATAGTACTTCACTTAAATCACCCCGTTTGCATATGCTACCAATTTTTTAATCCTCATTTCCTCCGGCGTGGGCGGCGTTTGACTGCCGACCCACTGCGCGCCCGATTGCATCTGGTCCTTGATTAGGTTTAAAACCTGCTCTAGTGCCGCGTCCGTTTTGGGCGTCGGGTGCAGTCGCTCCGCTAAGCCCTTTACCTTGCCCACGTCATACGCTATCGAATTTATGAACGTCATGCCCGCGTTCATTGTAATTGGCACTTCGTCAATAATTGTGTCGACGAACCCAATCGACTTCGCCTCGGCGGCACTTAACCAGATTTCCTCATTCGGCATTTGGAAATTCGCGACCTTCGTCCGATACGCCATCAAGACACTTTCCTCGTATTTGCTAAGCGTGTTCGAGAGCTTGTCCAAATCTTGCTTGCTGTAGTGGTCAATCAGCATGGTTTTCAGGGCGTGAATCATGAATAGCGAATTCGCCGCCGCTGAGACTTTCACGCCCGCGCAGGCAATCATTGACGCCGCTGACGCCGCTAAGCCCAATATCTCTACGTTGCATTTCTTCTCTTTGATTTGGTTGTAAATGCTCAATGCCGGCACGATTTCCCCGCCGCCGCTGTTTATCCTAACTGTCACGTCGTCACGAGCGTTTGCCAGCAGGTATGTTACCCGCGCCTCCGTCTCTCGACTTATAGTCTCGAATATGTCCAAAATCATGTTCGCACCTCCAAAATTATTACTGGTTTTAAGATTCCGTCGGCTCCGTCGCCTTGCCAACGTATGCTTTTTACGCGGGCGCGACTTTCATATTTCGCCACTTGCCGAACCACTTCCGATAAAAATTTCTGTTGAGCCACGTTCAGTGGTTTGTCGATTAGCTCCATATCTACGCCGAAATCGCGAAAAAAAAAACCGTCCCTTTGGCGGTCGTAAGCAGGCATTTAATACACTGAGCTATCTCTTCGGCTGGCGTCGTCGGAATCAATTTCCACGGCGTCTGATTCATGCCTATTTCTATCGTCATCGTTAGCTCCTTTCGTGATACTCTAAGAGGTGATTTTTATGAATAAAAAAGAATGTGAACCCGCCGTTACGAACAAGCCAAACCCGCCTACGATGCCTTGATGAAGCTCGACGACCTCGTCGGCGAACTTTGGAAGGACTTCAGCGGCTATCAAGTCTCCAACTTTGGGCGAGTTAAATCTTTTCATAAAGGCAAGGTGAAGATTCTTAAACCACAGCTCAATCAACATGGCTATTTGTACGTTCAACTTCGCACAGAGAAGAAAATAAAGCCGTTTCGTATTCATCGGCTCGCAGCTCAATGTTTTATCCCTAACCCTGAAGAAAAAGCACAAGTCAATCACATTGACGGCAACAAGTTTAACAATCACGTCTCGAATCTCGAATGGTGCACGCCTTCAGATAATCAGCGACACGCCGTCATTACAGGTTTAAGACCTTCAGGCGAAAATTCCTCTCTTGCAAAGTTTACCAACGAACAAGTCCGATACAAGCTAATCCCCTCGGCTTAACACAAACTCAGCTGGCTGATTCGTTCGGTGTTTCTCAAGCAAGCATTAGCGATATTCAACTTGGCAAGATTTATCCGGACGCGGGCGGCATTATTCATCAAAGCGGGTGCGGCGGATACCCCTTGCTTTAGCTATGGGGAGGAAGCCGCACTTTCACTTCCTTTCTTTACAATTCTTGATATAATACTCCGCGAAGGGAGGTGAATTTTGTGTATCTGACT
>JACXWG010000096.1 GCA_014764605.1 Quinella sp. 1Q5 | reverse complement strand
CATGAACTTCATATAGTTAAAGCTTTCCTTCGCGAAGAACGCATCGCCGCCAGTAATCAAGACGACGCCTATCTTGTCGTAAATCGGCTTGCAAAGGTCGTAATACCAGCTCGGATTCATCGCGTGGGTTGCCTCATCGCCGAAGGTACAACGCACGCCGCAATATCGACATTTGGCATTGCAAGCGTTCGTTATCCTGATTCGCAGTAGTCCGTTGCTTAATTCCGTCCTGCAGTCGGGATGGCGTTCCAATATCGCGGGCAAGGCTCGTTCAATCTCCGTGCGGTAGCGTCCTTCCTTAAAGCCGAATCGCTCAAAGTGCACCAAGGGATTAATCGTCACGTCGGGATTGTGCTTTAGGTAATCGGCAGTCGAGAAGAACGCGGAAGGGTCTTTGCCCTCGTGCCAGCCAACATTCAAGTAATGATTCGCCGCGTCCAAATATTTTCCGTAGCCATAAGTCTTGCAATACCATTCGCCGTCGAACAGCAACGAGTTCTCGATAAGCTTCTTGTCCGTGTCGTCCGTCTTAACGTCTTCAAGCTTCGGTGGCGGCTCGGATTTCTTTTCTCTGTGAAAGAATTTGTCTAGTAGTTTCATGCAATCACCCGCCGCGAATATACAAAAGTTTTATTGCAATGTCAAACGCCGCAACCTATAATGAACGCATTAACGATAATGGAGGAATTTTTTTGAACAATCGGATTAGAAACTTTTCAATCATAGCGCACATAGACCACGGCAAATCGACGTTAGCTGACCGGTTGATTGAGATGACTGGCACTGTTGAGAAACGCGAAATGAATGAACAATTCCTCGACAACATGGAGCTTGAACGCGAACGCGGCATTACGATTAAGGCGCAGACTGTCAGACTTAAATATACGGCTAAGGACGGCGAAACTTATCAGCTGAACCTAATCGACACGCCCGGTCACGTCGACTTTACTTATGAGGTCTCAAGGTCGCTTGCCGCTTGCGAAGGGGCATTGCTTGTGGTGGACGCGACTCAGGGTGTTGAAGCTCAGACGTTGTCGAATGTCTATCTTGCCCTTGAACACGACTTGGAGATTGTCCCCGTCATCAACAAGATTGATTTGCCCAGTGCCGATGTCGAACGTGTCCGCGCAGAGATTGAAGACGCTATCGGGCTTGACGCCTCCGACGCCGTGCAATGTTCCGCGAAGACTGGCGCGGGCGTCGATGAGATTTTGGAGGCGATTGTTAAAAGAATCTCGCCGCCCGAAGGTGACAGTTCCAAACCCTTGCAAGCGTTAATCTTCGACTCTTACTTTGACCCGTATAAAGGCGCGGTCGCTCACGTCAGATTGTTTGATGGCTCTGTTCGCAAAGGCGACAAACTGAAACTTCTGGCGACGGGCAAAGAGTTTGAAGCAACGGAAATTGGAATCTTCGCGCCGAACATGACTGAACTTGACGAACTAAACGCCGGCGAGGTCGGCTATATCTGCGGCAGTCTCAAAGACGTTCGCGACGTTCGCGTAGGCGACACCGTGACCACGTTAAAAAATCCTGCGGCGGCTTTGGCGGGTTATCGTGCGCCCGTGCCTATGGTCTTCTGCGGGCTGTACCCAACTGACAGCGTCGACTATGACAACCTTAAAGACGCACTCGAAAAGCTCCAGCTGAACGACGCCGCCCTTGTCTATGAACCGGAAACTTCTGCGGCTTTGGGCTTCGGCTTTCGTTGCGGCTTCTTAGGGCTGTTGCACATGGACGTTATCCAAGAACGCCTCGAACGGGAGTATAAACTTAAACTCGTGACGACGGCTCCTAGTGTCGTTTACAAGGTGCACAAGACTAACGGCGAAGTCTTCACGATTGACAACCCCGCCGCCTTGCCGCCTACGACCGAAATTAACTTCATTGAAGAACCAATGGTCAAGGCAACAGTCATTGTGCCCAGCGATTATATCGGCGCGGTAATGGAACTTTGCAGGGACAAACGCGGCACTTATAAAAGCATGGACTACATAGACAAGACACGCGTTATGATTGTCTACGAGATGCCGCTTAACGAAATTATCTACGATTTCTTCGACAAGCTAAAGTCAATGACCCGCGGCTATGCAAGCCTTGACTATGAGCTTAGCGAATATAAGCAGAGCGACCTTGCCAAGCTTGACATTCTCCTAAACGGCGATTTGATTGACGCGCTAAGCTCGATTGTCCACCGCACCCGCGCCGCAAAGATTGGACGAGTCCTTGCCCTAAAGCTTAAGCGTATCATTCCCGAACAGCTCTTTGATATTCCGGTTCAAGCGGCAATCGGCGGAAGGATTATCGCCCGTGAGACCGTTAAGGCTCGGCGCAAAGATGTTTTAGCTAAGTGCTATGGCGGCGACGTGTCACGCAAGCGCAAACTTTTGGAAAAGCAGAAGGCTGGTAAAAAACGCATGAAGGCTGTTGGCAGTGTCGAACTTCCGCAAGAAGCATTCATGGCAGTCTTGACCGTCGGCGACGAGGAGTGAGTTGCATTAAAAAATCATTAAAATCTTGTCGAAAGACAAGAAGACTTTTATAATCTGCGCGAAAGGAGAACTCATCATGAATATTTTTAAGACGTTTGTACTAATGGCGTTGCTGACGGGCTTAATGGTGGCGATAGGCGGACTGGTCGGCGACTCGACGGGCGCGATGATTATGTTGGGGATTGCCGTTGTCATGAACTTTGGTAGCTACTGGTTCAGTGATTCGATTGTGCTAAAGAGCTACGACGCCCGCGAAGTCACAGGAGCGGACGCCCCGCAACTTTATAATATCGTCGCTAACCTCGCGAAGAAGGCGGACTTGCCGATGCCCCGCGTCTATGTGATTGATTCGCCAGTGCCCAATGCCTTCGCGACTGGCAGGAATCCAAACAATGCGGCGGTTGCAGTCACGACAGGCATAATGCAGACACTCGACGCTAACGAAATCTCTGGCGTGCTCGGTCATGAACTTGCGCACGTCAAGCACAGGGATATTCTAATCGGGACAATCGCGGCGTCTATGGCGGGTGTCATCTCGTTGGTTGCCGATATTGTTCAATGGGGCGCAATCTTCGGTACGCGTTCCGACGACGACAACGGCGGGATTGTAGGTTTTATTGCCGCAGTGATTGTCGCCCCGATTGCCGCGACTTTGATTCAACTTGCTGTGTCCCGTTCGCGGGAGTATGACGCCGATAAGACTGGCGGAGAGATTTGCGGCAATCCGATGTATCTTGCCAACGCCCTAGAAAAGATTGAATACTACGCAAGAACCGCCGCGCCCATGTCTAAGGCTGGAACGGCGACAGCTCATATGTTCATCGTCAATCCGCTTGAGAACTCGAAGAAGGCGTTAAAGAATTTGTTCTCGACGCACCCTGACACCGACGAACGAATCAACAGACTCCGCGAACAGGCTAGGGACATGCGATTGCCCGCATAAAAAAATTTGGAGCCGCTCAATCGAACGACTCCTTTTTTGTTTGTCCTACGAAGTTATTTCAAAGCTCGTGCGGCAATGTCTCTACGATAATGCACGTCCTCGAAGTGAATGACTTCAACTGCACGATAAGCTTTGTCGACTGCCTCGCGAAGTGTCGGAGCAGTGGTTGTGACGCCGAGCACCCTTCCGCCGCTGGTAACGAGTTCATCGCCTTTAAGCTTCGTGCCCGCATGGAAAATCATCGCGCCTAAGCTTTTAGCTTTAGTCAAGCCGTCAATCGGCAAATTTTTTTTGTAAGCCTTCGGGTAGCCGCCGCTCGCCATAATCACGCAGACCGCGCTTGATTTGCTCCACGAAACTTTTTTATCACTCAACGAACCGTCCGCGCAGGCAATCATAAGCTCAAGCAAATCACTTTCCATAAGCGGCAGGATAACTTGCGTTTCCGGGTCACCAAAACGGCAGTTGAACTCGACAACCTTAGCCGTACCGTCCTTAATCATCAAACCCGCGTACAGGCAACCGCGATAAACAATCCCTTCCGCCTTAAGAGCCTCAATAGTCGGTTTAAGGATTTTCTCTTCGACCTGTTCGGCAATCGTGGCGTCGACAATCGGAGCGGGAGCATAAGCACCCATGCCGCCCGTATTCAAGCCCTTGTCGCCGTCGTCAACTCTTTTATGGTCTTGCGCGGCAATCAGGGGAATAATCTTATCGCCGTCCGTCAAAGCTAATACAGAGGCTTCATCACCGTCCATGAACTCTTCCACAACGATTTTACTTCCCGCCGCCCCAAAAGTTTTCATCTCGTCGACGGCGTTCAATGCCTCGTCCAAAGTCTTAGTAACGATAACGCCTTTGCCCGCCGCCAAACCGTCAGCCTTAATGACAATCGGTGCGCCTTGCTCGCGAATATAAGCCTTAGCGTCGTCGGGGTTATCGAAGACTTCAAACGCGGCAGTCGGTATGTTGTACTTCTTCATGAGCCGCTTAGCAAAAATCTTTGAACCTTCAATCTGCGCGGCAGTCTTCGTCGGACCGAACGCTTTAATTCCTGCGTCATTTAGCTTATCGACCAAACCGTTGACGAGCGGAGCTTCAGGACCCACGACGATTAAATCAATATTCTTGTCCACGGCAAAACTTACAAGTGCGGCGTTATCGTCGACGGAAATATTTTCCACGCATTCGGCAAAGGCGGCAATACCCGGACTACCAGGGATTGCAAAAAACTTTCCAAGCAACGGACTTTGGGCAATCTTCCAAGCCAAAGCGTGTTCACGTCCACCGCCACCAATCAACAATACATTCATAAGGCAACCTCACTTAACGTCTAAAATCTCGAACTCAATGATTCCCACCGGCGCATGAACCTGAACAGTGACTCCAGCCGTTTGATTGAGGAGAGCAACCCCCAACGGCGACTCGTCCGAAATTTTATTGTTATCGGGGTCAGCCTCCGTTGAACCGACAATCATATAAGTATCCTCTTCGTCAAGCTCCACGTCACGAACAGTCACGGTGCTACCAATCATAACCTTGCCCGTGTTCGCCGTCGCGTGGATAATGTCGCTGTTGCGGAGCTTCGCCTCCAGCTCGATAATCTCACTCTCAAGGCGTCCTTGTTCGTTCTTAGCGTCGTCGTATTCGGAATTCTCGCTGAGGTCACCTAATGCAATCGCAGCGTTGAGTCTCTCTGAAATTTCGATACGCCGCACGCTCTTTAAATAATCAAGTTTCTCGACCAGCTTATCATAGCCGTCTTGAGTTAACATAGTTTTCTTATCAGCCATTTAATCAATCCTCCAAAAATTTTTCTTCGTCAAAGGTTCGCTGTTCCCCCGGCGTCAACGGTGACCACGTAGGAATATCTTCAGCCACCGCTAAAAATTCTTGCGACGGCTCCCAACGCGGATAATCGACGCGGTGCATTGCCACGAAACTTTTTACCTTAGTCTGTGCCACGAACTCAATCGCGCCAAGCTCCTGCGAATTGCCGAGCCGCCCGTCCACAGGGAAGAACGCAACGTCCGCTTCCATGCCGTCCATCCGTTTAATTTGCCTCTTGAACATCTTGTCCGCTAATTCTATGTCCTCTGGCGTTTCGTCCTCCCAATGCCACCAGTTGAAATCGCCCGCATGAAATATCCTACTAGAAGGCGTCTGCACTAAGAAAGAAACTCCAACGTCAGTTGAATCATAAGTACAAACTTTAATCTCGTCGTCTTGCCACTCGCTATAGCGTTTCATGTAAGTGATTTTTTCTGTCGGGAACATCTTAACGCGCTTTGTACGTCGGATGTCGTTTGAGAAGATATAACGCGTGACTTTCGGGGCATAGGCGCGAATATGCGTACCGAAGTGGTCAAAGTGCGCGTGCGTCGCGAAGATATAAAGCCTGTCGAAATCCCCCTTGTCATACGCGGCGTCGACGATACCCGCAGGATCCTCGAAATCGTCGAACACCAACAAAATTTTTTCGTCCTGAATCAAGAACCCGCTGTTCAACAAGTAATTAATAATCATAAAGAATTAGTCCTCCCTAATCTCAACATGGTTTTAAAAGTTTTTTATCGCCTCCCGTCATCAATCATCGCCGCGATTAGCTAAGGCGTCTTGAATCCTCTGTTCGACTTCGGGATTAATCTTCTGGTCGGTGCGATAGTGGACGTTCTGCCGATTTGGTCGAGTGAAGCCGCGCCCTTGAACCTCGCTTGCCG
>JACXWG010000003.1 GCA_014764605.1 Quinella sp. 1Q5 | reverse complement strand
CGCCGTTTTATCAAAGACTTTTTATCGGCTTCGCTGTGACGGACGAAATCTTTGGAATAACGATTGCACGCGGCGGACGCTGGCTCAATCCCTTTTACAACTACGGCGCAATGTTGACGGCTCTGCCCGGTTGGTCGTTGGGCACGGCTTGCGGAATCGTCGCATGGAATTTCTTCTCGGAGGCGGCAGTTAGTGCATTGAGCGTCGCGCTTTACGGAATGTTCTTAGCCGTGATAATCCCGCCCGCCCGCAAAGATAAAGTTATCGGCGGCTCGGTCGTCGTCAGTTTCCTTTTGAGCTACTTAGCCGCAGAATTTTTCCCTGACGTTTCGGCGGGCAATCGGACAATCATCTTGACGATACTAATCGCGGGGGCGGCGGCTATCCTTTATCCCGTCAAGGAGGAAGACGATGACTCACGACATTAACGTTTATATCTTGATAGCAAGCGCGGTGACGTTGGCGATAAAAATCCTTCCGCTTACGTTGATTCGCGGCGAAATAAAAAATGTCACGGTGCGTTCATTTCTGCATTACGTGCCCTATGTGACGCTGGCAGTTATGACCTTCCCCGCGATAGTCTACGCCACGCAGTCGCCAATATCTGGAGCCTTAGCACTGGTCGCGGGCATATCGGCGGCTTGGTTCGGCGCAAGTCTCTTCAAGGTCGCATTGCTCTGTTGTTCGGTCGTCTTCGTCACGGAGCTATTTTTATGATTAGGAGGCAAGCATTGGACAAGGTAAGATTGGCGGCGACGAAGATTATCTTCGACGTGGCGACTAAGGGCGCGTGGGCTAACGTGGCACTGGCGCAGACGTTGCGGCAAGAGAAGTTCAGCGACTTAGACAGAAAGTTTTGCACGGAGTTGGTTTACGGCACAGTCAAGGCGGGCGCGTCCCTCGATTGGAAAATCTCCAAATACCTCAAACGTCCGCTCGCCAAGGTCGACGAGAAAATTTTAGCCGTCCTGCGCGTGGGCATGTATCAAGTCTTCTTCCTAGATAGGGTTCCGAACTCGGCGGCGGTTAATGAATCGGTGGAGCTGGCAAAAAAATTCTGCGGGCTAGGCGCGTCAAAGTTCGTCAACGGCGTCATGCGTTCGGCGGTTAGGGAGCCGCATAAGTCAGATTTCCCGACGGGCGACGACTTACAATCGCTGGCGTTGCGGATGTTTCACCCGCTGTGGCTTGTGGAATTGTTCGTTGAGGAATTCGGACTTGAGGCGACTAAACAACTGCTTGCTTTCGACAACAGCGACCCGCCACTTTGCTTACGTGTGAATTGCCTAAGGACGACTCGCGAAGAAATCTTAGACGCACTGATAAAATTCGGAATGCAAGCCGAGCCTTCGACGCTCGCGCCCGAAGGAATCATCTGCAAAGGTCATGGGGCTTTGGATAAGTTTCAGCCGCTCCGCGCAGGTCTCTGTCAGGTGCAGGACGAAAGCTCCATGACTGCGGCGCGGCTCCTTAATCCTGCGGCGGGCGAATTTGTCATTGACTGTTGCGCGGCACCGGGTGGAAAGTCTACACATCTTGCCGAGCTTATGAATAATTGCGGAAGAATTATCGCGGCGGACATTTACGAAACGAAACTTGAGCACATCAAACAGAACGCCGCCCGCCTCGGCATTAAGATTATCGAACCGCTGTTGATTGACGCCTGCAAGCTTGGCGATAAATTCTCTGGGCAAGCCGATAAGGTCTTAGTCGATGCGCCGTGTTCGGGCTTAGGCGTGCTAAGGCGTAAAGCGGATTTGCGTTGGCGGAAGACTTTGGACGAGCTTAAGGACTTGCCGACGTTGCAAGGGGAGATTCTATCGAGTGCGGCGAAGACTCTTAAGCGCGGCGGAACTTTGCTTTACAGCACGTGCACAATCACGCGGCGCGAAAATCAGGATGTCGTAGAAAAGTTTCTGTCGACTCACGAAGATTTTAAGCTTGCAGAAATGCAAACGCTCCTGCCGCACGTCACGAACACCGACGGATTCTTTTCTGCCAAACTGACTAAAGGATAAAGGCAAGCAAACAATAACGAACGCGACATGAATCAATAACGATTGCGCATTGCCAAAAAAAATTCGCTGTGCTATAATTCGCGCTGTTCCCAAGGGAATGGGACAACAACCTAAGACAGGAGGCAATCATCATGAAGAAACTTTTCAAAGAGAACGCAGCGATTTTGGCATTCAGCACCGGGTTGTTCAGTGCATCACTGGTCGTCGGGCTGGTAGTCCTTTACGGTCTCGAAAAAATCTTTTGATAGCTCCTCGAAACCTTGAGCAAAGGAGGCATTGACAATGAAGAAAATTTTCAGCGACAGTGTCTTGACGGTGAGCACAGGAATTTTTGCTTGCTCGCTGGCAGTCGGTCTGGCACTGGTCTACGCATTCGATAAAATGATTTGAATGACCGACGACCTCCCCCCCATTTACGCGGCGACTTGAAGCCGTAAGAAAGAACTTTTAACATAATCCCTCCCTAAAAAAATTTCCCCGTTCACGTGAGCGGGGATTTTTTTATTTCCGTGTGCAAATGATAGACGCAAAGACTTTTTCGGCTAGCAAAGGGACGACTTCGGCTCGTGAAATGAATTCGGCATCGGTTGGCAGTTGCGCCTTGATGAATTTGTTTGCCTCTTCGATTGCGCTTTTAGATAGAGGATTGCCACTCGTCAGCCGAACGAAAACTTTATGCGCGGTTTTAAGTTCGTCTTCTTCAAGCGTCGGGAACTTCGCGGCGACTTTAACGGCGTCAAGGGCAGTGTCCGCCTCGCCGTAGCCAAAAGCCGCATTGCCGAACTTTATATCCTTAAGCTCCAGAAGAATCTTCACGCCCTGACAAAAAACATCGTCAGCCGCGTCGAAGAGTTCTTGCAGGGAAACTTGCGGCTGATTGATTCGGAAGACAAAGAACTTTTCGGCGGGCACGGCAAAGAGCGTATCGACCTTGCCGAGCAGATTGTTTATCGTGTAAGCGGCGTTGGTCTTGCGTAAAGAGTTCTCAAAGATTGACGGCTTGCAGACAAAAGCAACGGTCACGGTGTCGTAGGTTTTGGCGTAAGACGTGATGATTGGAATCGCCGACCTTGCCGCATTGCCCGCCAGCCCCGCCACGATGATAATCACTTTGGCACCGCCCAGGGCGTCGAAGATGCTTTTATAAATAATCGTCAAGTCGCGGTTGAGAAAAATATTTTTCCGCGCCGGACTCGTTAGCATAATGTTTTCGTCGTTGCCAATCGCAATGAACTCAACGGATTTATCTTTGCCGACGCCCGCTTGAATCAGTTTGTTAATCGTCTTCGCGCCGCCTTCGCCTATGCCGACGACTTTTATCTTAGTGTTCATGAAACTTTCTCCCCGTCAATCGCTTTGCCAAATCGTTCCGCTCAAGATGTCCATGCAAGAAATCTTCCCGTCCCGCATGAACGAGCCCGTATCCAAGAGCGTGATTTTATTCCAAAGCCGAATCGGATAATAGCGGTTGCGTTCGATAAAGGGCGTGGGCGTGTGTCCGCAGATGATATTCGCCGAGCCGCGATAGCCGTTGTAAAACTCCTCGCGAATCCAAAGCAACGACTCCTCGTCCTGCTCCTCAAGCGGCTTATTCGGCTTCAAGCCCGCGTGCACGAAGATATAATCCTCGCCGCCGATTGTCATCTTGTGATAAAGCGGGCGGTCGTTTATGAACCTCAGCGCGCGATTGAGTTCCTCCTCGTTGCACCACTTGTCTAGCTCCGCCTTAGTCCTATCGCCGCCGTTGGGTAGCCATATCGCCGCCTGCGTGCCGCCGAGCAAGTAGTAGTAAAGCATCATCTGTTCATGATTGCCGCGAAGTGCCACGACGTTAGGCAACTTGCTTATCCTCATCGCCCATTGCAGGCAGTGAAGATTTTCGTTGCCGCGGTCTACGTAGTCGCCGAGCAGAATCAGGAAATCTTTCGAGCTGAAATTAATTTTGTTGAACACCGACGACAACCTATCAAACCGCCCGTGAATGTCTCCTATCGCTAAAATCCGTCGATAATTCATCGCCGCGCCTCCAAACTTTAATCTTTGCGCTGATTATTTCTGTCAACAGTGGAATTATCCTGCCTTACTTTCACGTGTTCGCGCCGCCGACAAAATTATTTTCCTTGTCCTAGTCCGAAAGCATTCCCTCAGATGTATCTATCTAATTCGTATCCAATAAGATTAGTCACGACGTTAGCAAGTTTCTTCTTTTCAGGGTGTGTGACGACCTTTGTAGGAATTTCTTCTAAGATTGTCGGCTCTTTGATATTGTCCTCTTTGGCAGGTGTCTTGTCGTCGATAGATTCTTTCTCGCTTTCAGGCAACGGATTATTCGTTTGCGGAGAATTTACCTTCTCGATGATTTCAAGGAGCTTATCGGAATTTGTCAGCGCGAAAGGTATTGCGTTATATTTTTCAGACGCCATGAGCTTTAAAAACTTAAAGCCCTCCACAAATTTCATGTCAGCCAAAGCTATTACCAAAGTTATTTCTTGCTCGTGCAAAAGTTTTTCCGCCGCCAAGATTGAAGTTGCGATTAAAACCTCATGCTGGAAGTTTTCTTCAATAAGTTTCCTCATGCCCTGCAAAATATTCTCGTCGTCGCCGAGCAATAAAATCGATTCCGAAGGTGTTTCAGCTAATTTTTTTTCAACGCGCTTAATTAAATCCGCCGGCATGAACGGTTTCTTGATGTAATCCTTTACGTTCAACTCGCCGACCTTTTGAATGTTTTCTATATCGCCAGAAGCAGTAAGCATCATCACGGGCACATTTTTAATCGTCTCATCGTCGCGAATTTCTTGCAACGTTTCTATTCCATCGAAATCTGGCATCATAATATCAAGCAAGACCAAATTTACGCGCTGATTGCGTAGAATTTCCAACCCGTCAATGCCATTATCGGCGCAAAGCACTTCGCAAGGCAATTTCCTTTCCAAAATCATCTTGGCGATTTGCAAATTCATTTCATCATCGTCGATTACCAAAATTTTTTTCTTGCTCATAACGAATCCTCCTAAAAAATTTTTATCAAAGCGTTTCGGCAAGGTGTTTAGCTTCTTGGGCAAGTGCGTCGTACAGTTTCATTATAGCGGCGTGATAAAAGTTGAGCCTTCACCGTAAACGCTTTGAACGTCAATGTTGCCGCTCATCATAGTAATGAGCTTGTAAGTTATCGCCAAGCCTAAGTCCGTGCCCTCAATATCCTTATTCTTCTGCGCGTCGAAGCGTTCAAAATCCTCGAAAAGGCTTGAGATATTCTCCTCATGAATGCCAATGTCCGTATCCTTGACCGTGAACCTTAAATTTATTTTGTCTATGGAAATTGTTTGGCTGTCAACGATAAATTCCACGCCGCCGACTCTAGTATACTTAACAGAATTGCTTAAAATATTCAACGCAATTTGTCGAATACGAACTGAATCGCCGAATAAAAGATTTTCAATCGCAGGATTTACTTTCACATCGAACGATAGATTTTTTTCTCGGCACGCGGTTTCATCATCGTAACAAGACTTTTTATAATGTCACGAAGGTTATAATTATCTTCAACCAATGCCAATTTGCCCGACTCAATCTTACTGAAGTCGAGAATATCATTTATCAGCGACAACAAAGTTTCACTGGCGGCAGAGGCGTTTTGCGCGTAGTTAATGATATCGGGACTTTGACTTTCGCGCAAAATCATTTCATTCATTCCGACGATTGCATTAAGCGGCGTGCGTATCTCGTGGCTCATGTTGGCTAGAATTTGCCCGTTGCGTTCTTGAATCAAAAGTTTGGCGTCCGAATTGTATTCCGCCAGTCCGAATAAATCCGTTAAAAGTTTCTCACTGTAGAGCCGATAAATCACGGCTTGAACGTTGCCGCCATGCATGACCGGAACCGCGAACAGCAATCCTTTACCCGCGCAATAATCAACGACCTCATTGTCTCGATAAGTCAAAGTGAGACGCAAGAAATCCCATTTGGATAAAAATTTACCGTGAATGTTTTCACCGAATGGATTTCGCCTTTCAAATATCGTTGAATCCTGTCGAAGTAATACAAATCCCAGTGACAAACGACTGATGTTAGATAGTGTTCGAACTTGCTCTGAAGAATTGCGTTATGAGCAATGAAATCCACGTCAAATTTCTCAGCGACCTTTGCAGTTGCTTCTTCATCTTGATGATAAGTCAAAACATCCGCGCCAGCTTCCTTTATCAGCCTTTCGGCGTGTTGAGCCTCTATTTTTTCGTCTTGCTAAGAATCCGTCCACATGACAATAACTTTTGCATTTGGATTTGTCTTTTGCACGCCCAAGGTAAAAGCATTTATCCCGCGTCGGACTTCGGTATTTGGCATAGCCGCCACGCAGCCGATTACGTTTGACTTTGTCCGCATTCCCGCCAATGCTCCAGATAAATATCGCGCTTAATACTTTCGGACAAAGTAAGCGGTCATATTTTTAGCGTGAACTTCCGCCGAGTTTGTAACAAAAGCTATTTGAGGATTAATGCCTTTGTAGTGCGATTCGTTCCAAGTGGACGTGTGAATATCGCCCAAGATGATAAAGCCGATTTTTTCTTGTGGCTCAGCGAATTCTTTGTTGAAATCGGAAACCAACATGACGAGCAATACTATCATCCAAAATACGACCACAGCCGCCAACAGATTAAAATTTTTTAGTTTGCTTAGGAACTTCATGATACGTATACCACATTAGGAAATCTTTTCCCGTTCAAAGGAAATTTTATCGACAAGAGACTTTCGGCACCGCGAAAAAATTCTATCACGAACAATATCGGATTCGGACTCGGTTGCCTCCATGAGCAGTACGAAAAATTTTCTGCCGCTCTGTGAAACGCAATCGCTACATCGTAACGACCTTACAAGAACATCAGCAAATTCTTCTTTCTCGTTGTCTGTAGGAATCGTAAACTGCATGATCATCACGCCTTTTTTGTAATTATCGACCATGCGTACCATGAGCTGATAAATCTTTTTGAAGGTCTCGAAGTCGACGACGTAGGCTCCTGATTTTTTATTGCGCTCTTCCAAAATCATTCGTAACTGTGAAAGCCCTTCCACCGATAAATTTTTCGAGTGATCACGCGCTCCGAAGATTGCTAAGCCGTGTTTGCCATGCTGTTTAACATCGTAAAGAGCACCGTCCGCCTTTTTATACAGCGATAGGAAGTCCTTACCTTCATCGGTGACGAACACCGCCCCAACGCTCACACCCAAAGGAATTTGCATATTGGAGCCCATGAGTTTTTTTGCGACGATTAAAATTTGTTCGTTGAGAAAGACTGCTTTGTAGTGCAGAATTTTTTCGTTGTTCACGCCCTGCAAAAAAGCAATAAATTCATCTCCGCCCATGCGCCCAGCTAAATCGTTTTCGCGAATGATTTTCCGAATCAGCTCAGCGAAGCGAATCAAGATTTTGTCGCCCATTGCATGTCCGTAAATGTCGTTGACTAGCTTAAAACTGTCGAGGTCTATCATCAACAACGCGCCCAATGAGGTTTTGAGGCACTCGGCAATTTCTTTTTGCGCCGTCGCCTTATTCAACAGACCAGTAAGCGTATCGATTGACGCCGCAACTTCCAATTTGTGAAGCTTATCTAAGTTATCTAAAATGTTTCCAACGCGTCGAAGTAAAACATCTGGCTTAAAGGGTTTGTGAATGTAATCCGCCGCACCGACTTCAAAGCTTTTGGTTTCGCTCTCGTCGCCCTCGTTCGCTGACATAAACATCATTGGAATTGTTACGCCGCTTTGTTCCTGCAAAATTCTATGCAGTTCGTAGCCGTCTATTTCTGGCATCATTAAATCCGATAAAACCATGTCGGGTTGTTCTTCCTTGAAAATCTCTATTGCTTCTACGCCCGTGGTCGCCGTCACTACTTCATATTTCGACGAGAGAATATGACGCGCCATCATCAACATCATCTCTTCATCATCGACTACTAAAATTTTGCTCATTTGTCTGCCCCCGATAAATACTCCATAATTTGTTTTCGAACGTTTTTATAACTCGTCATCAAGCCCGCGTGGTTGGCTTTAACCTCCTCAAGCCTGTTGTCTTTGGTTGCCAGTTCCAAAGCTTTTGCCAGCTCGCTCAATTTTTTCGCGCCGATTGAAAGTGACGTCGACTTTAAGGCGTGAACTAGTATTTGATAATTTTTTACGTCTTTGGCGTCGAAGGCGGATTGAATCTTCTCAGCTCTTTTGGCATTGGTGAAGGTCTTAAGCATTTGTATCAGGAAACTTTTGCTATCCATACAATATTTCAGTGCGGTATCCAAATCAATATCGGGGCAAGTCTCGGCGAAAAATTTCCGTTCACGTCTGCTGAATTCGTTTTCGCCGATAACTTCTTCAAGCTCTTCGATTTGGGTTTGTTCAATCTGTGTGGTCGGCTCGGAAAATTTTTTCTCTTCTTCAGACTTGAAGCTTACAATTTCGGCGGGCAAGTGTCGTTCCAAAATCGCTTCAAGCTCGGAAACGTCAATCGGCTTGCTAAGGTAGTCGTCAAAGCCCTCGTGCAAATAAATTTCGCGCATACCAGCAATCGCGCCGGCGGTCAGCATGACGACTTTTGTTTTATCGCTTAGAATTTTATCGCGGCGCATGATTTGCAACGTTTCAATGCCGCTCATTACCGGCATCATGTTATCCATAAAAATTATGTGGTAGAAATTTTTCTTAGCAAATTCAATACCCTGCTGCCCGCTTTCGGCAAGGTCTGGTACAATATGATTTCTCTTAAGCAAGCCGCTAATAACCTTCAAGTTCATGTCGTTATCGTCCACGGCAAGAATCTTCGCGTTCGTAGCCGTCAAGAATTTTTTCGTGGTGAGAGTATCTTTATGCTTTCTCTTATAGTCTCCGTAATTGCCTATAGGCGTGTGGTCGATGACTTTCTGGCGCAGGGTGAACGAAAATTCCGAGCCGTGACTGTATTCGCTGGCTACTTCCAATTTGCTATCCATCATGCTCAGAAGTTTTTGCACAATAGCAATCCCTAAACCCGTTCCTTCAATATTGCGATTGCGTTCCTCGTCGAGCCGCTGAAACGATTGAAAGAGTTTACCAATATCTTCTGCGCGAATTCCAATACCCGTATCACGAACTTTAACTTGCAACTCGAAAACGTTAGTGTCAATCTCCCTGCCACTCATTGACAAGGTAACGGAACCTTCGGGCGTGTACTTAACGGCATTTGTTAAAATGTTCGTGACAACTTGGCGGAGCCGTACATCATCGCCATATAAACTTTTCGGAAGTGTCGAATCAATTTCCGTTTTGAACTGTAAGCCTTTTTTGTAAGCCTTCTCCGAAATCATGTTGACCAAATCATCAATCAAAGTCACGGTTTCATAGCGCACGGGGACAATTTCCATTTTGCCATCCTCAATCTTACTGAAGTCGAGGATAGAATTTATCAGCGTCAGCAAAGTTCTGCCTGCGCTTTGAATGTTTGACGCGTAGTTTAAAATTTCTTTGTCGTAGCTTTCGCGCAAAATCATTTCATTCATACCGAGGATAGCATTAATCGGCGTTCTAATCTCGTGGCTCATCTGCGCTAGGAACTGTGACTTTGCTTGACTTGCTGCCAAAGCCGTATCAGAGGCAACTTTGAGTTGACGATTAACGGACGCTTGCCAATTTAAGAGACGATTTATCAGCACGTGGACGATAGCAACACAAATACAAAGCAACATGATGAATAGCAAGCCCAAAATAATAATGTTGCCGTAAATGTTCCACCAACTATTTGCCACGACAACTGTAAAATCCGAAATCCGATTCTTTTTGGCAAAAGACGCCATGTAATTTCCCGCGTAGTCTTTCAACGTAACGACTTCTGGACTTGAATAAACTTTTGAGTATTCGGTGCCGCCAATATCGGTCATGCGACTCTTTGACAGCTGATAATTTGCGTTTGGGTGATTGATGATAACTCCATTGCGGTCTACGAGAAAAGCATAACCGTCCTTAGTGTAGCTAGCGTCCAAAACATGTGTCAGGCGGTCGATATAAAAATCTATGCCGAATATGCCGACAAAGTCTCCTTTTGTGCCCCAAACTATTTTCGACATCGTAACACAGTAAAGCCCTGTCTGCGCGTCGAGATATGGCGCGGAAATGGCGAATCCGCTTACGGAACTTTCTGCAGCGATATACCATGGGCGCGTTTCAACTTTAAAGTCGCTCGGACCTTGCCAGCCGTTATTCATTATAAGATTGTGTTCTTTGTAAGGATTGCCAAGATAGCAAACGGAAATTTCAGGATAGTGCTTAGCAAGGTCGTCTAAGAATTTCACGGCAGAGGGATAATCGTCCATAAGTTCAGGGTGCTCACTCAAAAGATTAACGAACATCATCAAGGTGCCGCGTTGGTTTTCAATCCAGTTTGAAAGCTGATGATCGTAAATATCAACCTCGCGATTCATTTTGGTATCGCCCCAGCTGATTGTAGTCGTCAAGCAAATTCCAAACGCCAAAATCATCGCGACGACTAAAACGGCAACGACACCGATTCGAGAGTAGCGACTAACTTTGGATAGCTCCTTGTTTTGAAAAATTTTTTCTGCCTCCAACTTATTTTTGTCACTGGAAACAATCGTTGAGAAGGAAAAAAGATTATCGAGCATATCAGAGAGTTTCAAAGCCGATTCGCGAACTTCGGCGGCTTTATCGGCGGGGTTGGCGTTGAATTTTGTTGTTTCCAAGCTTGAAGCATCTAAAATTCTATGCAAGGGGTCGCGCAGTTCATGACTTAGCCGCGATAAGAATTTTTCTTTGACTTGCAAAGCGTTTTCTGCCTGCAAACCATTGCGCATGGCGTTAAGGTAGAAAAAAATTATCGCCAACATCATCAGCAGACTTAAAATCGTTGTGAAGATAATTTGAATGTAGCTATCCTTATAAAAGGCCCAATTATCGACGCTTAAAATCATGTACCAGCCGTTATTTGTCTTACTACTGAAAATTGTATTTTCGTTGCCGTCTAATTGCGCCGTGAAACTCTCGTTTCCTTCGGACTGCATGACACGATTTAAAATGTCTTCGTAGTCGGGCAATTTGCTTGAAATCTTTTCTCCTACTAAGCTCATATTTGTATAGCCGATAATCATGCCGCTTTTCGTCACTATTAATGCCTTGCGGTCGCTTGTCGTACTCATTTGAAGAATTGATTTTTGCACGCCCGAAAAATTGAAGTCGATAGCAACGACAGTTTCATTGTCAGGCAATATTTTAGACATCGTGAAACACATCTCGCCAGTCATCGCGTCTATATAAGGTTCCGTGATATAAATCTTGCTAGGATTTTCTTCCGCACCCTTATACCAGAGCCGCTCTGTTGCGTGATATTCTGGCGGCATATCGAAGTTTGGAATTATCGTCCAGTCTTTGCCCGTTATGTAAACGTTAAAGCATACGCCGTCCGTTAAAGTCTTTTGTTCTTCTACTTTCTTGTAAAAGATTTCCTTAAGCTCATCTTGCGAAATGCCGGACTTTAATAATCTTTCCGACTCCAAAGCCACTTGTGATATTGTATTCTCCGCCGTTGAAATTACGCCTTGAAGGTCATTGCGTATAACTTCTAATTGCATTTGTCCAATATCTTCCGCTTGAGTCGATGTTATCCGGAATATCAAGCGAACATTCATTGCTATCACGAAAAGAAAAATTAACGTTATGGCAATGATGATTACAAAGTCCCTGCGTCTTCCAGTTTTTAATATTTGCCAGTTTTGTATGTTCATTTATCTGCATCCTTTATTTTTTTATTATACACCTCTACTAACCTAAATGGCTTAATCACTTTTTGGAAAATCTCATCACTTTTCGGGCGAAGGATTATCTTTTTACCTAATCCGTAACCTTCGCGAAATGTGTACGGCGTATTTTTTTCATCGAAAACAACTTCCTCGTCGTAGTAATTGGAAATTTCTTGCGTCTCGATATGCTGTTTTGCTTTTTCTGTCTTTCCAGCTTGAATCATCATGTATATCAATCGGTAGTTGTGGCGGAGGTCGTGGCGGAGGTCGTGACGCATCACTGTTATCATTTAGGATATACAAAAGCACCCCCAAACGCATTGTAAAATTTGTAGGGTGCTTTTTTCTGCAATCTGATTTACCTAACTTAGGCGAGCAAACATTCTTATGTTGATAACTTACTTAACGGGAACGCAATGTTTGTTGTTAATATCGGCGACTTTCTTGACGCGGCGGCGATATTTTTCGGCAGTCAAAGGTTCAGTTTTCAACCACGTTTTGACGATTTCCATTGCGATAGCCGAGCCGATGATTTTTCCGCCAATGCAAAGGACGTTGGAATCGGTGTGCTCGCGGGACAGTTGCGCACAGAATGGATCCTGACAAACCGCCGCATAAATGCCGTAGATTTTATTGGCGATGAGTGCCGAGCCGTAGCCAACGCCGTCAACGAAAATTCCGCGGTCGCATTCGCCCTTAGCAACCGCCAGAGCCGCAGGATAAACGAAATCCGACAGGTCGCAACCTTCCTCGTCGTAGGTGCCGAAGTCTTTAACCTCGTGCCCTTGCTCTTCGAGATAGGCTTTAATCTGATTCTTAAGCGCGGTGCCAGCGTGGTCGTTCGCCATTGCAATTTTCATGGGGACTCCTCCTTAAAACATTTTGCACAGTTTATCATGCCGCAAAAAAAAAATAAAGCCCGAAATAATTCAGGCTTAAAAGGTTCGTTCAGATAAATCTTATTAAAATTAAGCTCTCCGCGCAGGACGATGTTTGTTGAAGCAATCGCGACAGTAAATCGGACGGTCGTTTCTCGGCTCGAAAGGGACTTCCGTTTCCTTGCCGCATTCGGCGCACGTCACAGTAAACATTTGCCGTTGCTCGCCACCTTCGCGATGGCGTTTGCGTTTGTCGCGGCATTCACGACACCGCACGGGCTCATTCTCAAAGCCGCGTTCATGATAGAATTCCTGTTCGCCCGCACTGAAGATGAATTCTTTGCCGCAGTCCTTGCACACGAGGGTTTTGTCTTCAAAAGCCATGTAGATAAATCTCCTTACAACTTAAAAAATTCTTCTCGTTCATCCCGAAACTTACGCCCCGAAACGATACGCGCAGATTATATCACGCTTTACAAAAAAAGCAAGCTAAAAGAGACACGCCACTTAAGCATGTCTCTTGAAATTTCGATTGGAGCGGGCAATGGGAATCGAACCCACCTCTAAAGCTTGGGAAGCTCTCGTTCTACCGATGAACTATGCCCGCAAGCGCGACCTTGCTTTTTAAGGTAACAAGCTCTGGATACTTGCACGATTTTGGTTAAACATCTTCATTCCGAAGAGCGCGAATTGTTCCAAAGTCTGCTGATTGCGCATTTCCACCACTTGTCTTGCAATATCGGCGTCGCTTATAGTAGATAACGCACCGAGCTGATTTTCTTCCATTGTCGCATAATTTGCTTCTTGGAATTCGAGACGCTGGAGCTGTGCGCCCTGAGTCGTTGCTTCGTCAAGGGCAGGATCTATTGTTTCAAATGTAAAGCCGTCAACAACATAATCTCCTAAGACATGCATACCGTCGAGAATATCTCCCGCAACAGTTGCGGCTCTGTCAACGATTTTCAACGAATTAGTAGCCGATTCACGCGTAGACACGTCGATTTTAACATTACCTTGATCGTCCGTCAAACCAAGAGTTGCCGCACGGATGTCTCCTGCTTGGAAGTTCTCATAACCGTCGATACCCGCGAGCATTAAACCGCTTTGTGAACCGTCAAGGAGTTTTTTGCCGTTATATTCAACGTAAGCGTTCGAATTGATTTGCGAGATAATTTGATTGATTTCTTTTTGAATTGCTTGGCGGTCATAGGTTTCATTCGCATCGTTCGCCGCGTTGACAAGGTGTTCCTTAATCGTCGTCAAGCCATGAATAGTATTGTTTATCGCGCCCTCGGAAATTTTAATTGCCGAACCGATAGTTTGCGTATTCCTTATCGATTGCGACGTCGCTCCGATATTGCTTACTAGGCGAGCGGCTATCGCGTATTCGGATGCGCCCGCCGAAGCAGTTGGGAACTTTTGTCCCGTCGAAATTCTTTGAGTTGTTTTCTGCGTCGCGCTGTTGATTCTGTTGTAATTGCTTACGTAAGAATTCACGCCGCCCACTGTCATAGCCATTTTGTTTCACCCTTCCTTGAATCGAGAATTTCCCTTCGTTTGTTTTGTCGCATGATAGCATAAAATTTTTTTCTATACAAGATTTTTTTCCTGAAAGGCAAAAATTTTTTTGGCGCGTTGCTTGAATCTTCGCCGCGTGATAAAATTGCTGTGCGCAGGAAATTTTTTTGTAAAGGTGGTATAGGCAATGGTTCATATAGTCGGAGCGGGACCGGGAGATCCAGAACTAATTACAGTCAAAGGGCAGAGGCTCCTTAGCGAGGCTGACGTTGTGATTTTTGCTGGCTCACTCGTCAACGAAGAAATTCTAAGATATTGCAAGCCCGAAGCCGAAATTTATAACTCCGCGCAGATGATGCTTGAAGAGATCCTCCACGTCATCACGCTGGCGGAGAAGGCGGGCAAGACGACCGTCCGACTGCACACGGGCGACCCGTCGATTTATGGCGCGACGCAAGAACAAATGGACGCAATGAAAGAACGTGGAATAGAATTCGACGTAACACCGGGGGTAAGTTCGTTCCTTGCGGCGGCGGCGGCTCTCAAGCAAGAATACACATTGCCGAGTGTAACTCAAACGGTCATAATCACACGACGCGGCGGACGAACTCCAGTGCCTGATTCGGAATCACTCAAGAAGCTCGCGCAACATCAAACGACGCTTTGCATATTCCTATCAGTCAATCTGTTGCCAGAGATAAAACAAGACCTCATGTCAGCAGGTTTCAAGTCCTCAACGCCTGTTGCCGTAGTTTATAAAGCGTCGTGGCCGGGCGAAGAAAAAATTATCCGTGGACGCCTTGATACAATCGTCGAGCAAGTCAAAGAGGCGAAGATTGACCGCACGGCTATGATTGTCGTCGGGCATTGTTTGAATTCCAAGAGTTATCAAAAGTCCAATCTGTATTCACCAATGTTTAGTCATATGTTCTTCAGGCAGGCGAAAAAGTAAATTGAGAACAGCAATTATATCATTGACGGCGAAGGGCGCACGGCTTGCCGAGAAAATTTCATCTAAAGTCGGCGGACAGACTTTTGCCAAGGGAAAGAACTTTAATAAGCTTGCCGACCTAGTCACCGGGATTTTCGGCAAGTTCGACGGACTTATCTTTATCTGCGCGGCGGGGATTGCCGTAAGAATGATTGCGCCGCACATTGTAAGCAAGCTCAGCGATCCAGCGGTCTTAGTCATTGACGAGAGCGGGCATAATGTCATCAGCCTTTTAAGCGGGCACGTCGGGCGGGCGAATGAACTTGCGGTTGAGATTGCTTCGGCGATTGACGCGAATCCAGTTATCACGACGGCAACAGACGTTGAAGGCAAATTCGCAGTCGACGCGATTGTATCACGGCTAGGACTCCTTCCAGAACCTAAAGAGCTAATCAAGGCGATTAATGCGGCAATCCTTCGTGGCGAAGATGTCTTCGTGACGGCGGGCGATGTGCGCTTGAATCTTATTCCGCAGAACCTAATCGCGGGCGTTGGTTGCAGGCGGGGAACGTCTTCGCTAAAAATTTTCGAGGCAATTCAGCGGGCGTGCGCAATGATTCATCAGCCGATTGAACGCGTGAAACTCTTGGCAAGCGTCGACCTCAAGAAGGACGAAGCCGGGCTGGTATCATTGGCGGAGGTCATGGGGCTTGAAATAAAATTCTTCTCGCCAACGGAACTGCAAAAAAAAATCGACGAGTATCAACTCGACGAGTCAAAGTTCGTTACGCGTTCGGTGGGCGTGGGCAATGTCTGTGAGGCGGCGGCACTTTGTTGCGTGGAAGAGGCACGCTTTGCCTTGCCGAAGACCGCGTTTAAGGGCGTGACTGTTGCTCTGCTTTGGGAGAAATAATTCATTGCTTGACGATGGACGGTATGACGATTGCAAGAAGGACTAAGATTATCCCGAACGACTCGATCAAACCAAACGCCGTCCCGAAGATTATCCAACTGATGATTACTGACGCCGCTGGCTCGGTTGTCACCGTGATTGATGCTTCCTCTGGCGTTAGGAACCTCAAGCCCGCGTTGAAACTAAGGAACGCACCAATCGTCCCAAAGATGATTATCCAGCTCACGTCAAAGAGAACGTCCGCCGCAAGGAATGGTAGCCAATTCCAATCGTCAATCAATAGAAACGTCGACAGCCCGCCGATAAACATTCCAACACCCGTCAAAAAGTACGGGTCTATTTTTTTTGCAAATAAATGCTTTGGATATATCGCGCTGAAGGCAAATGCCGCCCCGCTTAGAAGGCTCCAGACCACGCAACCCATTGGAACGAGCAATTTAGTAGGATTTCCGCCCGTCACGAGCAAAAATACTCCGCTCATCGCTAAAATCACCGCTAATACCTCGCCGAGCTTCGGAAATCGTCTGTGATAGCAACTTTCCCATAAAACTACCATCGCAGGGCACGCGTAACAAATTACAGTCGTTGCCGCCGCTCCGCCGATTGAAATCCCCGCAAAATACGTAAATTGCATGAACATTACGCCTATCACGCCGTAAATCGTCACGTCCAACCATAATTTCGGGCTCTCATTCAATTTTTTTGCCGATAAGCGGAAATTTTTCCGCCGAGCCGCCATTATTATTAAAATCAAGCCCGCTACGCACATTCGGATATTTGTTAGCTCCATTGGCGACTTTTCCGAGTGTGAAAAGAAATCTTGCACCGCTACGCCCGAACTCGCCCATAAAATTCCCGCTAATCCTACGAATATTAACGCTAAGCCCCTGTTCAATCGAAATCCTCCTATAAATTGTCACGTCTAACTATAATTTCGGGCTGTCATTCAATTTTTTTACCGATAACCAAAAATTTTTCCTCCGCGCCGCCATTATTATTAAAATCAAGCCCGCTACGCACATTCTGATATTCGTTAGCTCCATTGCGGACTTTTCAGAGTGCGAAAAGAAATCTTGCACCGCTACGCCCGAACTCGCCCATAAAATTCCCGCTAACCCTACAAATATTAACGCTAAGCCCCTTTTCAATCAAAATGCCTCCTACTTTATGAATCGCGGCTTCAATATCAAGGTTAAAAAGTAAATTACCGCCGCAAATACTACAATTGTTGCTCCCGCCGCCGAATTTATCTCGTAAGCCGTGATTAATCCCGCCAAGCCAGAACTCAACGCAATTATTACGCTCAAAACGTGATAGCTTTTAACAGAATTAGTCACGTTGCGACTTGCCGCCGCCGGTAACACTAATAGCGCGTTGATTATCAAAATTCCGACCCATTGAATACTTAATGCCACCACGACCGCCAACATCACCGCAAATATCGACTCGACGGCTTGAGTTTTTATCCCGCGACTGCGTGCTAGCGTCTGATTCACCGAAATTATCAGTAGCCGATTGAACAGCAACGCCCAACTCATCAAAACGACTAAAAAAATTATCATCAGCCCGATTAAATCTTCTTGCGTGATGCTTAGCAAGTCGCCGATTAGGAATCGCGAAAATTTATTGAACTGCCCGCCCGCCGACATCAACATTAGCCCTAATGCTATCGCCGTTGAACTGAATACCCCAATCACCGTATCGGCTCCCGCGTGCGTCTTGTTCTTTATGTACGTTATCAGCAGGGCAAAGCCTATCGAAAATCCTAGCAACCCGAAAATTTCCGAGCCGACGCCGATTAACGCCCCGATTGCTATCCCCGTGAATGCCCCGTGCCCTAACGAGTCCGAAAAAAACGCCATTCGATTCGAGACGACCATCGTCGACAGCAATCCGAACAGCGGCGTAACCAATAGGACTGCGATTAGGGCGTTGCGCATGAATTCATATTCAAACAATTTAATCACCGCGCAGATTGTAGCACCTTTTCCCGCCTTTGCAAGCTAACTTCTTGTCAATCGTAAAATTATCATTTATGAGAATTTCTCAAGCAAACCAAGAATCCACCAAAATTTAGGGCGTTTTTTTAGGGTAGCCAAAATCCCGCATTACAACGCCATTTTTTACAGGGCAAAATTATCATTTATGATAATTTTCGTTTTGAGGCTTCCAAAACACTTTTTGAAACGAAAATTTCATTCTCAAATCCGTTTTCGTGCTATAATCTTCCTAAATTTCTTTTCGGAGGCTCTCAATCATGAAAAATATCTTTTTAGCCGTTCTCGCGTCGATTTGTTTGCTTACAATCACTCATCAGCCTAAAATTTTCGTCGGAACTGATAATCACGCCGTCGCAGTCATAAATTCCAGAGAAAATCTTCCTGTCACCATTAAATTTATCCACTCAGTGCAAAAAACGCCCGTCATAGAGGAACTTGAACTTAAAAACGGCGAATTCGTCCTCGTCAAAACAAAATATCAGTCTCAAGGCGTCGGATTGCCATTCGACGCGGCGGACGGAACCTTTCATCGCGACGGAAACTGGTTTATCTTCGATATGAATAGAAAATTTCACGATTTGGAACTGCGAACCGGCAAAGGTACCCAACTTACTATCATTTTGGACGGCAAAACCTACGAGCTTTATAAAATTTTCCCTATCGGCACTAAAATCATTGTCAAGACCTTTTGAATAAGTTAAAATCCTCCGCAAGGAGGTTTTTTTATGAATAGGAGGACTTTTATCAAAGGAGCGATTGCAATGACGGCGGCAACTTATTTTTCACCGGTTATCGCGTTCGGAGCAGAAAATTTGCGTTGGTGGCAGAAAAAATCTATCTATCAAATCTATCCGAAGAGTTTTTTGGACACGAACGGCACCGGCACTGGCGATTTGCGTGGCGTTACTCAAAAATTGGACTATATTAAGAGTTTAGGCGTAGGAGCAATCTGGTTGACGCCGTTTTACGTCTCGCCAATGGTCGATAATGGCTATGACATTGCTAATTACACTGACATTGACCAGAAATTCGGCACGATGGACGATTTTGACGAATTAATTGCCGAATCACGCGCCCGCGACATTAAAATTATCGTTGATTTGGTATTTAATCACACGTCTGACCAACATAAATGGTTTTTGGAGTCGAAATCTAGTAGAAATAATCCGAAATCCGATTGGTATATTTGGCGCGATGAAAAAAATAATTGGCGTTCGATTTTTGGCGGAAGTGCTTGGGAATGGTGCGAGGAGCGGCAACAATATTATTTGCACACGTTCGCGAAGGCTCAGCCGGATTTAAATTGGGAAAATCCCGAAGTTCGTCAAGCATTGTATGACGCGGCGAATTTTTGGTTAAAAAAGGGCGCAAGCGGCTTTCGTATCGACGCGATTGTTTATATTAAGAAGCCGAACGAGTTTTTGGACGGGAAAGTTGATTCGGAGGACGGCTTAAGTTCGATTCACAACATGACGGCGGCGACTCCTGGCATTTTAGATTATCTGCGCGAATTTAAGGAAAAAGTCTTCGCATGGAAGGATATATTCATGGTAGCGGAGGCAAATGGGGTAAAACCGGACGATTTAAGCGCGTGGGTCGGCGACAATGGAGTTTTTAATACGCTATTCGAGTTCAGCCACGTTAATATTATGTTTAGTAATGGGATAGAGATTTGGCACCGTGCGCGGCTGTATAAATTGAGCGAGTGGAAAAAAACTTTGACGGAAAGCCAGATTGCGACGCGTGATAGTTGGTATCCGATATATTTTGAGAATCACGACCGCCCGCGTTCGATAGATACGTTTTTCCCAAGCGGCGCGGATAAAATTTTGGCGGCGAAGGCGTTAGCGACGATACTTTTTACCCTGCGCGGGACGCCGTTTATCTATCAAGGCGAGGAATTAGGCTTCGGGAACGCAAAATTTGATTCGATTGATGATTTTGATGACATATCGACGCGGGGCAATTATAATTTGGCGCGAGCGGACGGATTGACTGATAAAGAGGCGTTAAGATTTGCGCAAAAGTTCAGTCGGGACAATGCGCGAACGCCGATGCAGTGGAATTCGACAAAAAACGCGGGCTTCACGAGTGGCAAGCCGTGGTTGCCTGTGCACGAGGATTTTAAGCGTTGCAATGTCGAGGTTGAGGAGCGGGACGCCGACTCGGTGTTGAATTACTATCGGAAGCTCAGCAAATTGCGTAATTCGAGTGAAATTTTACTTCGCGGCGAGTACGAGGAACTTTATCCGGAAAATGAGGAGCTTTACATCTTCAAGCGGACGTTCGGCGGCAAGACGATAACAGTTGCGGTAAATTTCACGACGCACGACGTTAAATTGCCGATTTCGGGCGGGAAAAAGATTTTGGGCAATTATCCTGACGAGAAAAACTATTTGCGGGCGACGGAGGCAGTAATTTATGAAATTTAAGGTAGCGGCGACTGATTTTGACGGCACGTTGTACAGAAATTTAAAAATACCCGCTGACGAGCTTTGGGCGATAAAAAATTGGCGAGCGGCGGGCAATAAATTCGGAATAGTGACGGGGCGTTCGTTTGTCATGCTTGAGAGGCACCTTGAGGAGTTTAAATTGGAAGTTGACTTCGCGATTTGCTGTAATGGGGCGATAATTCACGATAAGGCGGGCAAAGTCATTTTTGAGACGGAAGTCCCGCGAAAAGTTTTGTTAGAGCTGATGAACGAGCCGTGCGCGAATAAAAGCTTGCATTTTGCGTTTGAGGCGGCGGACGAGGTATTTTATTGCCGGACGAACGAGCAATCGTGGATGTTTCGCGAATATGATAAATGGTCGTTCGCTTTGACGAAAATTAATGATGAACAAGTCGCCACGCTGCCGAAGAAGATAAATCAGCTGGCATTGGACTTCACGACGCCCGAAGACACCGCGCAGGCGGCGGAAATTATCAATCGGAAGTACGGCGCGGAGATTTACGCTCAAAAGAACACTCACAGCCTTGACATCGTGGCGGCGGGCATAAATAAGGCTCAAGGCGTGGAAAGTCTGTTGCGCGTCATGAATTGGCAAGGCGCGAGAGTTTTTGTTATCGGCGACGAGTCGAACGATTTGCCTATGATACGACATTTCGGCGGCTACACGGTCTACAGCGCAAAAGATTTCGTTAAGCGCGAGGCGTCGGAGGTTTTTGATTCGGTTGGCGACATGCTCAATCATTTTGTTTAACTTGACAAGCAACGGCGGCGCAGTTAGTATGAAAAAAATTTTTTATTAAGGAGATGGTCTGTTTGGCTTTAAAAGAATTATCCGAGAAAATTTATCCAGCTTTTATAGAATCATTCGCTGGAGCTAAGCCGTGTCGATTGTTCATTTCCGCCTCGACGCTGAAGGAACGAGCCGTAGTGCGTCATGCCGTCCGTAACACACCAGAGCAAGCTTGGGAAGCAGTCATGGCTTTGTTGGAAAAAGCCTTCGCCGGCAAGGAGCAACCAATCGTTTTGCGTGCGGATTGGGTAACGTCTACGGCAAGCATGACATGGACGGAATATCTCGACAAGCTAAAAGGCAGAAAGCGCGGCTGGTTCAGGCAGGGATTAGCCCTCGACAAAGATTATAAGCTAGCGTTCACGGAACAGGAGCTTAACGCTAATTCAATTCTTTACGCCTTTGAACCGGAAAAGACTAAGTGCGAGTTCCAACCGAAGAAGGCAGACGCTTATTGCCTGCAACGCTTTGGTCGTGGTTTTCCGAGGATGAATCGCAAGGACAAGATTGAACTGTTCAACACGTCAGCAATCTTTATTCAAGATGGAATGACGGAGCCTTTAAAGCTGACGGGCAAGGGCGACGTTGTGGACAGACGAGAACTTAATCAAGACGAGCCGGAACTTTTTATCGACCTGTCGAAAGCGGCAGCGAAATATCTTGCGGCTCAATGCATGGACGACGGGCTTTTTGTTTACGGCTTTTATCCTTGCAATGATGAAGTGATTGAGGGCTACAACATTCATCGTCATTTGGGTTCGCTGTTCGCTATGGCGGAAGTTTATGCCGTGAGTGAAGACGGCGACGACAAGGACTATCTCGGCGCGGCAATCGAACGCGGCTTGACGTATGCGATAAACAATTACATCGTCTACCGTAAAACTCCCGACGGCGAGGACATTGCTTATTTTAACGACGGCAGAAGGACGACTGTCGGCATGAGTGGTCTTGCGTTGTTGGCTTTGACTAAATGGACGACCGCGACTGGCACAAAGAAATATATCCCTCTGATGAATTCGATTGCCCGTAGCATCTTTTCCGTGCAAAAGGCGGACGGGGCGTTCATTCACGCCTTGAACATAAAAGATTTCTCCGTGCGAAAAGATTTTGCCGTTCCCTTCTATGACGGCGAAGCTATCTACGGCTTGTTGCGCCTTTACGCCATAACCAAAGCTCCAGAGATTCTCGAATCGTGCGAACGCATACTTGATTACTTCATCAAGACGGAGTATTGGAAGAACTACGATCACTGGCTCGCCTACGCCGCCAACGAGTTCACGATTTATCGTCCTGAAGCAAAGTATTTTGAGCTTGGACTTAATAACATGTTGCCCTATATGCCAAAGATGGTCAACGCCTACGCAAACAGCCCGATAAGGTTAGAACAAATCATGGCGACGACGAAAATGATTGGGCGCATGAAATCCTTACCCGAAATGAAATCTCTTTGGGAACGTGTGGACGAGAAGACTTTTTATTCAACGGTGAAGTTCCGCGCAGACCAGTTGTTAGACGCCTACTTCTTTCCTGAAGTGGCGATGTATTTCAAAAACCCCGCACGCATCTTAGATAGCTTCTTTGTTCGCGATGACTCCTTCCGCGTGCGTATTGACGACGTGCAACACACCTTATCGGGCTTCCTTGCCTATGCCGCGTATCTTAAGGGCAAGAGCATTGAAATTAACTCCGTCAGCTTTGAGGAGCCTGCTAAAGAAGTTCAGCCCGCCAAAGAGATTGCTCAGCCCGTTAAGGAACCTCAACCGACAGTCGAAGAACTTAAGCCCGAACAGACGACTCGCCGAGTAATTCAAGTTGGCTCCGTGCGCATAACAATCGAATCAGACCTACCTGAACGTCCGCCGCAACCTTTAACGCAAGAAAATCCTCCGTTGCAAGTCGGCGTCATGAAGAAAGGCACCTGTAATTTCTGGGAACTGTCCAATCCGCGTTATCCGCTGTTCTGCATGGCTAAGCACTTCAATATTGAGCTACTATTCTTTACGCCAGCGGATATAGAGTTTAAGAATAAGACGGTTAAAGCTCTTGTACTCGAAAACAATTCTAAGGTCGAGAAGGTCGCCCCATTGCCTCGGATTATCGACAATGACATAACTTATTTCCGCGGCGAGACTGCCGACATCATGGAACGACTTAAACAGCACAGCTATCTGATTCGTCCAGTGAGTGGAATTAAGCGGCAAGCCTTCTATGAGACGCTCTCTAAGGACGAACATTTTAAAAATTTTTTGGTCGAGACGCAAATTGTTGACGAGTTCAGTCATCTCTTATCGTCGCTTGATAAATATCATGACGACGTTATTTTGAAGCCAGCAACTGGCGCAGGTAGCAAAGGCATGGCAAGGATAAACTTCGATAACGGAAAGTACGTCGCGACCTTCAACGACGAAACGGTTAATTTAAAGAGCGTCGAACAACTGTTAAAGTTTTACGAAGAGAATTTCAGCCAGAAGAATTACCTTGCGCAACCCTATTGCATCTCGCGGACTCGTCAGGGCAATCCGTTTGCAATAAGATTGCATACACGGCGTGGCGCAGAAGGTAAGGTTAAAGTCTTTCCCTATCCGCAAATCGGCAGACAAAGAGACCTCGTCCCGACGATAAGCTACACGATGGACTTTGAAGACTTCCTCCAAGCGGAGTTCGGCAAGAATTGGAAGACTCTTTGCGATAGGCTCATGGACTTGGGTTGCACCTTCCCCGAATACTATCAATCGTTCCTCGCGGATACTGTTTTCGACATGGGGCTTGATGTTTGCATTCAGAGGAACAACGACGATTACGAGTTGAAAATCTTTGAAGCTTATATTCAGCCCGGTTTCGCGAATATCCGCAATGAAGTTGCCGTCACGAATTTTGAATACTATCGATACCTTAACGAAAAACTTCAGGACGGTTTACTTAAATAAGTCTCGCGCAAAAAAATCATCCTCCAAGTTATATGGGGGATTTTTTAATTTGCTGTTCGTTTGTTCGTTGTACAGATTGAAAAAATATCGGAAGGCAATCCTGAATACGTTTTAAGACAACGTGATAAAGTCGTCGAGTTTGCTCTTGGTTGTCAAGGCGAGGCGTCGACGCATTAATTCCAATTACTGTAAACAATTTGATATTTGCCGCCGAAAACGATTTTCTGATAATAACTTTGCTAAGATTCCTAAAGGGGGTGACGCACAATGAAATTTAACCCGTATCCGTATCAGCAGTACTGCATCGATAGCATGGTCCGCAATTCGTCTATAGGGCTTTTCTGGGACATGGGGCTTGGCAAGACGGTTATAACGCAGACTGCCTTGCAAGAGCTTAGGTATAATCGGTAGGAGGTGTCGAAGCCGTTGATTATCGCGCCCAAGAAAATTGCAGAAGCTACGTGGATAACTGAGGCCAAGAAGTGGGAGTACCTGCGCGGAATGCGAATTGTCCCCGTTCTCGGGTTTGTCAAGCTCATATCCCCTGTATGGGGCTTATTTTTTTTGCGGCGGCAATTTATAATTCGTGCGAAGGAGGCGACAAGTCATGAGAAAGTTTTTAACGGCGTTGGTTATGCTGTTGATGATGGTTGCACCCGTTGAGGCGATTGGCTATGAGGATTCGACATTTGCGATTGATACGATTAATCAGAAGCTCCGCGAGTGGAAATGTACGCCACTTAAGATTCAATACGGCGGCGACGAATTCAACAACGCCGAGAATATCAAATACATAAACGAGCTTGCGGAGGCTCACGGCTACGAGAAAAAATTTACGGCGTGCATGGTCTTCTACTCGGATTTTCATTCGCCACCCGATGACGGAACTATATCCGCGTGGAATCATGACAGCGATTATAAAAATTGGTCGTGGTACTTCGGACGCTACGTCGACGGCACGTGGAAACTTTTGACTTGGGGGTATTGACGTGAAAAAATTATTGGCAGGACTCTGCGCGGCGGCTTTGATGATGACAGGTTGCGGCGGCGGAGAGCAAACGACTTCAACGGGCGAGAAAACTTTTACTTATGGCACGGTGGCTTATGGCGTGGCAATGGAGAACACCGGCACCAATCCCCACGAGAGCTATAGCGGCTGGTCGACGTTGCGTTACGGTATCGGCGAGACGCTTTTTAAGTTCAATGAGCATATGGAGCTTGAACCGTGGCTCGCTGAAAGCTTTGAACAGGTCGACGACTTCACCGTTAAGATTAAGATTAATGACGCGGCGACCTTCAGCAATGGCAAAAAAGTCGACGGCGCGGCTGTTAAGAAGTGTTTTGACGCGTTAATTGCCAATCACGACCGCGCCCCCCGCGATTTGAAGATTGCTTCGATTGAAGCCGACGGGCAGTTTGTGACGATTAAATCAGCCGAGAAGGTACCCGCGCTTTTGAACTACCTAAGCGACCCTTACGGTTGCATTGTCGACGTTGACGCGGGCATTAATGATAATATCGTCGTGGGCACGGGGCCTTACAAAGCCGTCAAAGTCACGGACACGCAGATTGATTTAGTCAAGAACGAAAACTATTGGGGAGCCGTCAAGCCGAAGATGGATAAAGTCATAGTCAAGAGCATTACTGACGGCGATACGCTGACTATGTCTATGCAGAACGGCGAACTCGACGCGGTGCAAGGCTTGCCCTATTCGAGCCTGAAACTTTTCAACGACGGCTACAAAATTTCGCAGGTCGACACGTCCAGGATTTATCAAGCGGCATTCAATTTCAAAACTCCCGCCCTGCAAGATGTAAACGTCCGCCGCGCAATATCGATGGCGATTGACAAGGAAAACTTTACGAAGGTTCTTCTTAGCGGCAACGGCACACCCGCAGTCGGTCCCTTCCCTGCAAACTTGCCCTTCGGCGATTATAAGGTTCACGCAGTCCCCTACGACCTCGACGGCGCGAAGAAACTTCTTGCGGAGGCGGGCTGGTCTGACAGTGACGGCGACGGCTATGTTGACAAGGACGGACATAATCTTGAGCTTCGTTGGCTAACTTACACCTCCCGTCAAGAACTGCCGCTCCTCGCCGAAGCCGCGCAAGCTAACTTGAAACTTATCGGCGTTAAGCTCAACGTAAACGCCACCGACAACTACAAGACGTTCCTCAAGAGCGGCGACTACGATATTTTTTCTAAAGCAATCGTGACGGCTCCCACCGGCGACGGCGAATACTACTTCACGAGCCACATTGTCCCCGGTGCTGTCGATAACGCGGGCTTCTATAACAGCTCGGAGATTGCCGAACTCGAAGACGAATTGCATAACACTTTCGGTGCGGATAAACGTTCGGAGCTCGTGATTAAGATGAGCCAACAAGTTTTAGACGATTGCGCGTTGATTTATGCGTCGCACTTGCGCATGTCCTTTGTCATGAAACCAAACGTCGAAGGATTCACGGCGCACCCTTCCGATTATTACGAGATTAGACCGGAGCTTGATAAGAAATGATTCTGACGGTTGAGGATTTGGTCGTTGTCTACGGCAAGAAACGAGTTGTTCACGACGTGAGCTTTTCTGTTAAGCGCGGCGAAATTTTGGTTATCGCGGGCGAGTCCGGCTCCGGCAAGTCGACAATACTTAAAGCGATTGGTGGCTTGCTCGGCAAAGGCGGCGCGATTTACGACGGGCAGATTTTCTTCGACGGCAAAGAGATTACTGTTTTGTCTGACGGACAGCGGCGAAAACTTTCGGGCGAGGCAATCGGCTTTATCTTTCAAAATGCAGGCGCGTCGTTCTGTCCTATACGCACGATAGGCGAACAGATATTTGAGGCAGTCAAAGCCCATCGCGATTGGAGCAAAGAAGAATTCCGAGCGCGGGCGGTTGACCTCATGCAGAAGATAAATCTTGCGCCCGAAGTCTTGGACGAGTACCCGTTCCGATTATCGGGCGGCATGGCTCAACGTGCAGGGATATTGGCGGCGACAATTCTTGAACCAAAGCTTTTACTAGCCGACGAACCAACGAGCGCATTGGACGCCGTCACGCAAGTAAGCGTCGCCAAAGAGCTGTTAAAGCTTAGGGAGCGGCTCGGCGTGTCAATCGTCATGGTAACTCATCACATGGGGGTTGCGTGGCGCATGGCGGACAGGATTTTAATCATGCGGAAAGGGCAAGCAGTCGAATTCGGGACGCGGGAGCAAATCTTCAACGAACCACACGAGCCTTACACGCAAGAACTAATCAGGGCGGTGCCAAGGTTATGATTCTGGAAGTTCAACACGTCAAAAAAGTTTTCGGAAATAAGCTTGTACTCGACAACGTGAGCTTAACTGTTGACGCGGGCGAGTGCTTAGGGATTGTGGGCTTAAGCGGCTGTGGCAAATCGACGTTAGCGAAGATTATCGCACGGCTTATCCCTAGCGACGGCGGCAAGATTTTTCTTTGCGGCGAGGACATCACACACGCGACGGGCAACGACTTCTACCGCAATATGCAGATGATTTTCCAGACGCCCGAAGACTCATTCAATCCGCGACGGACTTTGGGCGCAAGCATTGCCGAACCGCTTAAAAACTTTAAAATCAATGCTAATGTCGGAGATTTATTGGAGCAAGTCGGCTTGCCTGCCGCTTATGCTGAACGTTATCCGCGAGAAGTCAGCGGCGGCGAATGTCAGCGGGCAGCGATTGCACGAGCGATTTCGATAAATCCGAAGCTTTTAATCTGCGACGAGGCAACCAGCGCGCTTGACGTGACGATTCAAGCTCAAGTCGTCGTGCTATTGAAAAGATTCTGCGTGGAGAAAAATATCGCTTGCCTGTTCATCACCCACGACTTAGCCTTACTGCCACGGCTCGCCGACCGCGTGATTGTCCTGCACCTAGGCAAGGTCGTCGAGGAGGGCACACCCGAACAAATCATTCACGAGGCGCGGTCACCTTTTACTAAACAGCTAATGGCGTCCAATTTCTTTGCAAAGGAGGATCTTTGATGGAGAAACTTAATCGGCGGATTGAAAACTATTGGGACTCAAGGAGCGGAGCCTTAAGCAAAGTTCGCAGGCTTGAGCTTGACGGCGTGGACGGAGTGGCTTGGCGAAGTCTCTTCAAAAAGAATTTACCCGACGGCAAGTTAAAAGTTCTCGACGTGGGCACGGGCGCAGGATTTTTCGCGGCGATTCTCTCTAGGCTCGGTCATAAGGTTATCGGCGTCGACATGTCGGCTAAGATGCTCGGCGAGGCAAAAAAAAATCTGCACGAGCTGAAACTCTCTGCAGACTTCAAACGTATGAACGCGCAAGCTCTCGACTTTGACGACGAAACCTTTGACGCGATTGTAACCAGAAATTTGACGTGGACACTCCCCGATGTCAAAGCGGCTTATCGTGAATGGCGGCGCGTCTTGAAAGTCGGCGGCGTGCTGATGAATTTCGACTCGGACTACGGCGACAAAAATTTTTTTGCGTGTGCTAAGGGCAAGGCTCGCGACCTGACGGAGTGCGACGCAATTAAAAATTCCTTGACGATAAGCACAAGACGCCGCCCGCATTGGGACGCCGGATTTTTGGAAGGATTAAATTTCTCCGTTCGCCTCGACGAAAATATATCGCACATTGTCCAGAGGGATAATCGTTGCGGCTATGATTCGGTGCCGTTGTTCGCCGTCTACGCCGTCAAGTAATCAATCGAACATTTCACACGCGCTAAAGAAAATCGGAATCTCTCGCGCCGCGCTAGCCTCGCTGTCAGAGGCGTGCACGGCGTTTTTAGTTTTGTCTTCAGCGTAAAGTTTGCGGACGGTGCCTTTGGCGGCTTCAGCGGGATTAGTCGCCCCGTTGAGTTCGCGAACACGTTTAATCACGTCGTCGCCCGCCAAGACCAGAGCCATAAGTGGCGCACTCGTCATGAACTCGACTAACGCGGAGTAGTAAGGGCGTCCGATGTGTTCGACGTAATGTTTAGCGGCTAGTTCGGGTGTCATACGCATTACCTTAGCCGCGACGACTTTAAAGCCCGCGTCCTCGTAAAGCTTGATGATGTCGCCCGAATGATTCTTGCTGAAGGCGTCGGGCTTGATAAGTACCAAAGTTTTCTCCATGATAATTCCTCCTTGCGATTAACAATCGGCGTGATAAAATTGCGTCGAGGAGTTGAAGTTTATGTTCAGCAATTTTATCGTAGCAGTCAGCGCAGTCGTCCCGATGTTCTGCTTAATGGCAATCGGTGCCTTCGTGAAGTTTCAGAAGTGGCTGACCGATGAAGAGCTTAACCATATGAATCGAATGGTCTTCCGCGTATTCTTCTGTTGCATGATGTTCCACTCGATTTACACTACGGAGCTTGCAACGAGCTTTCGACCTAGGCTGATGCTTTTCGGGGCGTGCGGCGTGCTGATAATTTTTTTCCTGCTCATGCTGATTATCCCACGAATCGAACCAGATAACAAGCGGCGCGGCGTCCTCGTGCAAGCAATCTTCCGGAGCAACTTCGTCTTAATGGGTGTGCCGATTGTCGCGAACATTTTCGGCGATGAGAATATTGCCGTATCGACGATGATGATTGCGGTTATCGTGCCGATGTATAATGTCCTGGCGGTGTTCGCGCTTGAGACGTTCCGCAACGGGAAGTTCGCGCTCCTGCCGATACTCAAAGACATTTTCAAGAATCCGATGATACTCGGCGGCATAGCGGGCGCGACGCTCCTAATCCTCGGCGTCGAAGTCCCTAAACCCGTTCTTAAACCAATCGGGCAAATCTCAGCGGCGACTACTCCCGTTGCACTGATAATCTTAGGCGCGTCGTTCAGACTCGGTGCCACTCACGAACATAGAAAGCAATTACTCGGCGCGGTCTTCGGACGATTAATCCTCGTGCCCGCAGTTATGTTATCGACGGCGGCATTTGTCTTCGGCTTCACGGGGATTGAGTTCGTAACGTTAATTGCAATCTTCGCCTCGCCGTGTGCAGTCGTATCGTTTGCAATGGCTCAACAGATGGGCGGCGATTCGGAGCTTGCGGCAAATTGCGTAGTTTTTACTTCGGGTTTGTCGTGCTTTACGATATTTTGCTGGATACTTTTATTCAAGACGTTGGGAGTCTTCTGATTGCTTATAAGTCAAACAGGCTCAGCTGACCACGCCGAATAGTTTCAGTCATCGGCGGTGGAGTCTCGGTGCCGCGTTCGATAGGGTCTTTAAGCACGCCGCGTTGAAACTTCTGTGCTGTCGAGTGTGCAAGCTCGTCGCATCGTTCGTTGAAATAATTACCCGCGTGACCTTTGACCCAATTAAACTTAACGACGCGTGTCGAGACCAAAGAGTCAAGCTTCTGCCACAAGTCTTGATTGAGAACCCTGCCGCTGTTCCAGCCGTTAGCTTTCCACTTGACGAGCCAACCATTTGTAAAAGTGTTCTTAAGGTAGTTGCTATCCGTGAAAAATTCGACGCTTGCGCCCACCGAAATTTTTTCCAAAGCCTTTATCGCCGCCGTCAGCTCCATGCGATTGTTCGTTGTGTGTTCCGTGCCGCCAAATATTTCTTCGCGGTGATTTCGTTCGTCGACTATGACTGCCGCCCAACCACCCGCACCAGGATTTCCTAAGCACGAGCCGTCCGTATAAACTCTAATCATCAGCTTACCTCCCATTATTGACAAGCAATAGGATTTATGATAAGTTTTTTTCGTAAGCAAGACATCAACTTTAAAGGCAGTCGGTGTAATGGGAACGGCGACGCCTCTCGTTAGTAAATACTGGTTTGAAGAAGGTCGCGTCCGCAGATGCGGCTTTTTTCGTTCCTAAATTACTTCAGGTGCGTGAGCAATGCCAGGATAGTTTGAATAATGTTGAGAATCAGGTTGAGCCAATCGTTTTTGTCCATGACATCCCCCCCTCTCATGCGAGAGGAGAGCCGACTTACCGAACTGCCGCGCCGAAATATATCATACGCCCGAATTCTTTTCAAGGAGGAACTGCAATGGACATTCAAGACAAACTAAAGACCTTGCCCGATTCGCCCGGCGTATATCTCATGCGCGACGCTCGCGGCAAGATTATTTACGTCGGCAAGGCTCGCGTGCTAAAAAATCGTGTTCGCCAATACTTTCAAGCCAACAAGAATCATTCCGCCAAAGTCAAAGCTATGGTCGCCAGAATTGCCGACTTCGAGACGATTATCACCGCCAGCGAAGTCGAAGCTCTTATCCTCGAATGCAATTTGATTAAACAACACCGCCCACGCTACAACATCAGCCTTAAAGACGACAAGAGCTATCCTTATCTGCGTGTGACTGCTGACGACTTCCCGCGAATCATTTTGACGCGGCGCATTGTCCACGACGGCTCGCGATACTTTGGACCATATACGAGCGGACTTGCCGTCAAAGAGACGCTCGCCCTGCTCAGGAAAATTTTCCCGCTTAGGACGTGCAAGACCTTCGCTAAGCGTCCGTGTCTGGAGTTTCATATCAAACGCTGCCTTGCGCCGTGTGCAGGGAAAGTTCCCCGCGAAGATTATTTGCGCCTCGTTCATGCCGCCGAAAAATTTTTGGAGGGGCGCACTGCCCAAGTTGAACGCGAACTTGCCGCGCAAATGAACGCCGCCGCCGAAGCTTTGGATTTCGAGAAAGCAGCTAGGCTCCGCGACGTGCTAGCGGCAGTCCGCAAGGTCACTGAGAAACAAAAAATCGTAACTGATACGGGCGACGTTGATGCGATTGGTTTGGCACGTCTTGAAGGTCAGACCTGTGCGCAAATATTTTTCGTGCGTGAAGGCAAAGTCACAGGGCGCGAAAGTTTTTTGCTAAGCGGCACCGACGATGAACCCGACGCGCAGATTGTCATGGAGTTTATCAAGCAGTACTATTCACGGGCGCAACTGTCCGCCGCAGAAATTTTGTTGCCGATAACCTTGCCCGACGACGATTTGAAAATACTAAGCGAATGGCTCGGCGTGAAGTTAATTGAACCTAAACGCGGCGTCAAACGTTCGCTAGTCGAAATGGCAATCGAGAACGCGGAAAAATTTTTGGCGGAGGAATCACGGCGGCGGCAACTAAAGGACGCTAAGACGCTCGGCGCAGTCGAGGAGTTGAAAACCTTCCTGAACCTTCCGCGACTGCCCCGACGCATGGAGTGCTTTGACATTTCCCACATTCAAGGCGCGGAAACTGTCGCCTCTATGGTCGTGTTCGTGGACGGCTCGCCCGATAAAAAAAGTTATCGCCGCTATAAAATCCGTTCGACCGAAGGCAAGCCCGATGATTTTTTGTCTATGCGCGAAGTTACCAGCCGCCGCTACGGGGCAACGGATAATCTCCCCGATTTAATCGTTATCGACGGCGGGCAAGGGCAACTTAGCTCCGCACTTGAAATTATTCGCGGCGCAGGTCACAGCGTCCCGGTCGTCGGGCTTGCTAAGCAGTTTGAATTAATCTTCGTCGAAGGCTCATCAATCCCCGTCGAACTGCCACGCGACAGCCAAGCCCTTAAGCTCATGCAACGTATCCGCGACGAGGCTCACCGCTTCGCCATAACCTATCACAGAAGCCTTAGACGCAAACGCAATTTGAAATCCGCACTCGACAACGTGGCAGGCATTGGCTCTAAGCGGCGGGCTGAACTTTTTAAACACTTCGGCTCGCTCGACAAGATAAAAGCGGCGACTGTCGATGAACTATCCGCCGTGCCGAGTATGACACGCGCCGCCGCCCAAGCCTTGAAAGAATTCTTCGACGCCCAATCACATTGAACGCTTGAAAACGTCATGATATAATCCCGCCGATGCTACAACTCCTCGAACTTAGGCAGAACTTCTTCGGAGAGGAGGTGATAGCCGATGTTAGAAACTATCTTATCGCTGGTCTGGGACGTGCTGTCTAAGGTTTTGGGCAGTTACATCTACGACTGGTTGTTCGGAAATCGTAGCAGGCGTCGTTAATCTTTTTCCCGCCCTCTAATCGGATTCCTCAACCGGTTATGGCACGACGAAACCCCCGTACAGTTCCTCACGCTGTGCGGGGGCTCGTTTGTGATAGCCAATGTTGAAACTTCTTATCTTATCGCCGTCAATCTAGCACACTCGCCCTAGCTTGTCAAATATTGAACGCCAGAATTACTTTTGCTATAATCGCGCCGATGCCGCACCTCTAACGGCGGTAAGCTTACGCTGGAGGAGGGAGGTGATTATCGTGGAGATTTTTATCCTGCTCGGCGTGACTGCAGTCGGCGGAACAATCGGTACCGTCCTCGGCGGGCTGATCCTCGACTACATCCGCAAAAAGCTACGTTAAGCGGCAGCCACTCTAGCTAGGTGCCCCAGACAATCGGAATAACCAACCGATTAGGCAAAACGAAGCCCCCGTCGGTTAACCACGCCGGCGGGGGTTCTTCGCTTTGGTGATACTCGTGGAACTACGTTTTTTTATCCTGCTCTTGTAAATCGGCACCGTCAATCTAGCACACTCGCCCTAGCTTGTCAAACGTTTGTATTCCTTCATGAGCTTAGCGACTATCGCCGCCTCGTCGTTTATGATGTCCGCGAAGCCATACGCTATCGCAACCGCCAAATCGTTTTCGCGGTGGGCGTCCCGCAAATCGGCTGGCATCGTCTCTTCGTTGTAGAGGGCTGCATACGTCCAATCAGGGAACAACGCCCGAACTTTTAATATCTCCTGCGCGGTCTCTTCTATCCGCCGACGCTGTCGGCCGCTCGGCGATGCCCAATAAAAATTATTGTACACGACGCCAATCGAATAACTATAGCGGCTTTCCAATCGTCCGCAAGTCGCCCGCGTCCATGCCATATGAATTGAACTCGTCAAAACTCCAAAGTGATAAAACGTTGCGTCAGGGACAATTAAAATTTTCTCGCTCGCAATGTTTGAATTGCTTATGAAACCAATCGGAATATATTGGCGACGTTCAGAAGAGGTCTGCGGCACTGCTAAATATCGTTTGCTTGGAAAGTTTTCAACTTGAAAGCGAGTAGGCTTATCGGCAAGCTTGCGGGTGCTGGAGCGTTTGCGTGATAGCCGATAACGTCTGACCGCCTCGACGCGTTCCCAACACAGCGGCATAGCTTTAATCTCCTCAAGCGGCAAGTCCTTAAGCAAAAGACAATAACGACGCTTGCCCTTTATGAACTCTTCAGCCCCGAACCACGGACGGAAATATTTTGCGGCGGCTGGCTCGGCTCTTATGAAGTCGTCCATTTCTTCGGGCGTGAAACGATAGTTGCCGTCGTCAATGGGTTGATTACCAAATTGCATTTTAGGCACGCCGTTTTGAATATGATTTGGGCGGCTCTCCACGAAAATATTTTCGCCGTCGACTAGGTAAGCATTGATGTTTTCGGCGACCGTGACTTTATTGCCGTCGATTAGGAGCTTGGGCTTGTCATTGGTTGCACAGCTGAACCCGACCACGATGCAATGAACATGAGCTTGATTTTCGGAGTCGCTAAGCCATTTGAACGTTCGGTGGGCAAAGTCGATATGCACACCCTCGGCGAAAAGTCTTTTCCAGAGCGTGCCGACGCTGTCGCCTTGGCAAAGTGAATTGGTGGAGACTAGCGCGGCGCGGATTTGATTGCCCGTCATGAAATCGGCGGCTTTCTTGTACCAGCAGGCGACGTAATCAAGATTGCCGACGTTCCTCCAGCCCGCGAAAACTCGGTTGACGTCGTCGGCTTGTTCGTCGGATTTCTTCCTTGCCCCGTGGAAGGGCGGGTTGCCGATAATGTAATCGATATTGGCGGGCAAGACGACTTCAGCCCAATCGAGGCTCAGGGCGTTGGCTTGACGGACGGAGATATATTTCGTGAGCGGCAAATCGTCCCAGCGTCGGTTGAGAATCCAGGCGGACTTGCGGCGCATTTGGTTTTCGGCAATGGAGAGAGCGAGTTTGGCAATCGAGACGGCGAAGGCGTTAATTTCAATGCCGTAGAACTGGCGCGGCGAAACTTTAATGGTATCGCGTTCGTTGTCGGCGTAAATGCTTCGGAGTTCGGCTAGGATTTTATTTTCGAGTTCGCGGAGGCTAAGATAAGTTTCAGTAAGGAAGTTGCCGCTACCGCAGGCGGGGTCTAGGAAGTTAAGCGAGGCGATTTTATCTTGCAGGTCGCGCAAAGCTTTAGGACGGTTTTTGATTTGTTTGCGGCGAGCGAGTTCAAACTCGTTGTTTAAGTCGTTCATGAAGAGCGGGTCGATAACCTTGTGAATGTTTTCAATGGAGGTGTAGTAAATTCCGTTGTCGCGGCGGGTATCGTCGTTGAAGACTGATTCAAACATTGCGCCAAAGATAGTCGGATTGATTTCGCGCCAGCTGAACTTTATAAAGTTATTCAACTCGTCCAAGCGGAAATTGCCCGCGTCGGTTCTAAGGATATGTGCGTATTCGATTTCGTGTTTAAAGCGTTGATTGAGCGGCGGGAGATTTAATTTCTCCTCGAAAAGCCCGCCGTCGACATAAGGGAACTTTTCTAAGTCGGCTCGTTTATCTTTGGGCGTGTTTAGGGCGGCGAAAAATTTTTGGAGCTCGTCATTGAGTTGATTGGAAGGAAATTCTTTAAGGTAATCGGTGAACTTGCTTTGGGTAAAGAGGTTGGCATCGTCGGCGTAGAAACAAAAGACGAGCCGTGCACAGAATTTGCTAAGGGTGTTTATGTAGTCGTCGTTTTTCTCGGTGTACTGTTTATCTATGGCAAAACAGATTTTGCGGACGATTTTGGCGGCGTCGATAGAAATTTTGACTTCGGGATTGATTATGGCGTTGGGGTCTGTGATGAATTGCAACTGGGCGTAATCGTTGTGGAAGTTCTCTAGCTTAAGGATAATGGGCTTATAGATTTTTTCGCCTAGGATATATTCGAGCGAATCCATTTCCTTAAGGTCGTAGATATGGAACTCGGAGAAATTGCAAGTGATAATCCAGCGGGGCTTTTTATCGTCGGGCAAGGCGTCGGCGTAGCGTTTCGCCTGTTCAAAGGGCGTAAGCAATTCCCCGAAGTATTTTCTATCGGCTTTATTGAGGTTGGTGCCGAAAGTCTTTTGTTCGATTAGGACTTTGGTTCGCGGAATCAAAATATCAATGTGTCCAGTTGATTTCTCAAAATGAACCGGTGCTTGCATGTTGATGAATTCTTCTGGCTCATCGACGCCGAACACCTTACGGAGCATTTGCCACCAAAATGTTTGGTAGTCGCTGATTTCGCTGATTTCCGCGCCTTTGTTGTTCCAATAAAAAGCAAATTCTTTTGCGGCATTAACTTGCTGTTCTTTAGTCATAAAAATCGCCTCCCGCGCCGATTATAGCACAACACAGCAGAATAAATAATTTTCGCCGCGTGGTTTACATTCCGCGCCGCATTTGATAAACTGCCCTAAGAAAATCAACAGGAGGTGGCATAAGATGAAAATCGGCGACAAAGTTGTTTACCCGATGCACGGTGCCGGAGAGATTACGGGCATGGAGGAGGACGAAGTCGGCGGCGTCATCAGTTCATATTATGTCTTTCGACTTCCGGTGGGCAATATGAAACTTATGCTGCCTGTCGACAAATTGAACGAACTGGGCTTGCGAGATTTAATCAAGCCCGCGCAACTCGATGAAGTTATCGAAGTCTTGAAAGCGGAGACGGAACCATTTCAGGGCAGTTGGAACAAAAGACTTCAAATGAACCTTGAACGATTGAAGACGGGAAATCTTTTGGACGCGGCGATAGTGGCTAGGAATTTATCCCGGCAGGACAGCAAGAAGAAAATCTCTAGCGGCGAACGAAGACTGCTTGACCTGTCCCGACAAATCTTGATAACCGAATTAGTCTACGTGTGCAACAAGACGCCCGAAGAGATTACGGCTTGGATCGATGAGCTGATTGAACTGCCAACGGTGGACGAGAACTGAATTTTATCCGAGGTCTGATAGGCTTCGGATTTTTTCTTCTTGTAAAAAAATATAAGGCGTGGTAGAATTCCGCCGAAACTTTAAAAGCGTGGTGAGCTAATGCTGAAAGAATTGGCGCAGGCAAAGATAAATCTGACGCTAGACATCAAAGGCTTGAGGACGGACGGTTATCACGAGGTATCGATGATAATGCAGACGATTGAACTTGCCGACGAGCTGGAGCTAGAAAAAATTTCGGGCGGCGTGAAGTTGTCGATGGACGCAACACAAATAATCGGCGGCGAAGACATTCCGACGGACGAAAAGAATCTGGCGTGGCGAGCGGCTCTTGAGGTTCAAAAGTTCTGCGGAAAAAGTTTAGGCGTTTCGATAAGCTTGACGAAGAGCATTCCGGCGGCGGCAGGTTTGGCAGGTGGCTCAGCTGACGCGGCGGCAGTGATTCGCGGCATGAATCGACTTTACGAACTGAACTTGACCGAAGGCGAGCTTTGTAGAATCGGAGAAGGCGTCGGCTCGGACGTTCCCTTTTGCATAATCGGTGGCACGTGTCTTGCAGAAGGTCGCGGCGAACGTCTGACACGCCTTAGCCCGATAAAAAAGTTCAGCGTCGTTTTGGCTAAGCCTCGCGGCGAAATCTCGACGGCATGGGCCTACAAGACTTACGACGAAGCCCCCGCCAAGACTCACCCGCCGAACGAAAGAATTATTGAGCAGTTGGCACGCGGAGAATATGACGCGGCGTTTAAAAACTTCTCAAACGTCCTAGAAAGCGTTGCACTCAAGAAAATTCCCGCCGTCGCTGATTGCAAAAGACAAATGCTTGCCGCTGGTGCTAAAGTCGCATTGATGAGCGGCTCTGGTCCGACGATATTTGCACTAACCGACGCTGAACATGTCAAACAAATTGCCGCGAGCGTGAAGGACGCTCAAATTTTTATCACGAAGATTTTTTAAGTAAGGATGAATGACGATGGGCAACAGACTGGAACCGATAACGATAGACAATTATCAGCCATTGCGCGAAACGGTTTGCGAAGCACTGCGCGACGCGATACGGCGTGGGATATTGGAGCCGGGCGAACGTCTAATGGAAGTTCAACTAGCTGAGGAATTAGGAATCAGTCGCACGCCCGTCCGAGAGGCAATCCGCAAGCTTGAGCAGGAAGGCTACGTTATCATGATGCCGCGCAGGGGAACGTACGTATCAAGCCTTTCCGTTCACGACGTTAAAGAAATCTTCGAGATACGTACGGCACTTGAATCCCTATCGACGACGCTAGCAACAATGCGTATTGAGCCTGATGAATTGGAAAAGCTCCGCGCCTTGCTCGTAGAAATCGAAGGACATATCGAACGCAAGGACATGGACAAAATCGTTGCAACGGATATTGAGTTCCACGGGCTACTTTATCAAGTCAGCCGCAATGAACGGCTCGTAACGATAATCAGCAACTTGAAGGAACAGCTCGCCCGCTTTCGTACCTTGTCAATGTCATATCCCGGACGACTTCAAAAGACATTGGAAGAGCATAGGGCAATGGTCGAGGCGATAGCAGCTGGCGACGTGGACGCCGCCCGCGACGCCGCCGAACACCACATGGAACAAGCGGAAGAAACTTTATTGAAGGCAATGAGAAAACATACGGAATAAAGGATTGGAGGTAAGCTTATGACCTTGGAAACGATAATACTGGCAGCAGGCAAGGGCACACGCATGAAAAGCGATATGCCCAAAGTCTTACATAAAGTCGGCGGCAAACCCATGCTTCAACACGTCATCAACGCGGCAAAAAAAGCTGGCTCCTCACGTGAAGTCGTAGTGATAGGCTCAGGTGCCGAACTTGTTATGCAGACGATTTTGGGCGTTGATTTTGTCATGCAAGAAGAGCAACTCGGAACAGGACACGCGGTTCTTTCAGCTAAGAAAAACTTTGAACAGTCGGAAGGAACCGTTTTGATTCTGTGCGGCGATACACCCCTTTTGACGGGCGAACTATTGCAGAAGTTCACAGCCGCCCATGAAAGTTCCAAATGCGCGGCGACGGTTCTAACTGCCGAAATGCCTAACGCTACAGGTTATGGGCGCGTGATTCGTGAGACGGACGGCACGTTTAAAAAGGTTGTCGAGGAGAAGGATGCTACCGACTTCGAGAAGAAAATCCGCGAGGTCAATGCGGGCGTCTATTGCTTTGACGTTAAGAAACTTTTCAGCGCATTGGCTAAGGTCAAGAACGATAACGCGCAAGGCGAATACTATCTGCCCGACACGTTGACGATTCTTAAGGACGCAGGCGAGACGGTCGGCGTATTCACAGCTGATTATGCTGACGAGACGCTTGGAATAAATTCGCGTATTCAACTTACCGCCGCCGATAGAGTCTTCCGCATGAAAAAGAATCATTCGCTTATGGACGCAGGAGTAACGATTATAGACCCCAACACAACTTTTATTGATTGCGACGTTCAAATCGGGAAAGATACGATAATTCACCCTAACACATACATTGAAGGCAACACGACGATTGGCACGAACTGCGATATTGGACCAGATATTCGATTCACGGATATGAAAGTCGGCAACAACGTCAAAGCGCAGTTCAGCTATTGCCACGAGGCAGAGATTTGCGACGGCGTCACGCTAGGTCCTTACGTCCACATTCGCCCAGGTACAACAATCGGCACGGACGTTAAAATTGGAAATTTCGTTGAGATCAAGAACTCCAACATCGGCAAAGGCTCCAAACTTCCGCACCTGCAATACATCGGCGATACGGATATGGGCTCTAATGTTAATGTCGGTTGCGGGACGGTCACTTGCAATTACGACGGCAAAAACAAGTTCCGCACGAAGATTGGCGACAACGCTTTTATCGGTTGCAATACAAATCTCGTTGCGCCAGTAAGTGTAGGGGACGGAGCGTATATCGGGGCAGGCTCGACGATAACTAAGGACGTTCCAAAGAATAATCTAGCCATCGCCCGCGCTCGCCAAACAAATATCGAAGTCTGGAAGGATAAGCGCAAGTAGCCTTTGGAAATGTGATTACTCGTCGGCGTCTTGTCGATTAGGTAAAATAATTTTAGGGGAGCTGTTCAACGTGAGCATTAACGGCAATACGATTAGTAACCTCTGTTTGATGACGGGCAATGCCAATCCTGAATTGGCACAGAAAATCGCTGAGCACATTGGCGTAAAAATCTTTGATACGTTCGTCGGACGCTTCAATAACGGCGAGTCGCAAGTCATGATTAGCGATAGCATACGTGGCAAAGATATTTTTATCGTTCAGCCGACGAGCCAACCCGTCAACGATAACTTGATGGATTTGCTGATTATGACGGACGCTTGCAAGAGGGCTTCAGCGCATTCAATTACGGCGGTCGTTCCTTACTATGCTTATGCCCGTCAAGATCGTAAAACTCGCGGACGGGAACCTATTTCCGCTAAACTCGTCGCTAATCTCATGGTCGCGGCTGGCATGTCACGCGTCTTGACTGTCGATTTGCACGCGGGACAAATTCAAGGCTTCTTCGATATTCCCGTTGACCATCTCAAGGCGGCTCCCGTGCTTGCCGATTATTTCCGCGAACGCGACTTTGGCGATGATTTGGTTGTCGTATCTCCTGACTTAGGCGGCGTCACTCGTGCAAGGGAATTGGCGGACTATCTCAAGGCTCCGATTGCAATTATTGAAAAACGTCGTCCGCGTCCCGGCGAGGCAGAAGTTATGAGCATTATCGGCGAGGTTGACGGGAAAGTTGCGCTGATGGTTGATGACATTGTCGACACGGCGGGCAGTCTTTGTGAAGGCGCAAAGGCTCTTAAACGTCTCGGCGCAAAGCAAGTTATCGCCGCGTGTACTCATGCAGTCCTAAGCAATAACGCCGTCGGCAAAATCAACGGCTCTGATATTGAACAGCTCGTCATAACTGACACGATAGCCTTGCCGCCCGAAAAGCAATTGCCAAAAATCACAGTGCTTAGCATGGCGCAAGCTATCGGCGACGTCATCTTGAACATTCAATCGCATCGTTCGGTTAGCTTGCTCTTTAAATAGTTCGCGGAAAATTTTTATCGGCGGTGAGCAATCGCCGCTGATTTTTTTTGCAGGAGGGATTTTTATGCCAGCACCGCAACTCAATGACAAAATCAAAACTCGTGAGCGTCCGACTTATGAGGAAATGATTTGGGAACGACTGCAGGATACAAAAACTGAAGTTAAATAAATCAGAACTAGGAGGAAAAATCTATGTCTATTGAAAAGCTGGAATTCCAAGCCGAAACTAAACGCTTGCTCGATTTGGTTGTCAATTCGATTTACACGAACAAGGAAATCTTTCTGCGCGAACTCATAAGCAATGCCAGCGACGCCCTAGACAAGCTCCGTATCGAATCGCTGACGAATTCTGAGCTTGTCGGAGACGATGAACCGGAAATCTTTATCGTGCCTGACGCCGCCACGAAGACTATTACAATCAGCGACAACGGAATTGGCATGACCCGCGAGGAAGTTATCTCTAACATCGGGACGATAGCCAAGAGCGGCACGAAAGATTTTCTCGATAAACTCCGCGAGGCAAGCGGCTCGGCGGCTCAAGAACTCATCGGGCAATTCGGCGTCGGCTTTTACTCGGCATTCATTGTCGCGGAAGAAGTCGAACTCCTCACACGCAAGGCGGGCACGGATTCTGCTGTTAAGTGGACGAGTGACGGCGCGGGCGAATACTCTATTGAAGACTGCGATAAAGAAACGCACGGAACAATAATCGTCCTGCACCTCAAGAAAGATTTCTGCGGTGACGGCGAATACAACTTCACGGACGTTTACGAGGTCGAACGGCTCATCAAGAAGTATTCCGACTTTGTGCGCTATCCCATTAAAATGAATTTCGAGGTTAAGGGCAAGGACGATGAACAGCCGACGATTGAGATTCGCACAGTCAATTCAATGAAGCCGCTTTGGACGCGCAACAAGTCCGAGATAACTCGCGAGGAGTATGACGAGTTCTTCAAGCAACAACTGCACGAGTGGGAAGCTCCGCTTGAAATCTTCCACGTCAAGGCGGAAGGCACCGTAGAATATACCGCGCTCCTTTGCATACCCAAGCGGGCGGCGAACAATCTTTATTACTCCGACTACGAGGCGGGGCTTCAGCTGTATTCGCGGCACGTCTTTATAATGGATAAGTGCAAAGACTTCTTGCCGGATTATTTGCGGTTCGTCAAAGGTTTAGTTGATTCGCCCGACCTGCCGCTGAACATTTCCCGCGAAATACTTCAGCAAAGCGTTGAGGTTAAAGTCATCGGTAAGGCGTTGGAAAAGAATATTCAAAAGCAACTCGGCAAAATGCTAAAGGACGACCGCAACAAGTACGAAGATTTCTGGCGCGAGTTCGGCAAGTCGCTAAAAATTGGCGTTTATAATTCCATGTTCGATAACAAGCTAAAAGACAGCCTGAAAGATTTACTCCTGTTCCCGACCTCTAATGACGGCGGCAAGCTCTCGACGTTGGCGGAATACGTTGGGCGTATGCCTGACTTCCAGAAAAATATTTACGTGGCGGCGGGCAAGGACGCGGCGGCGATTGAACAGCTCCCGCAAATGGAACTCCTCCGTGAACGCGGACTTGAGGTGATTTATCTGACTGACCCCGTAGACGAATTCGCGATTCAAATTCTGCACGAGTACGCCGATAAGCATTTCCAATCGATAACGCAAGAGAACTTTGAGCTTGATGACGCCGAGTCGCAGAAAGTCAAAGCCGAGGTCGAAGAGATTGCCAAGACGCATGAAGACTTACTCAAGGACGTTAAGGAGGCAATCGGCGGCGATGTTAAGGAAGTGCGACTTACTTCGCGGCTCAAGTCGGGTGCGGTCTGTTTAGTCACGGGCGAGGACGGACCGTCATTGACAATGGAAAAAACTTTCGCGGCGATGAATAATCCACTGTTCAAGGCAACGCAAATCCTTGAGCTTAACCCGAATCACGCCGTATTCAAGAAGTTGGAGAGCCTCCACGAGGGCGGCAAGGACTCTCAAGCCTTCAAAGACCTGTGCACGACGCTTTATTCTTTGGCGTTGCTTATCGAAGGTGTCATGCCCAACAACCCCGCCGACCTCGCCAATAAGGTCACCGAACTATTAACAAAATAACGTTTGCAATTCGCAAGCAAATAATTTAAAATCCCCCTGTGAAATGCAGAGGGATTTTTTTTGTAAGAATTGCTCGGTGGTAAGATGATTAGACTGATTAACGTTACGAAAGTTTTTGGCAAGAAGGTCGCGTTAAACAATATCAATCTTGAGATTGCTGACGGCGAAACGCTTGCGATAATCGGCGGCTCAGGCTCTGGCAAGTCAACGCTACTTAGGCTGATGATTGGTTTGATTCAACCGACGAGCGGCGAGATTTGGATTGGTGACGACGAGATTTCACGCATAGATGAGCGAGAGATGATGAGAGTTCGACTGCGAATGGGAATGGTCTTCCAATACTCCGCACTGTTCGATTCGATGACTGTTGGCGATAACGTTGCCTTCGGGCTTGTCGAGCACACGGACTACAGCAAGGAAAAGATTCAATCAATCGTCAAGGAAAAACTTCATCAAGTCGGCTTAGATGGCGTGGAAGACCGTATGCCCAATGAACTTTCCGGCGGCATGAAGAAGAGAGTTTCCTTGGCGCGGGCGATTGCCTTTGAACCGGAAATTATCTTTTATGACGAGCCTAGCTCTGGTCTCGACCCGATTACTACGAACAGGATTGACGAGCTGATTATTGAGACGCAACGAGTTTTGAACGTCACGAGCATTGTAGTTACGCATGACATGGTAAGCGCGTGCCGCATTGCCAATCGAATCGCAATGGTTTATAACGGCGAACTGATTGCAGTAGACACGCCCGATAACTTTAAGAAGATTCAAGATCAACGCGTCAAAGAGTTCTTCCGATTAATAGATTAAACCTCAAGGAGGCGAGAGGATGTCAGTTGAAGCAAAAGTCGGAGCGTTTACAGTCGGAGGATTAATGTTACTGGGCGGCGCGGCGGCTGGGCTAGGAAATTTCAATTTTGGCGGCAATGACGATTACATTTTGTACGCGGGCTTTAAACAGGTCGTCGGACTTCAGCAGCAATCGGACGTTCGCTTGAGCGGCGTATTGGTCGGCAAAGTCACTAGCATTACGCCAGAAGGTACAGGAGTTACAGTCACGATGTCTGTTAATCCCGACGCGAAGATTCCTAAGCAGTCTAAGGTCACGATAACTTCAAGCGGCGTCATGGGCGAGAAGTTCATAAACTTTCAACCCAAGGTCGATAACGGCGAATATCTTCAGAACGGCGATTATCTCTACGGCGCGGACGAGGCAGGTATGGATAAGATGTTTGACGGCTTGACAAAGGTTATGGACAAAGTCGAAATTCTCTTGGAGGACGTGCATGCAATCTTGGGCGACGATGTATTTAAAACGTCCGTTATGGATATGAGCAAGAACATGAGCCAAGCCTCTGAGAACGTGAATAGCATGACAGGCACGTTTAGAAAGCTTGCAGATGACAACGAAGCTATCTTCAACGACATGATTCAGCAGATGAACGGAGCGGTTGCCAACATGAATCAATCGATGGCGAACGTCGAGCACATGACAGCTAACCTAGATAAATTCGCGGGCGACCCACAGACCGTCGAGGAATTGAAGACGACGCTTAATAACATTGCTAAGACTTCAAGCTCCGTGGCGAACATGGCGGACAACTTGAACAAATTTGCGGGCGATCCTCAAGTTGCCGAAGACTTGAAAGCGACCGTTCACAATGCCCGAAGCCTAACCGAACGCGCCGATAAAATGTTGGGCAAGGTGGAAGGCACCGCCGATAAGATCTCAAAGATTGACGTTGCGCCGTCGGTTGATATACTATACAGCGGTAAGAAACATAACTGGAATACGAACTTCAACCTAGATGTGACGAGCGACGATACAACCTTTTTGCTCGGCGCGGAGGACATTGGAGACCACACACGCTTAAACTTGCAAGGCGGAAAGAAGTTCGGGACGGACTTTGGAGCACGCGGAGGAATCATCGCGGGCAAGCTAGGCATAGGACTAGACGCCTACGCCGGGAGCAGGTGGAAATTCTCCGCCGAAGCCTACGACCTAAATCATGGCAGAGTTCGTTTGAAGTCGCAATTCAAAGTCGCTGACTCAACTTATCTTCTCGGAGAGTGGCACAACGTCAACAAGAAAGAAGAGCGCGCCTTCTATTTCGGGCTTAAGCAGGAGTTCTGATATGAGAAAATTTTTGGCAATGTTCTTTGTGATGATGATACTGCTGACGGGTTGTAGCAATGAACCGCCCATTGAAGTCAAGACAGATAAAGTTGCGGCGGCGGACGGGGCGTTGACTTTAACACGTGACGGAAAAATTTCCCTTAGCAATGAACAAGAGGTTCTGTCGAGTGTGTCAGGCAACGTGATAGAAAAATTCTTTCATGACGGCGACGAGGTGACGGAAGGTCAGCAACTGTTTAAGATAGGCAGTAAGGAAGCTGAGACCGAACTTTTACAAGCTAAGCAAGAACTTGCGAAGGCAATGACGACCTTAGCAAAGGAAGCCGCGCAGAAAAATCCCATCGAGGAGTTGCAAGCAGAGATAACCGAACGTCAAGCACTCATAAAAAGGTTGGAGGACGAGTCGGCGGCGGGGATTGTCTATTCGCCGATGACAGGTCAAGTTAATATTGGAAGCGTTCGGCTCGGTGCAGATGTCAAAGCGGGTGAAACTGTTCTCGCGACAGTCGGCAAGGATAATCCGGTTATCGTTCGCTTTGAAGTTTCAGAGGCGGAGAAAAATATTTTATCGACGGGCAAGCCTAAGGTTACGCTGAAATTTCTTGACGGGACGACCTATCCTCGCGAAGGCAAGCTAAGCTTCAACGGCACGACTGCCGAGGCGACCTTTGATAATCCAATCGGGCTGTTGCTGTTGGGTAATGATGTTCGGCTTGAGATTAGCGGCTTGAGCGTTCCCGATGTTCTGCTTGTCCCCGAAGAAGCTATTCATCAACGCGTCGGCGGAGATTATGTCTTCGCTGTCGATTCAAATAAAGCCGTCTTGAAGAAAGTTTCTTTAGGCGGCAAGATAGGTAATAAATTCATTGTGGACGACGGCTTGAAGGCGGGCGAAGAGGTTGTCATTGAGGGATTAAGCAATCTGCACGAAGGCACGCCGCTTTCCGTGACGAACGATAAATAAGTTTGGAGGAGATTGAGATGAGGATTTCCAATCGCATCAAAAAGAATATTCGCAGGAAGCTGGCGGCAATGTTTGCGGGCATTATGGCTTTGATAAACGTCGGCACGGCCGACGCGGCGGCGGTAGTCAATATCACGCTGGACGAGACAATCCAACGTGCCTTCGAGAACAACCGTACGATTAAAGAATCAGTTGCAGAACGCGAAAGTGCTTTCTGGAGCTTGAGTGAGGCACGCCGCCAAGGCAATCCGCAAGTGACGTGGAGTTGGAGCGGCGCACGAGTCGGAGGCATGTCCTATAACGCTTCAGGTACTCGACGTGCCTTTTCAAATACTGGCTCTGTTAGTATGCCGATTTATCAGGGCGGGCGGCTAAGGGAAGGTCGTCGCTCGGCTCGTTACGCGTTAAGCTCGGCGGATTTGTCCCTTGAAAACACAATGCAGATAGTCCGCTTGCAGTCGACGGTTTATTACTTTGATGTCCTGCAGTGCAGAAACTTAATTGATGTTCACGAAGAGGAAGTCTTGACATTGCAGGAACATTTAAGAAACGTCATGGCGCAATTCCGTGTCGGCATTGTTGCTAAGGTCGACGTTTTGGAGTCGCAGGTTGAACTTGCCAACGCTATGCAAACTCTCGTAAACGCCCAAAACGCTTACGACGTTGCGGTTGCGAATCTTAACAATTATATTGGTCTGCCCGCTGATACGGTTATTCGTCCTCAGGAGCAACTCACCTACAGAAAATACGATTTGAAGTTAAGCGACTGCACTGCTTATGCTTTGGAGAATCGCGCAGATGCCGCAATGGCTGATTACGCCGTTAAGCAAGCCGAATCTGAGAAGAAGTCGGCTAAGTCGGGCTGGTATCCAAGTGTCAATGCGGGTATCTCCAAGGAACTTGATACGGAGAATATGTTCGGGCACAAGACGAACGATCAATGGTCGATTGGGGTTAGTGCGTCGTGGAATATTTTTGACGGCGGCATAACGCGTGCGCAAGTCAATCAGGCAGATGCGGCTTTGATTCGTGCGCAAGAGGTCGCCGCCCAAACCCGTGAACAAATTCAGCTTGAAGTGCAATCGGCTTTCCTTGACCTGCACGCGGCAGAAAGGAATATTGGCACCACGCAAGCGGCAGTTGTCCTCGGCGAAGAGAACTACAAGATTGCACAGGTTCGATACGCGGCTGGCGTCGGCACCAACCTTGAAGTCATGGACGCTTCGGAAAAGTTAATGGAGTCTCGCTCGAATTATTTCACGTCACTTTATAAGTACAACGTGGCTAAGGCGTCGCTTGATAGATATATGGGCGTGCCGGTCGAGATTGATGTTGTACGTTATGTCGAATCTGAACATGAAGGCAAGACCGCCGCACAGTCCCGCGAAGATGCCGCCTTGACAAGTGAAGCCGCCGAAGTCCCAGAGACCGGTGAAGTCGCGCCAGTCGTTCTGATTGACTTCGAGAACCCCACGCCGTTGCCCTCCGAAGAAGTCGACAAAGAAAAGGCTAACGCTAAACAAGAGATCAAAGATAAAGTCCAGCAAGAGACCAAAAACAACGTCCAACAAGAAACCAAAGACAAAGCCTTTGAATAAAACTTTTGAGAGGAGCGGCTCGCCGTGTTGAAAGTTCTAAAAATCCTCGGCGGAGTGTTGATTATCCTTTTGCTAGGCGGCGGGCTTTACATTAATTCACAGCGGGCGGAGATTATAAAGAAGGCGTTGACGACGGCGGAGGAGACTGCCTCTAAAACATTGGGCGTACCCGTCAAAATTGGGAGCGTCGACCTCAACGACATAAACATTTTCGACCGCGACAAGAACAGCGACATCACCATTCACGACATAGAAATTTTCGACAAGAAGGACGAACTTATAGCCCGCGTCGATACGGCGGCAGTTAATTTTAAATTGTTCGCGCTGAAAGATGACCCTGTTGCCGCGCTCGACGAGATTAAACTAGACGGCGCGACCTTCAACCTTAAGCAACGCGACGACGAATCATGGAACGTAAACGACATTAAAGTTGAGAGTGAAGGCGAGTCGACGTTCGGGGCTAAAGTTTCTGTGACACGCGGCACGGTTAATGCGGACTTTGGCGGGAAAAAGATTTCTGTAGAGGAAATCGCCGCCGAAGCCGACTGCGCGGACATGAACGCAATCGCCGCCAAACTCAACGCAAAAACTCTCGGCGCACAAGTAAACGCAACTGGCACGATCGGCGCGGTTCAACAAATCATCAATGCCGCCGTCGACGAAATTTTTTTTGATAAGCTCTTGCCCTACTTGCCCGCAGATAAAATTCCTGAAGGCGTGGAGATTATAGGCGGTTCGGCAGAAAATTTTTCTTTGCACCTCCTGCGCCGCGACGACACTTTGACTTATCTTGGTTCTACAAAAGTTAAGGACGCGACCGTCAAGGTTGAAACGACCGACGTTGAAGACATTAACGGCACTGTGACCTTTAACGAACGCGAAATCATTCTGGACGCCTCCGCCACGGCGAACGGGCAATACGCCTCGGCAAACGGCACTGTTCGCTTTGACACGGACGAAACTTTTTTTGACATCTACGCCGAATCAGACCATTTTACACCCGCAGCAATCATAAATGACATCGGCATTGAGGGTGCGGCTAATGTTCGGGCACACCTCGTTGGCACCGCGACCAATCCTCAAGTCGACGCCGATATTTATTCCTCGTGGCTCGGCTATGACAATCTCTCCGCGCAGAACATTTCAACTAAGCTCCGCTACGTCGGCGAGATGATTTACCTTAACGACA
>JACXWG010000095.1 GCA_014764605.1 Quinella sp. 1Q5 | reverse complement strand
CGGAGATACTCTTTGCAAGAACGAAATATCCCGACGCGAGCTTTGCAGACCTGTATGACCCGCTGATTATGCCAAAGGACTTGCGCAAGGCTCACGAGGCTAACGATAGGGCAGTTCTTGAGGCTTATGACTTCCCGCTGAATATCCCCGAAGAGCAACTGCAAAAGGAACTTCTAAAAATGTACAAGAGCTTGCGAGACTTCGACGCGTTTTATCAGTCGCTTTGACTGGGCGATAAAAATCTTTGGCAGTGACATTAATCACTTTTGCCGGAAGTTTTTTTGCTACAATCACAGGGAAGGAACGCTTAACAAGGAGATGACGACGATGAAAGAAATTCCCGTTCGCGAGGCGGTGGGAGGCGTGCTTTGCCATGACGTGACGGAAATTATTCGCGGCGTGACGAAGGACGCACGCTTCAGGAAAGGACACGTAATCACGGCGGAGGATATACCGCTACTGCTGAAGCTCGGCAAGGAAAATATTTTCGTGTGGGAGGCGGACGAGACTAAACTCCACGAGAACGACGCGGCAGAAATTTTGCGCCAAATCACTCAGGGCGAGAACTTATCGGCAAGCGACGTTAAGGAGGGCAAGATTGAGCTTAAAGCGACCTGCGACGGCGTCTTTTCCGTGGACGCGGCGAGGCTCGACGAGATTAACGCGCTAGAGGAAATTTGCCTTGCCACCGTCAACAATAAAATTTCCGTTCGCAAAGGCAAGAGCGTCGCGGGCATGAGAGTTATCCCGCTCGTGATTGATAAGGCTAAAATGGAACGCGTCAAGGCAATCGCCGGTTCAATTCCGCTCATGAAGGTTGCGCCTTACAAAAAGTTCAAAGTCGGGTTGGTCGTCACAGGCTCAGAAGTCTTCTACAATCGCATTGAGGACACGTTCACGCCAGTAATCGAAGCTAAGCTTAAGACGTTTGGTTTGCAGGTAGACGAACGCAGACTTTCAAACGACGCTAAGGACATGACCCGCGATAAAATTCAAGAGCTGTTGTCTTTGGGTTGTGAAATGATTCTATGCACGGGCGGAATGAGCGTTGACCCAGACGACAGGACGCCCGCCGCGATTAAGTCGACTGGTGCAGACGTTGTGACTTATGGCGTGCCAGTCTTGCCCGGCGCAATGTTCATGCTTGCCTACAAAGGCGATGTGCCGATAATGGGCTTGCCGGGTTGCGTGATGTTCTGTTCAAAGACGGTTTTTGATTTAATCCTGCCGCGAGTGCTAACGGGCGAACGACTGACCCGCCGCGACTTTACGGCTTTGGGCGTAGGAGGTTTGCTCTGATGGTCGGCGTGACTTTGGAACGGGCGATTGAACTTTTGACGGCGCATGTTAATCCGATTGACGAGACCGAAGACGTTGCGTTGCTTGAAGCTGTCGGACGCGTGGCGGCTGTGGATTACGTTGCGACCTTCGATAATCCGCCCTTTGACCGCAGTCCCCTTGACGGCTACGCGATTCGCTCTGAAGATACGACGACCCCAACGACGTTTAAAGTCATTGGCGAAGAATGTGCGGGCGATTTCTTCACGGGCGAGATTCATTCGGGCGAGGCGTTGCGAATCATGACGGGCGCGGCGATGCCTAAGGGTTCTGATTGCGTGATTCGTCAAGAGGACGTTGAACTTGACGGCGAGAATATTTTTGTAAGTCAGCGGCTCCGCCACCACGAGAACTATTGCTTTGCGGGCGAGGACATTAAAGCGGGCGCGTTGCTCGTCGCTAAGGACACGACATTGACGGCGGCGCATGTGGCGGTTCTTGCCAGTCAAGGCTTCGCACAAGTCAAAGTTTATCGGCGGGCTAGGATTGCGATTGCGTCTACGGGCGATGAACTCATTCAGCCAGGTACGGAACTTTCAGCGGGCAAGATTTACAACAGCAATCTTTACTTGCTAGCGGCTCGGCTTATCGAGATGAAGTTCACGCCGAAGATTTTATACAACCTGCCCGACGACGCGGACGCCTGCGCGGCTCGGCTGTCTGCTTTGGAAGTCGACTTGCTGATAACGACGGGCGGCGTCTCTGTTGGCAAAAAGGATATAATGCACGACGTTCTTAAGAAGATTGGCGAGCGTATCTTTTGGCGCGTGCTGATTAAGCCGGGTGCGCCAGTCATTGGTTGGACATGCGGAAAGTTCTTGGGCGTCGCGCTAAGTGGCAATCCGTTCGCGGCTTATGCAACGTTTGAACTCTTAACACGTCCCGTTCTTGCTAAGCTCACCCGCCGCGCAGATATTCTGTACAGTCGCGGACGCGGCATCTTAGCTGATGACTTCCCTAAGCGCAGTCCCGGTCGTCGATTCATTCGGGCAAAAGTTGCCGGCGATAAGATTTTCCTGCCGAACCGTCACGATTCGGGCGCGTTGTATTCGGCGGTAGGTTGCAATGCACTGGTAGACATTCCTGCTGGCTCGGATAAACTTTCGGCAGGCGCAGAGGTTGAGACGATTCGCCTATGAAAGACCAATTCGGACGCGAGATTGAGTACGCGAGGATTTCCCTAACCGACCGTTGCAATTTGCGTTGTCGCTACTGTATGCCTGAATGCGGCGTTAAGAAGTTGCCGCAAGCAGAAATTTTGACGTTTGAAGAAGTCTTGCACGTTGCAGAAATTTTTTCACGGCTCGGCATAAGGAAGATTCGATTAACGGGCGGCGAGCCTCTGCTTAGACAAAACTTATCAACGCTGATTCGTCGGCTCAAGGGCATTGCGGGCATCGAACAGGTAACACTAACGACCAACGGCGTCTTGTTGAAGGCTCTAGCACGTGAATTGATAGCGGCGGGGCTTGACGGAATCAACCTAAGCTTAGATACTCTCGACGCGGCGACCTTCGCGAACCTGACACGCCGTAAAACTTTCGACAAGGTGCAAGAAGGGCTTCAAACTCTGCTAGACGAAAGGTTTAATCTCAAGCTTAATTGCGTTCCGTTGCTCGGAATCAATGACGGAGAACTTTTGCGGTTGGCGACTTTGGCTAAGGTCAATCCGATTAAGATTAGGTTTATCGAACTCATGCCGATTGGTTGTGCGTGGCAGTCGGGCTTACGTGGAATTCCCACGGCGGAGCTGTTCAAGACGCTTGAAGATAATTTCGGTGAACTCGTTCCCGTCCGCGAAAAAGATTCTCTGCAAGGTCCCGCGCAGTACTTCAAGGCAAAAGACTTCGTTGGGCAACTCGGATTCATTGACGCGTTGGAGCATAAGTTCTGCGGCAATTGCAATCGGATTCGGCTGACGGCGGAGGGATTTTTAAAGACGTGCTTAAGCTTTGACACGGGGCTTGACGTGAAAAAACTTTTGCGGGCGGGCGTCGATGATGAAGAGTTTACAAAGAAAATCCGCGAGACGATTTACCTTAAGCCGCGTGAACATTTCTTTAAGGGCGCGGCTCAGCTTCGAGATTCGCGGCAGATGTATCAGGTTGGAGGCTAGGTTATGGGCAAGGTCAAGGCGATTTGCATTAGTGAACGACGCGGCACGGCTAAAAGTTTCGTGGAGTCGGCGGCGTTCGTGACGGAATATGGGATTGACGGCGACGCGCACGCGGGCGATTGGCATAGACAAGTTAGCTTTCTCGGTCAAGAGGTGATTGACGCGTTCAAAGCTCGTGGTGCTAAGGTGGAGGCAGGAGCCTTCGGAGAAAACATTATCGCGGAGGGCTTCACGTTTAAGGAGTTGCCGATTGGTGCGCGTCTTCGTAGCGGCGATGTCTTCTTCGAGATAACGCAGATAGGCAAGGAGTGCCACAGCCACTGCGCGATTTATCAGCAGGTCGGCGATTGCATTATGCCCCGCGAAGGAGTCTTTGCACGCGTCCTTCACGGCGGGAGGATTTCTGTTGGCGATGACTTGGAGCTTGCAACGGAAAATATTCCACTCGACGCGGCGATTGTCACTGTCAGCGATAGAGGCTTTCACGGCTTGCGAGACGAGGACACTAGCGGCGACAAGTGCGAAACGTTACTGGCGGCGGCGGGCTACAGGATTCATTCGCGGGCAATCGTTCCGGACGTTAAGAAATTTATCGTGGACAAGTTGATTGAGCTGACGGACGCGGGCATTGGCTTAATTGTCACGACTGGCGGCACGGGCTTTGCAATTCGAGACATCACACCAGAAGCGACCTTAGAAGTATGCACACGCCTTGCGCCTGGTATCCCCGAAGCTATGCGGGCTTTATCGTTGAAAGTCACGGGGCGAGCAATGCTAAGCCGAGCGGTCGCGGGCATTCGTAAGCGGTCGTTGATTGTGAACTTGCCCGGCAGTCCAAAGGCGGTCGACGAGTGCTTAAACTTTGTCCTGCCGCAACTCAAGCACGGGATAGAAATTCTACGCGGGGAGATTGGAAATTGCGCACGATAACTTTGTTGATAATCGTAGGCGGCAAAAGTTCGCGGCTAGGATATGATAAACGTTTCGTCGAGGTCGGCGGCATCGGGTTGCTAGAAAATATTTTGAGTAAAGCGGCGGCTGAAGACTTCGCCGAAATTTTTTTGTGCGTCGAAGATGATTTACCCACGCTCAAGTCCTTAGCGAAAAAGTTCGGCGCAAAACTATTGGTCGATACCGTCAAAGATTCGGGACCGATGGCGGGGCTTGCAAACGGCTTAGCACGAATCAAAACGGATTGGGCGTTGGCAGTCTCGTCCGATATGCCGTTCTTCAACTTCGACGCCGTGCGCCCGCTCACGAAAAAATTTTCCGCCACGCAAGCAATCGTCTCCGTGGTCAGCAATCGTCGACAAGTGCTAGCGGCTTTCTATCGTCGGGAGCTTGCCGAGGTCTTTAAACGGGAGCTTGCAGGCGGGCAACGTAAAATCTTCGCGGCAATAAAAAAAGTCCCACATGAATTCGCAGAACTTCAAATGAACGAGGCAACCTTTTTCAACGTGAATACGCCAGCCGATTTACGCTTAGCACGCGGCAGGGCGGCGAACATCTCGCGGACGACGCCAATAATCTCAATCGTGGCTCCAGCTTCGGGCACGGGCAAGACAACTTTTATTGAACGGCTCATTAAAGTTTTCTCCGCGCAAGGGCTACGGGTCGGCGTAATTAAGAGTGATGCGCACGGCTTTTATCTCGACGTGGAGGGCAAGGACAGTCACCGCTTCCAGACGGCGGGGGCTAGGAACGTGGCAGTTGTCTCGCCGCAGGGTTGGTTCATGATTCAACGCACTGACGAACGCGAAAACTTTTCCACCATCGCTGAGAAGATGTCGGGCGTTGATTTAATCTTGACGGAAAGCCGCACGCATGGCACTTGCCCGGCGATTTCTCTTTGGCGTGGACGTGGCGAAGTTATTGCCTCTGAACAGGTCGCCGCAATTTTTACAAGTGAACCTGCCGCCGCCCCCGATGATATTTATCGCTTCGACCTTAACGATTTAGCCGCCGCCGAGAGGATTTGCCGTTTCCTAGCAGTTCTCGGATAAATTTTTTCTTGCGTCATGCAAAAATCACCTTATCAATTTATAATGGGCAGCAATCGGACAGCATAAGATATAGACGACTCTAAAAAGGAGGGATATTTTGGACGGGGAACTAAATCATTTTGACGCGACGGGCGATGCCGTTATGGTCGACGTAAGCAAGAAAATTTTAACGGAACGAGTTGCCGTTGCTAGTGGAAAAATCTTTATCAGCGAGGAAGTTTATCACGCGATAGAGTCGGGCACCGCCCAAAAAGGTGACGTGCTCGGCGTGGCGAGAATCGCGGGAATCATGGCGGCGAAAAAAACTTCAGCAATCATTCCTTTATGTCATCCCTTGCCGCTTAATCATTGCAGTTTGAACTTTGAGATGCTATCCGATGAAAGTGCCGTTAAAGCCGTGGCTACCGTCAAAACGACATGGACTACGGGCGTAGAAATGGAAGCCCTGCACGCCGTGAGCGTCGCGCTGTTGACGATTTACGACATGTGTAAGGCTATTGATAAACGCATGACGCTCGGTGAAATTCATCTTGAACAAAAGAGCGGCGGCAAAAGCGGCGAATTCATTTTCTAATTGACAAACGAACTAATGACTATATAATACTGGCTGAAAGTTACATGATAAGTCATAGAAATTGATAAGCAAATTATAAATGTCATTAGGTAAACGAGAGGCTTGGTCATGTTACAGAGAATAATAAATAGATTAAACGACCTGCGACCAAAGCAGCTGATGATTCTAGCAGGAATTGCGGCGGCGTTGATGTTCGTTGCGATATATGTAGGGTTTAGCATGATGACGGGAAAAGAAGTTGTCG
>JACXWG010000094.1 GCA_014764605.1 Quinella sp. 1Q5 | reverse complement strand
CTTTTCCCCAACGTCAAGCCAAAGCGTCGAACCTTCCGCGTTATAAGCTCCCGCCCCCACGGTGACGAGTTCATCAAGTCCGCCGTGCTCCAGTGCCGTTATAAGCGTCATCATCTTTGTTGTCGAAGCGGGAAACATTCTTTGGTCGGGGTTGCGTTCGTAGAGAACGTGCCCCGTTGAAGCCTCAATGACGATAGCCGCCGTCGCCGTCACGTTCGGCAAGGCGTCATCGGGGGCAACGGGTCGCGTGTTCTGAATCGGCGTCACGGAGTAGCCTGGGTTAAGTCCAGAGTTCTCGGAAGTCAGCGTTTGCATTGGGTGCACGACTTCTCCTTTTGGTGCCTCGTCCAGTCGCATGAGTTCAGAGGAAGGCATTCCCACTGCGCCAACCTTCACGCCCAGCATAAGCAACGGAACGGCAATTATCGCCGCCAAAAACTTTTTAACGTTCAAGTGCATCTCTCCTTAATAAATCTTGACGTTATCCGCGCCGAGCAAGTCTATCAGCTCGCCGCGCAGAACGGAGCCATCAGAAATTTTCTGCGGAAGCCTTTTCCACTCGCCGAACCTGTTCAAAGATATTCGACTAGTGCCGACGTGTTCAGCGAAGATTTCCTTTAGCTTAGCAAAGGTTGCGGACGTTTCGAGGTGTTCGGGTATCGTCAGCCAAAAATCCGCCGCATAAAACTCCGCCGCCGTGATTCTGTCCGCCAAGATTGAAATCGTATCGTTCATGTTATCGACGCGCCCTTCAACCACGACGACTTCATCAACCAACGCCACGTTAAAACTTTTGCTGAAGACGGCGGGGAAGAGCGTAATATCTATCGTGCCGTCGAAGTCCTCAACCTTAAGGAAAGCCATCGACTCACCGCGCTTAGTCATGATTCGCCGAACCTCCGTTATAAGCCCACCAATCTTGACACGCCGCCCAATGAACTTGCCGAGGTCTTTACTCGTCTTGAGGGCAGAAAATCTTTCGCGCAAGTCGTCTAGCGGATGACCCGATATGTAAAAGCCGAGCGTCTCTTTTTCCCACGCTAGGATTTCATTGGGCGAACGTTCCTTTACATCGGGTAGCGTGCTATTTGTCTCGTGCAACTCGTCGTCGCCAAAAAGACTTATCGCGCCGCTTTGTCGTTCATGATAACGTTTAGTGCCCGCCTCCATTGCCGAATCCAACGCCGCCAAAAGAGCCGTCCGCCGCTTGTCCACGCTGTCAAACGCGCCGCATTTTATCAAGTTCTCAAGACTGCGTCGCGGAACTTTCTTAGAGTCGAGGCGTCCGCAGAAGTCAGTCAGCGATTTGAACTTGCCATGTTGCCTCTCGTCGACAATATAATCAACCGCACCTTCGCCGACGGTCTTTACCGCCGCCAAGCCGAAACGAATTGCGCCGCCGTCAACCGTGAAATGCGCTGAGCCCGCGTTAATGTCTGGAGGAAGAACTTTTATCCCCATGCGCCGAGACATCTCGATATAGCCGGCAATTTTATCAACGTCAGGCGTGCCCGACATCATCGCCGCCATATACTCTGCGGGGTAATGGGCTTTAAGATAAGCCGTCTGCCAGGCAAGCAATCCATAAGCCGCCGAGTGTGACTTGTTAAATCCGTAGTCCGCGAAGTGCGTTAGCAGCTCAAAAATTTTTTCCGCCAAAGCGTTATCGACGCCGTTCGATTCACAGCCCCGCAAAAAATTTTCCTTCTGCGCAAGGAGTATATCAGCCTTCTTCTTGCCCATTGCCCGCCGCAGAATGTCCGCTTGTCCCAACGTGAACCCCGCCAGCGTCTGGACGATTTGCATGACTTGTTCTTGATAGAGTATCACGCCGAAGGTCTCCTTAAGTATCGGCTCAAGCTTCGGGTGCAAATAATGCGCGACCTTGCGACCGTGCTTGCCCGCTATGAAGTCTTCTACCATGCCCGAACCCAAAGGTCCCGGTCTGTACAGTGCGACAGTCGGGATTAAGTCCTCGAATCCTTCGGGGCGTAGCTCCTTAACCAACGCCGTCATGCCAGCCGACTCCATTTGAAATACCGCGCCCGTCTTGCCAGCCGAGAGCATGTCCGAAGTTTTCTTGTCCTGTAGAGGAATCATCGAAAGTTCCAAGTCCACGCCGCGAGACGCTTTAACGTTCTCTAAGGTCTCCTCCATAATCGTTAGCGTTCGCAAGCCGAGGAAATCCATTTTCAGCAAGCCGAGTTCCTCTATCTTGTCCTTGTCGTATTGCGTGACGAGTGCGCCGTTTAATATTTGTAGCGGAACGATTTCATCAAGCGGAACTTTCGAGATAACCACGCCCGCCGCGTGAACTGACGCATGACGCGGAAGCCCTTCCAACTTTCCAGCGAAGTCTAGGATACGTTTCGACTCCAGATTAGTTTCGTATTCGTCGCGCAGGTCTTTGGACTTTTTCAAGGCGTCGTCGAGTGTGATGTTTAGGACGTTGGGAATCATTTTGACGAGCCGCGAACTTTCAGCATAAGACACGTCTAGCACGCGGGCAACGTCACGAATCGCCGCCTTAGCCGCCATTGTCCCGAACGTCGCAATCTGTGAAACCTTTTCCGCGCCGTATCTGTCCTTGACGTAAGTAATCACCTCATCGCGGCGAATGTAGCAAAGGTCAACGTCAATATCGGGGAGCGTCACGCGTTCGGGATTGAGGAAGCGTTCAAAAAGCAGATTATATTTCAGCGGGTCGAGTTCGGTAATCTCCAAGACGTAAGCGACAAGACTGCCCGCCGCCGAACCTCTGCCAGGTCCTACGGGAATTTTATTGCGCCGCGCAAAGTTGATGAAGTCATAGACAATCAAGAAGTAGCCGTCGTAGCCCATGCCGTGAATAATTTTTAGTTCGTGGTCGAGGCGCGTCTTAATCTCGTCCGTCAAAGTCTCGTAGCGGCTGGGAAGTTTTTTATAGCAGAGATCGCGCAGATAGTCAGCGGCGGCAGTGTAGCCTTCGGGCAACGGGAATTCGGGCATTTGGAACTTGCCGAACTCAAGCGTAACATTGCACCGCTCAGCAATCCTCAATGTGTTGTCGCAAGCCTCAGGCGTATCAAAGAACAGCTCGCGCATCTCTTCCGCCGATTTCAAATAGTAATCGTCCGAAGAAAACTTCATCCGCTTAGCGTCGTGAATGGTCTTGTTCGTTTGAATGCAAAGTAGCAAATCATGAAACTCGCTATCCTCGCGGCGGACGTAGTGTGAATCGTTCGTGGCAACAAGCGGAATGTTCATTTCGGCGGAAAGAGCTTTAAGGGCACGGCGGACTTTATATTCGTCGTCGAGTCCGTGATTCTGTATCTCCAAAAAAAAATTATCTTGCCCGAAAATCTCCACGTACTCGGCGATAAGTTCCCTAGCGTGCTTGAGGTCTTCGTCGAGAATGGCACGGGGGATTTCGCCTGCGACGCACGCACTTAAAGCAATCAAGCCCTCGTGATACTCGCGCAGAATTTCTTTATCGACACGCGGACGATAATAAAAACCTTCGGTCGCCGCCCGACTCGCTAGCTTAACTAAATTCTTGTAGCCCGTGTTGTTCTCGGCAAGCAAGATAAGGTGGAAATACTTCGTGCCGTCAGTCTTTTCGCGGTCGAAGCGTGATTGCGGGGCGACGTAGACTTCACAGCCGATAATCGGTTTAATGCCGCGCTTGAGAGCCGCTTTATAAAAATCTATGACGCCATACATGGTGCCGTGGTCGGTTATCGCAAGGGAAGTCATGCCGAAATTCTTAGCCGCGTCCAGCAAGTCATTAATCCTCGCCGCGCCGTCAAGCAAGCTGTATTCGGTGTGAACGTGCAGATGTGTAAAGTTCATCAGTCAAACCTCCCTCCGAAAATTTTTCTGCGATTATACCAAAGACGCGGCGTTTATTCAATTACGCAGGGCAAGCCGTTTGACTTTAAGAAATTCTCTGCTAAACTGCCGCTAAGGAGATGATTTAAATGCTTAAGCTTAGACCGCGTAGGTTGAGACTGAATGAAAATCTGCGTTCAATGGTTCGTGAAACTAATTTATCCGTCAAAGATTTGGTTTATCCGTTGTTCGTGGTGGCGGGCGAGAACGTCCGCGAAGAGATTCCCTCAATGCCCGATTGCTATCATCTGTCCGTTGATAATGCCGTCGAGCTTGCCAAGAAAATTTCCGCGTTGGGAATTCCCGCCGTTGAAGTCTTCGGTTTGCCTGAGTACAAGGACGAGGTCGGCTCTAGTGCGTGGGATATGAAAAGCCCCGTGCAACGTGCAATCGCCGCCATAAAAAAAGCTGTACCCGAACTCGTCATCGTTGGCGACGTGTGTCTTTGCCAATACACCAGCCACGGTCATTGCGGCAAGCTCTGCGGGCATTACGTCGATAATGATGAGACGCTCAAACTTTTGCAAAAGGTCGCTGTCAGTCAGGCGGAGGCGGGCGCGGACATCGTTGCCCCCTCGGACATGATGGACGGACGCATTGCCGCCATTCGCGACGCCTTAGACGCTCGGAATCTCTGTAACGTGTCAATCATGAGCTACGCCGTTAAATATGCTTCGGCTTATTATGGTCCTTTCCGCGACGCCGCAGACTCCGCGCCCCAATTCGGAGACCGCAAGCAATATCAAATGGACTTCGCCAACAGTCGCGAGGCTCTCAAGGAAGTTGAACTCGACATTGCAGAAGGCGCGGATATTATCATGGTCAAGCCCGCCCTCGCCTACCTCGACATCGTCAGCAAAGTCCGCGAGCAAATCAATCGCCCAGTTGCCGTCTACAATGTCAGCGGTGAATATGCTATGGTCAAAGCCGCCGCCGCTAACGGTTGGATTGATGAAAAGCGAATCGTCGTAGAGAACCTAACCGCCATGAAACGAGCCGGCGCGGACATCATCATCACCTATCACGCAATCGACTTCGCGCAGTATTAAAAAAGCTCCTTCGGCTAATGTCGGAGGAGTTTTTAGTTTGCTGTCAATTTTTACTGCTTAAGCTCGGCTAGGAATCTCTTAACGGCATCTTGCCAAGTCGGAAGACGTTCAAAGCCCGCCTCGTCAAGTGACTTCTTACTAAGCCGCGAATTGAACGGACGCCGCGCAGGGGTCGGATATTCAATCGTCGGAATGCCTTCGACCTCAATGCTAAGCCCAGCTTGCTCGAAAATCTCTTTTGCGAAGTCAGCCCACGAACAAAATCCCTCGTTGCTAGCGTGGTACGTTCCAAAATTTTCCGTAGCTACCATATCAGCTAAGAGTTTCGCTAAGTCAACGGTGTAAGTCGGGCTACCAATCTGGTCATTAACAACGCGCAACTTGTCTCTGCTCTCGGCAAGCCGCAACATCGTCTTAACAAAGTTCTTGCCATTGATGCCGAAGACCCAACTAACCCGAACGATAAAATGCTGGTCAAGAATCGCGCTAACAGAGTTCTCGCCCAAAAGTTTGCTGTAGCCGTACATGTTGACGGGCTTTTTCTCGTCGTGCACTTCGTAGGGTGTGCGACCGTCGCCGCCGAAGACATAATCCGTGCTGACATAAATCATCTTCGCGCCGACTTCGCGACAAGCCTCCGCTACCCAACGCGTCCCAAATCCATTGACAGTCAAGGCAAGCTCGCTTTCGGACTCCGCCTTATCAACCGCCGTGTAAGCCGCACAATGAATGACGACTTCCGGCTTTTGCTCCAGAATAAAATTTTTCGCGCCCGCCTCGGTCGTCAAGCTAAGCTCGTTGCGCGTGGTGCCGACGACCTCGACGCCGCGCCGCTCCAATTCCTTAACAACGTCGAAACCAAGTTGCCCCGTGATTCCCGTTACTAAAATCATTTCATGACCTCCAATCTTTCCGCAATTCTAGCACAGCAATTTATTTCGTCAACGGGGGCTTGCGCCGATTGATTTTCTGCTGTTAAAATAACCCGCAACGAATACGAAACGAGGCGAATAACTTGAGACTGACGAGCGAGGCGGCGTTGAAACTCTTCACGGACGGCGACTTATTGGAGCTGGGCAAGCAAGCCGACGCCGTGCGCAAAAAAATTTTCGGCGACGTGGTAACCTTCATAATCGACCGCAACATAAACTATACGAACGTCTGTAAGAACGAGTGCAAGTTCTGCGCGTTCTTCCGGCGGGCGAATCATAAGGACGCGTACCTTTTGACGCACGAGGAGATTTTGCAAAAGGTTCAAGAGACCGTCGAGGCGGGCGGAACGCAAGTCATGATTCAGGGCGGCTTACATCCCGACTTGCCGCTAAGCTACTACGAGGACATGCTCCGCCTTATCAAAAAGAATT
>JACXWG010000093.1 GCA_014764605.1 Quinella sp. 1Q5 | reverse complement strand
GCTGGAGGGTTGGACGTGCCTAAAGGCGTACGCTACGGTGGTAAACCTCTCGGTTGGCGCAAGCCCGAAGGAACACGCGAACAAAAACAAATGCGCGCTTATCCCGACGAATGGGAACTGATTCAACGATTTGCTAAACTCGTCAAATACGGCGACAAAGCGGCTTGCAAAAAATTCCTCGACGAGCAAGAACAATCCGAGTAAAAATTTTTTACAGGCGTCACTTCGGTGGCGGCTTTTTTTACGCTCCGTAGCCGTAACTGCTTTTGCTCGTGGCTTGCTGAACGGCGTCCTTGATAGAAACAACAACGTCGGAAGTAATATCACCGACAAGGGCTTTTTTGAGCGCGTCATCGAAAACGTAAGCCCCGCCTAGGGTGTGTTGAAAAAGTAAAACCATGGGAAATCTGCTAAGATAAGTTTGCTAAAAAACTCTAAGGAGATTCTCATGGCAAACAAATCTTATCACGAATTAACTGACAAAGAATGGAAAATGGTAGAAAAAATATTGCCGGCGGAGCAAAAAACAGGACGCCCGCAGATAAACCCTCGCGCCGCTTTCAATGGTATTCTGTGGATATTAAAAAGTGGAGCTACGTGGCGATTCTTGCCTGAAAGATACGGTAAGTGGAACAGTGTCTACAAGAAGTTTCAGCAATGGATAAAAGCAGGAGTCTTTGAGAATCTTACACGAAGCAATGCAGAGCGTGGCGAATTTTTTACCCTCGATTCGACTTTTTGCAAAGTGCATCGACACGCTTTGGGCGCGCGTAAGAATGCTCCCGGACACGAGACAAAACAAGATATTGAATCCTCTCGCGGAGGTAAAACTACCAAAATCCACGTATTGCTTGATGAAAACTTCCGAGTCGTTAAATTCCTGCTTTCTGCCGGTAATGTAAACGACAACCTCGTTGCTCTGCCACTTTTGCAAGGACTTAAGCTCAAAGACAAAGTGGTATTGGCTGACAAAGCTTATTCCACTGCCAAAATCCGTAATTATCTCGAAAAACAAGGAGCTATAGTTTGCATTCCCGATAAAGCAAATGCCAAGGTTAAGCATGAATTTGACGAAGAGCTTTACAAAAAACGCAATGTCGTTGAGAGATTTTTCTGTCGGATAAAAGATTATCTGCGAATTAGCATTCGTTTGGATAAATTATCTTCAAGCTTCAGTGGTTTTGTTTGTCTTGCTATTTTTCTTCTTTCTCAGCGTATTCACCAATAGAGTTTTTCAACAGACCCTAGGGGCTTTCGCGTCACGTTTTCGGTAAATTGGGATTCCATAATGTCACACTTTTTTAACTTTCGTAGACGTAGCGCAGGGAATTTAAGTTATCTGTGTTCAAATCCTTATGGCAGGCGCAACCTTTTGAGTTCAGCTCCATAGTTTGACGATTGGCGGCAGAATATTTCTCCCAATGCGGAATAAATTCGTTGTTCGGATTACCAGTTGCCGCAAATGCTGTCCACGACGCCTGAATAACCTTAACAAATTGCTGATTTGGGTTCGGTTCAAGGTCTTTATCGGGAATATTGAAGGTATACGGCAAGTCAATCGAGTGACATGCGCGTAATTTTTCGTTCGGAGAAGGCTGACTGAACAAATAATAGTAAACGTCATTGAAATTCGATTGATATTCCGCCGCCAACTCTTGACCGACGCGCCAATCAACCTGATTTACAAGCGAAATATAATTTTCTTCGTTATCGGGGCGATTTTGCAGCCAATTTTTATAAATTTCTTCTGGAGTGCGTGCTTTGTAGTGTCGTATTGCGGGAGAAATTTTTTCTTGATTGCCGTCGCGAAGCATTTCAAAATATTTCTCGCTGTACAGCAAGAAATAATTCCATTCGTCAGATGTCGTACCGGTCAAAAATTTAATTCCGCGTGCGCCGCCTTCATTTAATGTACGGAACGGGTCGAGCGGGGTGAATTTTCCATCACACGTTACCAAATAGTCGCTTGAATGATTGAAAGCGCGAATATCAGTAAGTTGACTGTAAATATTTTTGAGTTCGGCGGTAGATTTTTTCATAAGGTCGCCCATTTTCCTTGTACCGCTCAAATTCATAAACATTTCGGCGAGTTGGGCGGAAAATTCCGGTTTACTGTGCATTGCTACAGTTGCGGACTGCGGAATTGCTTTTTGGAACAAACCTTTAGCGGCAGGCGCGACTGACAACAACATACAGGAAATAGAGCCGGCACTTTCGCCAAAAATCGTAATGTTATCGGGATTGCCGCCGAATGCTGAAATATTTTCCCTAACCCACGTCAAAGCCGCGATTTGGTCTTTCAAACCGAGATAACCTGCGTCCTCTAATGATGAATCGATTAATTCAAAGTGCATAAAGCCGAAAATGTTCAGCCGATAGTTAAAACTGACTACGATAACATCATTTGACGCCGCAAGATTATTTCCGTTGTAAAGCGGTTCAAAACTTCCGCCGTGCATGAAACTTCCGCCGTGAATGAAGAACATTACCGGCAAATTTTTCTTGTCGCTACGTTTCCAGATGTTTAGCGTCAAACAATCTTCGCTTTGCAGATTTGCGGAGGATTTTTCTAGTTCATCGTCCTCTTGAATAGCGGAGGCTCCAAATTTTTTTGCATCGAACGTCTTATTTGTCGGTTTCAAAGGTTGAGTTGGTTGCCAACGAAGTTTTCCGACGGGCGGTTGAGCGTAGGGGATGCCCAGCCACGTTTTTACGCCTTTTTCGTCGACAAAGCCGTTGAACGTGCCGTAGCGGGTTTTAACGGTACAATCATCAGCCGCAAATACGTTAAGAGGCATTGAAATTGCCAATGTAGCCATCGCGGCTGTCTTGATGAAGTCTCTGCGAGTTAAGTTTGACATAAAATCACTTCCTTTATCTTTCGTAGACATAACGCAGGGAATTTAGATTATCCGTGTTCAAATCCTTATGCAAGACGCAACCTTTTGAGTTTAATTCCATAGTTTGACGATTATTAGCGGAATATTTCTCCCAGTGCGGAATAAATTCGTTGTCGGGGTTGCCAGTAGCCGCAAATGCCGCCCATGACGCTTGAATTGCCTTTACAAGGTTTTGATTCGGCGTAAACTCTTCGGACGAGACGTTGAAAGTATATGGAAGGTCTAGAGCGTGGCACGAGCCCAGCATTTCAATCGGCGAAAGCTCACTGAACAGATAAAAATAAACGTCAGCGAATTTTGATTGATATTCTGAAGAAAATTCCTGCCCAACGCGCCAATCGACTTGATTAACGAAATCTGCAAAGTTATCTTCGGTATCGGGACGCCCGTTGAGCCATTGTTTATAAATTTCTTCTGTAGTTTGCGCTTTGTATCTTCTGAAGACGGGCGAAATCTTTCCAGGGTCGCTACGGTATATTTTAAAGAAATTTTCATCGCCTAACAGGAATGCGCGCCATTCATCAGCGGTCGTGCCCGTTAAAAATTGAATTCCGCTTGCTGCGCCGTCTCTTAACGCCTTAAATGGGTCGCGAGGCAAAAATTTTCCGTCTGCGGTCGGTGCAAATTCATCAAGATTGGGTCCGTCGCTTGTGAGTAAATATTTTGCGTAAAGTTGTTGGAGTTCGACGGCTGATTTCTTCATTAGGTCGCCGACAGTCTTCGCGCCGCTAAATGCCATAAATTTTTCTGCGGTTTGGGCTGAAAATTCCGGTTCATTATAAAAACTGACGCTTCCGGACTGCGGAATTACTTTTTGGAACAAACCTTTGGCGGCAGGGATAACCGTAAGCAACATCGTCGAAATTGAACCGGCACTTTCGCCAAAAACCGTAATATTATCCGGGTCGCCGCCGAATGCCGCGATATTTTCCTTAACCCACTTCACAGCAGCCACTTGGTCTTCAGTTCCGAGGTATCCGCTGTCCTCATAGGCAGAATCAATGCTTGCGAAGTTCATAAAGCCGAAAACGTTCAGTCGATAATTCAAAAAAACGATAACGACATCTTGAGCCGTAACAAAATTATTTCCGCTGTAAAGTGCTTCGCTCGAATAGCCGCCGACGAATGCCCCGCCGTAAATCCAGACCATGACGGGCTTATTTTTGCCTTCGCCGCGTGTGAAAATGTTCAGCGTCAAGCAATCTTCGCCTTGCCGAACGTCATCATCATCTAAAAGCGGCTTGTCGAGTTTCATATCAGCTTGCATTGGCGAATCACTTAATTTTTTAGCGTCGAAGGTCTTATTGGACGGTTTCAGAGGTTGGGGAGCTTGCCAACGAAGTTTTCCGACGGGCGGTTGCGCGTAGGGAATGCCCAGCCATGTTTTTACGCCTTTTTCGCCGATAAAGCCGTTGAACGTCCCGTAGCGGGTCTTCGCAGTGCAATCACTTGCCGCAAAAGCTTTGTTGTCAGGCAGAAAACCAATCGTATTAGCCACCAAAAAGCCGAGCGCGGTAGCTTTGATGAAGTCTCTTCGAGTTAAGTTTGACATAAAATCACGTCCTTTCATTAGGCAAAAATTATAACAAACGGCTATGACAGTATCAAGCGAACGATAAAAAATTCCCCGACATAAGTCGAGGCGATTATTATCTTTTACACGGAGAAAACTTTCTTGCCCTCAAAGTAGGTCGCTTTGGGCTTGGCAGTGTGAATTTCTTTAACGGAGCAAGTCAGCACGTCTTTGGTAACGAGGAGGAAGTCGGCATATTTACCAGTTTTGATACTGCCGCGTTCGTTTTCGAGGAACATTTGCTTTGCTACGTTGATTGTAAGAGCTGTGATAGCCTGTTCGCGGGTGATGCATTCTTCCGTCCACCACGGCTTGCCTGTCTCAAGATAACATTTCCCCGTAATTGCAATTTCCATGACGCCGAAAGGATCATCAGGGCTGCCGCTCAATGCGGGGAAATCAGTATATGAAGCCACGTTAATGCCGTTATCGAAGAACGACTTCATCGGATAACCTTTGTCGCCCATGCCTTCGGGAACGAGTTCGGGCATCTCCGCTTGCTCTTCGTCGGACAGATGATGCCACTGCATGCCCGCAACGACGTAAATGTTGTGGTCTGCTATGCGCTTATAGTCCTCAGGAAGAACTTGGTGCAGGTGCACGAGGGTATTGCGCATTTCGGGCTTGCCGCCGTTTATGTAGGCGTTGATGGCGCGATTGATTGCCATGTTGCCCATGGTGTGTATGTGCAGGGTCAAATTTTCTGCATTAGCCGCGCGGGCGATTTCGGTTACTTCCTCTTCCGTCCAGTTGACGATTCCTTGGTGCCCGTCGGGATAGGGCGGCTCGACAAAGCCGGTGCCGCTTTCAACCGTGCCGTCCATGAAGAGTTTCACCCAGTTCGTCTTGACGTGCGCGGAGGCGTATTTTTGAACGTCAAGGACATTGGCAAAGGTCTTGTCGGCGTCCATCCAGCTTTCGATTTCGTAAGTCAAGCCCAATATGAAGTGCATATCGCCCGCCTTATCCATCTGTTGAGCCGCCTTGTAGAGGTTGTTGGTATAGAAATAATTGCCCCAGCCGTCAACATACATCGTGTAGCCTTCGGACAACAAATGCTGTTGGATTTTTTCCATGGTTTCTTTCGCCACGTCGACGGAAAAGAGGTTGTCGTTGTCCAGGAAAGAACGCGTGTAAGTTCCCGCCTGTTCCTTAAGGTAGCCCGTGGGTGTGCCGTCGGAGCCCATGACGATTTCGCCGCCGCGAATGTCGTCGCCTTTTTTGAGTACGGTGCCGTCCGCCGCCATGATTCCCGCGTTGACAAGCGCAAGGGTGTTCGTCAAGCCCTTGTGACCTTCCTCGTCGGCGAAGTACATGGGAATATCGCTGCAAATGGCGTCAAGCTGTTGACGGGTCGGCATATTTTTCAGGAAGTCCATCGTATTCCAGCCGAAGCCGAAGATAGACGTTGCACCGGCCGCTTTTGCCTTCTTGACAGCGGCGGGAACAATTTCCGTCAAAAACTTTTCAACGCTGGCTTCCCTGTCGATAATCGTTCCGACTGAATTCATTCCGAGACCGATTGAATAGTGCGAGTGCCCGTTGCCGCATGTGGGCATGACAAGTCCTTTGCCGCTGTAATCGATAATTTCGGTCTTGCCGCGTTCGATAAAAGGTTCGACGCCCGCCTTGTCGCCGACATAGACAAATTTGCCGTCCTTTACGGCGAACGCTTCGACAATCCGATTGTCTTCGGACGTGAAAATTTTTCCGTAAACAACGAGGTCAGCTTTAGTTTTCTTCGCCGCAAAAACTTCAACGGGAACCGACATAGCCAACGCCGCCAGTGCAGTAGTTTTGATGAAGTCTCTTCGTGTTAAATC
>JACXWG010000040.1 GCA_014764605.1 Quinella sp. 1Q5 | reverse complement strand
GACGTTCACGAGGACACTTGAGCGACGAGGACGGCGACTTGCCCTTAGACGAAGTGCCAATTAACAAAACCTATATCCCGCCGAAGGTCGTCGATTAAAAAATCCTTGACAGCTTAGGGATTGAATGATAAACTGCGCCTTGCTGCGGAGAGTTGTCCGAGAGGCTTAAGGAGCACGACTGGAAATCGTGTGTTACGTTGATAGCGTACCGAGGGTTCAAATCCCTCACTCTCCGCCACTACTTTGAAATTTATCGGGGAAACGGTTGGGCGCAAGCTCCTTAAGGCACCCGACAATCAATGCTGTAACTGGCAATGTCAGTTGCAGGGCTGTAAGTCAATCAGCCGAACGCGGCGGGCGCAAGTCCAGCTGCAAGTCTCTGATTCGAGGCAATTGACTCTCCGCCATAATGCTTGAAAGTCTCAGCCGCGAACGCAGGGACTTGGGTTCACCGAACACTAACTGTACTGACAATCTCGCCAGGGCATACGCAGCAACGAGAGGTTATTGTAGCGCAGCTTCGGATTGAGGTCAGGTTCTTGCGTTGACGGCTGAAATTTTTTTGCGTTAAGGGGGATTTGATTATGGCAGTGGAGTGATTGTCATGGGAAAAGAATACGACCACAGAAAAGCGAATTACGACCAGATTTTATTTCGCGTCAAGAAAGGTAAGCGTGAAGAATATCAGCAAGCAGCAGGGAATTTAGGCATTGGCTTTTGGGCACTGATTCAACACGGCGTCGAAGAGTACATCGCGAATCACGGCGGCGAAATTATTCAGAAGCCCGAAGCCGAAAAGCTCACGGCAGAAGAACGACGACTGCTCACGGCATTTGCAAAGCTCCCGAAGAACGCGCAGATTAACTTGATAAAAACATTGGAGGCGTTATCGCCACAAAAGGAGGGATGACTTATGGCATACGAGGCACTTTATACCCGCGGACGCCCCAAGACCTTATCGCACCTAATCGGGCAGGAACACATATCCAACGCCTTAGCACGGGCGGTATCGAGCGGCAGACTCTCCCACGCTTATTTACTCGTCGGCACGCGTGGCACGGGCAAGACTTCTACGGCGCGACTTCTAGCTAAGGCAATGAACTGCGACCGCGTCCACGAGGCGCAAAGCTCCAATCGACCGCTTGATAAGAAGGAAATCCCCTGCAACAAGTGCGACGCTTGCAGAACCTTTGATAGCTCGCCCGATAACGTAGAGTTCGACGCGGCGTCCAATCGTTCAGTCGAGGACGTGACGCGCCTTTTGTCGACGGCTTACCTTGCTCCGCTCCGCGCACGCGTCAAGACGTTCATAATCGACGAAATTCACATGCTGTCCACAGAGGCAATCAATTCAATCCTAAAGCTAATCGAAGAGCCGCCGCCGAACGTGGCATTTTTTTTGGCGACGACCGAAATAAATAAAGTTCCGATGACAATCCGTTCACGTTGCCAAGTGCTTAACTTCCGCCTAATTCCGCAACAGGTAATCGCGCCTTACCTTTTGAAGTTGGCAGGACGTTTGAACGTGAAATTGCAAGAGGACGCCGCTAAAAAAATCGCACGTCTTGCGGAAGGTTCCATGCGCGACGCCTTGACTTATCTTGACCAGTGCTACGCTATGGCGAACGAAGAAATCACTTTGGCAAACGTCAACGAGACGCTCGGACTAATCAGCGACGAGAGCCTTGACGAAATTATTTCCGCAGTCAAAGCAAAGGATAGGGTTGCAGTTGGTCGGGCGATAACTCAGGCTTTCCGTTCGGGACTGGCGGCTAATGCAATCAACGAATCACTAATCACGCGGTTAAGGGATATTGAATTCGACATGCTCGACACGGATGATAGGAATTTCGCCGAACTCGACAAGATGATTGACGCGTTGAGGGCGGCGGCGGGCGAGATGTACGGCTCCGGAATTCCTGATATTATTTTGGAGATGGCGTTGATGAAGTTAGCCGCGCCCGTTCAAAGTTTCGTCATGCCGCAGAAGGTTGCAACGCCTTCGACGCCGAGTGATAACCTTGACGCGGGCTGGAAAATTTTCTATGATACGCTAGGTTTGTTGAATAAGCAGGACGGCACCTTGACTAAAATATTTGATAAGGCGACTGTTGTAGGTTTCACGGGCAACGAGATGACTTTAGGCTTTAGGGGCGAAGGTGCCGCAGGTTTGTTCAAAAGTAATCAGCAAAGCTTTGAACAGGCAGTCGCGCAGACGGCAGGGCAGGCGATAAAAGTTTCCGTCGTAGTCGATAAGAACTTGCCGTTGCCTGTCCTAAGGAACATGCCCGAACCCGAACGCACAAACTTGGCGAGCGCGATTGATATTGTTCAAGCGTCCGAAGCCACAAAGATTAACGATTAAGGAGATGTTTTAAATGGCACAACAACAAGGATTCGATTTGAACGCGATAATGCGGCAGACTCAAATGATTCAAAAGAGTTTCGAGGAGAACAAAGCCCGCCTCAAGCAAGAGACTGCAACGGCTCAAGTTGGCGGCGGTATGGTCAGTGCCACTGTCGACGGCGAGAAGGTCGTTAAGGAAATAAAAATCGCACCCGAACTCGTCAAGGACGGCGACGTTAGCGCAATAGAAGATTTGGTCGTCAGCGCAGTCAATGCGGCGAACGCTGAGATTGAGAAAAAAATTAACTCGAACATGGCGGCTTTCGCGGGCAATGCCTTGGGCGGGCTCGGCGACCTCGGAAACATTAACGACCTTATCGGAAAGTTCTTGGGTGGCGGTAAGGCGTAAAGTCCAATGAGTTCAAAAGCAATGGCGGCTCTGGTGGAGTCGCTTACAAAATTGCCGGGCGTCGGTGCGAAAACTGCCGCTCGGCTTGCTTATCATATCGCGGCGATGAAAGCCGATGACGTGGAAAACTTAGCGGCGGCGATTCGTTCAGTCAAGCTAAATACTCATGCTTGCGAAGTCTGCTTCAGCACGATTGACGCCGATAAAAATATCTGCGACATCTGCGCCTCCGACAAACGCGATGGGAAAATTATTTGCGTAGTCAAGGACAGCAAAGACCTGGACGCTATCGAGCGGGCTGGCACTTTCGGCGGCAAGTATCACGTGACTGGCGGGCTTATTTCACCTTTGGCGGGCGTCTCGCAGAATGATATCCGATTGCGGGAACTGATAAAGCGCGTGGGCGATGATAAGGTCGAGGAAGTGATTATCGCCTTTGAACCGACGGTCGAGGGCGATGCGACTTCCCTTTTTATCTCGCGGCTACTGAATCCCGTTGGCGTCAAGGTCACAAAGCTCGCACGGGGTCTGGCGGTCGGCGCGGACTTCGCCGGCACTGACAGCTTAACAATCGCTAAGGCAATCGAGAACCGCGTACCAATCTAAAAAAATAATCGCTCCTCTGTGATAGGGGGGCGATTTTGATTTCATTAGTCGATTTACATTGTCTCTTCCGAATCATTATTTTTATCGTCGGGCGTCTCATCGTTAGAAGTTTCTTCGGCGTGAAGGTTGATTACTTCGTTGAACGGGACAACTTTTTCATCGCCGCGTTCGTTGTCGAGATAGCGCAAGCCGTCTTCTGTGATAACTGCTTGGTCTGTCTGCAATGCCGTAGCCAATGCCGCGCTCTGTTGGTCAATGCTGATGATTCCGTAGTTGTTAAGCAATCTTTTAAGGACAGTCTTTTTTGCCATAGCGTCGAAGTTCGTAGACCAAACCGAACTCTTTTTGCCGTAGCGCAGGTCGTAAGCGTAGCTTTGCGAATATTTTTCGGCGTGGGATTTGAGCTCGTCAACTGTCATATAAAGCGTCTTCTTAAAGCCGTTGATGAGTTCCATATACGCCACATAGCCAACAACCTTATCTGAGATTTTCTCTCCGCGAATTATCTCGCCCGTCTCGAAGTCGATTTCCTTAATTTGCCCTTCACGAACTGCGCCGGAATTGAGCATTCGATATTGTCCGCTACGCATGGCAAGCTGAATCATGCCTTTGAATCCAATCTGAAACGAGGCTTGTCCTTTGTAAGGCACGATATACGCAAAGCCCAAACTCGGATTAATCGGTAGCTTGAGGGCGGCGGCTATTCCTGCGGCACTGAGTATCGAACTCGGCGAACATTCGCGGAGCTTCGGGTTGCTGTTGAAGACTGTTAAGAGTGACGAGATAAACGACGGTGCGGCATTGTCCAAGAGTTCCTCAAAGCGGCGTTTAATGCTTGGCAAGTTCAGCATCTGCTGGAGGGTCGGGGCGTCTTGCTTCATAAAGATAATTCTCCTTCCGTAAAATTATTCGTCAGGAAAGTTATCAAAGATTGTAGCGTATGTCAACTATTCATTAAAGTTTAGTTAATAGGACGCGGGCTGGCTTTTAATTTATGGCGGCTTGTGGTACACTGGCAAAAATATAAACGGGGAGAAGTGGAGATGAGCATAAAAAAGGAATGGATAGCGGCGGCAATACTCTTGGGCATGAGTTCAAGTCAAGTGTGCGCCAATCCAGTCGAGCCGAGCACTATAGGACGAGAGGTTCAATCAAGCAATATCGTCTTAGTTAATACGAGAGACTTCACGAGCGAAAAGCCCAATACAGTGGGCTTATATATTTTGGGCGATAAGGTAAGAATCACGCAACGCGGGAATATCCTGTTGACGGGCGACGGAGCAATAGGGATTCGACTTGACGGCACGGAAAGCAAAGTTACGATAAGGAGCGGGACGCAAATTAATGCGAGCACAGGCATTTTGATTTACGGCGGCGACGGTCATAATCTTATCATCGAAGGCGACCTCCAAGCAGCGGGCAAGGCGATTGAACTTTGGCAGGGAGCGCACGTCAGCAACATCAGCTTATCGGGTTTAGCGTCAGGCGGCGAGTATGCAATTTATATAGGCGAAAATTCTTCCGTGGCAGTCATTGACCTATACAAAGGAACGAGCCTAAGCGGCGGCATCATATCAAACGGCTTCGACGCGACGGATTTAAACTTCAACGCTAGCATGAATTACGGCGGGAACATTTCGGGCGCGATTAATCTGCACGTCAACGAGGGCACGCTGAATTTGGGCGGCGCGGCTGATGTTATGCGTGTGGAAGTCAGGGAAGGAACGGAACTATTTGGCAACTCTTTTAAGGTCAGCGACAGTTTTATCAATCACGGGACGATTGGCGCAGGCTCAGCAGACACTAACCTAACCATAAACGGCAACTTGATTTCAAACGGCACGTTAAAGAGGATAAGCGGCGGCAAGGCGGGCTGGATTATCGTAAAGGGCGTAGCGAATGTTGAAGGCTCGACCGTCATAACGGATAGCCTCCTGCCCAATGAGACTGCCACGGTTCTAATCGCCGACTCAATCGCGGGCAAGATTAAGAACACCGCCGATAATCCCGTTCCAATTTCCGCCCTGCTCAATGCCACGGGAGAGATTGTCGGCAATACCCTAGTCGTCACGACGCATGAGGCGCAGAATTTGACAGGGCTTAATTCTCAAGAAGCAACGACCCTCGACGCTATGAAGAATATGTTTGACAAACTCGACAACGCTAAGCAAGGAGAAATGCGCGACCTTTACAATCTCGACGTGCCCGAAGTCAAACATACTTTAACGCAGATAGGCTCGAACGATTCTGCGCAAATTATGAGCGTTGCCCAACAGAATACTGCCGTAGATAAGATGATTGGCGACCGCATTGCTAGAGTCTTCACGCCGCCCAATCAAATTGACTTAAGAGTAAGTCCGCTGAATTTCGCTGAAGACGACACCGCGCCTGATATGACAGTTAAGGTTGAAGTCCCGAAGCAGGAAAATAATTTCTGGCTCAATTACGTAAAGAACTGGGGAAGCCTGCGCGGTGGCACGGATTATCATGGAAGCGTAATCGTCGGCGGCTATGATAGGCCGTTCGGCAAAAAGTGGCGTGCGGGAGTGTTCGCGACGTATGGGACAATCGGCTACGGTGCAGAGTCATCGCGAGCGACGGTTTATGACACGCGGCTTGGGCTTTACGCTGGCTATCATAATCGGGAAAGTGATGTTTATCTTTATATCAACGGCGGGCAACTTAGGAACTCCTTGCACAGAGGAATATCATCGCTGGGTCTGTCTACGAATGCTAATTACAAAAGCCGCATTGTCGAAGTCGGCGGAGAGTATAAGTACGACCTTCAGCCGCATAAGCAGTGGCACGTCAGCCCATATGTAAACTTTCAGGCGTCGCACCTGAAGCAGAACAGCTACAACGAACGCGGCGCGGGCATTTACAATCAGCACGTGGACGCAGAGAGCAATACTTACCTTGCGGCGCAGGCGGGTTTGGACTTGAAGCGGTACTATCGGACGGGAATGTTCGGGCTTAGGTTTGGTGTTAAGCATGGATTTACGGGAGTCGACCCCGATTTGCGAATCAGCTACGAGGGCGACGCGACTAACAGCTATCGACTGCGTCAGAAGAGAGACAAAACGCATTTCGTATTTAGCCTACGCGGCGAAGATGAAATTGCTCGCGGCTGGTTCCTCGGCGGAGAGGCTGAACTTCAGCTCGGCGAGAACGATAAAGACGTTACGGCGTCGGTCATGTTTAGGAGGGTGTGGTAATGGTAATGGCAAAGAAAATTTTCATCGTGGAGGACGAGCGACCGATAGCCCGCTTGCTTCAATTAACACTGGAACGCGAAGGCTTCAAGACGGCTACGGAACCAAACGGACGGCGGGCTTATGAACGCATCTTGCAAGAGAAATATGACTTGGTTTTGCTTGACGTGATGTTGCCTGAAATGGACGGCATGGAAATTTGTAAGCGGGTGCGTGAAGTCAGCGACGTGCCGATAATCATGTTGACGGCTCGTGATGAGGTTCGCGATAAGGTCGAGGGACTTGACCTCGGAGCAAATGATTACGTCACGAAACCTTTTGCCGCCCCCGAACTCTTAGCAAGGATACGCGGGGCGATTCTTCGTCACACTGAACGGGTTCGTGCGGTTGATGAAACTCGTTATGTCGTCAAGAACATGATTATTTACCCCGAACGCTACGAAGTCACAGTCAAAGGACAGCCCGTCGAGTTGACGCACAAAGAGTACGCGCTTTTAAAGTATCTCGTTGAGAACAAACGCAACGTCTTGAGCCGCGACCAGATTTTGCAGACGGTCTGGGGCTACGATTACATTGGCGATACTAACGTTGTCGATGTTTATATCAGCTACTTGCGTTCCAAGATTGATGACAAGTTCGGCGAGAAATACATTTACACGACCAGAGGCGTCGGCTATGCAATTAGGGATTGAGGCTCGCCAGCAACGGTTCGTAAATGACGTAAGTCACGAATTGCGAACGCCGCTAACGATAATTTGTGGCTACGTCGACCTTCTGGAGAGTTGCGGCGCGAGTGACCCCGAACTTTTTAAAGAGGCTGTCACGTCGATAAAGAATTCCGCGCAGAATATGCGGCGCCTCGTGGAAAGTCTGCTGTTCCTAGCCCGCGCCGACCAAGGACGCCAGCCGCTTAACAAAGTCCCCGTCGAACTCGACGCGCTGTTAATAAAGTTCGTTGAAGACTATCAATCGCCACGTGTGCAACTATCAAAGCTCATGCCGTGTAAAATTTTGGCGGATGCAGAGTTCTTAAAGAAAATGTTCGCCGCCTTCCTCGACAATGCTTTGCGCTACAGCTTATCGGATACAGTGGTTAAAGTGGAGCTGACGACTGCAGATAACGAGGCAACGCTGAAGTTCATTGATAAGGGCGTTGGCATTCCGAAGGAAGACTGCCCGAAAATTTTTGACAGGTTCTATCGGACGGACAAGGCACGCACGAAACTTAATGATAGCGAAAGTTCAGTTGGTCTCGGACTGTCCGTCGCGAAGTGGATAGCCGACCGCCACGACATCAAGATAAAAGTTAATAGCAAGCCCGGCGAAGGTTCGACCTTCACTCTGACAATCCCGACGATATGAAAACAGCCTTCCGACTTTGGATGGCAAATTTTTTTTTTGTAAAAGGAATTATCGACGCCGCGAAGAATATAAGGGCAAACACATTCGGCAATAGCGGAAGGAGCTGTTGGGACATGGCAACATTCAATATCAGAGGCAAGAACATCGAAATCACTCAGCCGTTGCGCGAGTACGTCGAGAAGCGCGTTGGCAAAATCACGAAGTACTTCGACAACATGGAAGAAATCTCCGTATTGCTCTCGGTCGAAAAGGATCGGCAGATTGTCGAGGTCACGGCGGAAGTTCGCGGCGGGCTTATTTTGCGCGGGCAGGAATCTAACGTCGACATGTACACTTCGATTGATTTGGTCGTCGAAAAACTCGAACGCCAGATTCATAAGCAGAAGACCAAACTTGAACGGCGTTTCCGCAACGGCGGCATTAGGGCGGAAGCGTTCAGCGATTCCAAAGTTCAAATCGAACACGAGGACGAGGGCGAGTATCCTATTGTCAAGACTAAGCACTTTGTCGTTAAGCCCATGGACGTGCAGGAAGCTATCATGCAGATGAACTTGCTCAATCACAATTTCTTCGTGTTCCGCGATGCACAGACCGAGCAAATCTGCGTCGTCTACAAGCGCAATGCCGGTGCCTATGGTCTCTTGGAATTCGACGGCTGAGGCAAAATTTTTTATCAAAGTTGACGATTAAAAGGTTGCGTGTTAAAATACGCGGGCAATCAAGATTTTCGAGCATCAAAGCGGAGGGAGGGATATTGAATGGCCAATGAAGTCAAAGTTGGGAAAAACGAATCCATAGACAGTGCTCTCCGCCGCTTTAAGCGTACCTGTCAAAAGGCGGGCACGCTCGCAGAGGTTAGAAAGCGTGAACATTATGAAAAACCCAGCGTCCGCCGCAAGAAAAAATCGGAGGCGGCTCGCAAGCGGAAGTATCGTTAATCCTTAGACAAATAACAAAGGCCGCTGCCAGCCTTGCGGGTTGACGGCGGCTTTTTCGTGATTCTAATCTTGGTTTAACAACTACAATCCATAATTTATTCAATGACAAATGAAAGGAGACTCGTATAGCAATATGCCTGAGAACAAATCCTCGCCGCCCAAGGATAGGACGGGGATAATTTCCATGATAAAAGTTTTGCAACACTTTGGAATTAAGGATTTGCAAAAAATTTATGATGAAAACCCTGAGACAGACGATCAGTTGGACTGGGGAAAACTTCAAAAGCTGGCTAAAAATTATAAGATCAGAAGTACGCTCATTCGCCCAACCGTCGATGAGTTACGCGAGATTGAATACCCCGCTATAGCCAGAATGAGTGACGGTGCGTATATCGCAATCGGTAGCACAAATGATGAAGTCGTTTTGGCGATTGACCCGCGAGAAAATAAGCCTCAAGCTATTCCAATGAAGAAATTCTTGGAGAACTGGTCAAAAGAGATGCTGATTTTCTCTGGGATATTTAATTGGGCTTACATAAAGAAAAAATATAACATCGATTGGTTTTGGAAGGTTATTAAGCGTTACAAAAAACATCTCTTGGAAGTGGTGGCGGCATCATTATTCATTCAAGTGATGGCACTCGTCTTCCCACTCATCACGCAGGTTATAATCGACAAAGTTATCGGTAATAATGGTTTATCCACACTTACGGTTATTGGTTATAGCATGGTTTTGTTCTTCGCTATGCAATCGCTCTTAACCGCATTAAAAACTTACATACTCAACCACACGACAAATAAGCTCGATGCTATTTTAGGAACACGACTGTTTCGTCATATAGTTTCTTTGCCGTTACCTTATTACGAAAACAAGCGTGTTGGCGAAGTTCTTTACCGTATGGACATGCTAGATCGAGTCCGCAACTTCTTTACAGGTCCTGGCTTAATGGCAGTGCTTGACGTTTTATTTTCAGTAGTATTTGTCGCGTTTATGTTTTGGTATTCGGTACCCCTGACTTTGATTGTGCTTTTGGTAATCCCGCTATATGCTGTTCAGCTTTTGGCTATGCCTATCCTCCTGAAGAAAGTTGGCGGCATTTTTCAGGCACGAATAGCAGTCCAATCTTTCATGGTCGAATCTATTACCACTATAGAGACAGTTAAAGCTTTGGCGATAGAACCTCAAACAAATAATAGATGGGAAAATCTTAACTCTACATATATCCGCAAAATGTTTGAGATGAGAAAGTTTATGCTTTTCATTACTAGTTATAGAGGAATCTGCGACGGGGCGATAACACTTGGCATTCTTTGGTATGGCGGCAATATGGTTATGAATGGCGAATTTACACTCGGTCAACTAATTGCCTTCCAAATGATTTCGCGACAGGCAACAGGATCTTTAACAAAGTTCTTGATGATGTGGTGGAGTCTCTTTATGTTCAGAATGGCTCTCGGTATGATAGGTGACATTTTAAATACGCCGATGGAACCGATTATGCACGAGATGGGCAAACGCGGCGACGAGCGAATTGACGGAGCGATTGAGTTCAAAGACGTTTCCTTCCGATACCGTGTCGACCTGCCGCTCGTTTTAAAAAATATAAATCTGACTGTTTTGCCCGGTCAAAAAATTGGTATCGTCGGTCGATCGGGCTCTGGCAAGTCCACCTTAACAAATTTGGTACAAAACCTTTATATCCCCGAAGAAGGCTCTGTTACCGTAGGCGGCGTCAATACCCGCGAGGCTAATCTTGCTTGGCTTAGAGAGCAAGTGGGCGTTGTCATGCAGGAGAATTACCTTTTCAACTCCAGCGTTCGTGATAACATTGCAATCAGCCGTCCGACTGCGACAATGGACGAAATTATTCGTGCGGCACGTCTGGCGGGTGCTCATGACTTTATCTTGGAACTCAAAGAAGGTTACGATACTAAGGTTGGTGAACGCGGTGATTCACTTTCTGGCGGTCAACGTCAGCGCGTAGCTATTGCTCGTGCCTTGCTTGCCAATCCGCCCGTTTTGATTTTCGACGAAGCAACTTCTGCCCTTGACTACGAATCCGAAAGAATTATCTTCAACAATATGGGCGCAATCGGAGAAAAGCGAACGATGCTTATCATTGCTCACAGATTAAGCGCGGTGCGTCGTTGCGACAAAATTATTGTTATCGACAAAGGCGAAATCGTCGAGAGCGGCACGCATGAACAATTACTGGCACTGGGCGGACTGTATCGTTACCTTTACGACCAGCAAGAAAGCAGAGGGTAGACACGATGAAAAAATTTTTTAAATGGCTAACTCGCGGGGAAGAAGTGGAGAAAGAAACAGAATTCTTGCCGGCGATACTCGAAGTGACTGAAACTCCTCCTTCGCCAACGGGACGGCTTGTCATGTGGTCAATCTTGCTTCTAGTCGTCGTAGCATTGGCTTGGTCAATCTTAGGTCATATTAACGAAGTCGCGGTTGCGGCGGGCAAGGTCATTCCCACTGGGCAAATCAAAACCATTCAGGTTAAGAACAAGGGTATCATCAAAGAAATTAACGTCGAGGAAGGACAGCTCGTTCAAGAAGGTGACGTGCTTGTTGTCTTAGACCCGACGACGACAACTGCAGATTATGACAGCCTAAAGAAACGCGCTGCCTATTACAAGCTCGACATTCAACGCTTGACGGCAGAGCTTACACAGCAACCATTTACGCCAGAAGAAGACCCTGACCTTGAGGCGCACGACTTAGCAGCGGAAATGGCTCTTTATCAAAGCCGCACTTCAGACTATCACACGCAACGTCAAAGTCGTGTAGACGTTATCAACCAGAAGATGGCTAAACTACAAGCGACGCAAGCGACTTATGAGAAGTTTGCGCAGGTTTTATCTATCGAACAGGAGAAAGAAGCACGCCTTACCGACTTGAGCGAGCAAAATGCTATTTCTCAATTCCAGCTCCTCGAACAACAGAGCAAGACGATTGAATACGCCAAAAATGCACAGGCGCAACTTGACGAACTCAACAGCATTAAAGCGGAAATCGCCGAGGCTCAACAGAACTTAGCAAATGTCGACGCGGCTTATCACAAGGATATAATGACGGCACTGGTAGAGGCTAAGAAAGAATATTACTCCGTCAACGAGTCGATTAAAAAAGCAGACGAGGATTCACGTATGGCAACGATTTATGCGCCGACTTCAGGAAGAGTCTACAATTTAAATGTCCATACGCTCGGCGGTATCGTTACTGACGCCCAACCTTTAATGCAGATTGTCCCCGAAGATGTTAAGCTGGAGTTTGAAGTATACGCGGACAACAAGGACATTGGCTTTATTAAGGTCGGGCAAGAAGCGGAAGTTAAAGTCGAGACGTTCAATTTCCAAAAGTTCGGCATGTACAAAGCTGAAGTAATGGAGATAAGTGCGGACGCTGTCAACGATCCGAGCGACCAACTTAGAAATATGAAATATAAGCTCCTCCTCGACCCGACGAGCAATGATATTAATGTCTACGGTCAACCAGCGAAACTCGAAGTTGGTATGAACGTTAGCGCGGAAATTAAAATCAAGGAGAAGAGAATAATTGACTTCTTCCTTGACCCGTTCCGTCGCTATACGTCCGAAGCTTTAAGGGAGCGGTGATTTATGGCAGAAAATAAAAATCCAACTCCTGATGACAAAAAGTTGAGTCTCTCCAAGGGACAAGCTATTGGCAAGATTGAACCAAAGAAAGTTCCGATCGATAAAGAAAAGCTCGGCGAACTTGATACCGAAGTTAAACAGTCAGAAGACGGCGGCATTGTCAACGGCATCGACACAGGGATTGCTTGCCTTATCGCTATAGCAAAATACTACAACATTCCCGCCGATTATCGCCAACTCGAACGTGCATACGTCTTGGAAGAAGGCAGTGTAGATTTTATGACGATTGTTCGGGCTGCCCGTGAATTGAAATTAAAAGCAAGGCTGTATAACGGATTAAAAGAGGCAGACTTAGACAAGTTGGTTTATCCCGTCTTAATCAAATTGCATTCGGGTAGAAGCGTCGTCATAACGACAATCCGCGAAGGAAATATCTACGTAATGGATCCAGCGTTCTCTCAACAGCCCGTCAAAGTCGACCGCTACAAGCTATTAATGGACTGGACTGGCGACGCAATACTTTTCACACGCCGCTATGAACTCGACAAGAAGAAAAGCAAATTCGACCTCAAATGGTTTGTGCCGGTCATGATGAAATACTTGCCTTTATGGCGAAGCGTTTTGTTCCTGTCGTTAATCTTGCAACTGTTAGGGTTGGCGTCGCCATTCTTCGTGCAAAACATCATCGATAAAGTCTTGGTGCACAGAGCAGCGGAAGCGTTGGATATTCTTGTCTTGGGTATGGTGCTTTGTACTCTCTTCCAACAGGTAATGGAAGGTTTACGCACCTACCTTTTTACAAATATTACAAGCAAAATGGACGTGGTGTTGAGCTCACGTCTTTACAAAAATATTACCGCATTGCCAATCAGCTACTTCCAAAAATGGCAAGTTGGTGATGTCGTCTCGCGTGTTGGTGAGCTGGAAACTCTGCGCAACTTCATGACGAACAACAGCTTGATGATTGTTCTTGATATTACCTTCGCGATAATTTATATCGCCGTCATGTTCATTTATTACAGCTGGATATTAAGTGCCGTTGTCTTATGTATGATTCCGTTGTTCGTTCTTTTGAATTTAATCGTCGCGCCTATATTCAGACGTTTGATTAACGAAAGATTTTTAATCTCTAGTGAAAATCGTTCCTTCCTTATAGAGACGATAACTGGTATTCATACGGTTAAAGCGACAAGCGTCGAAAGTCAATTTGTCCGTCGCTATGAAGAAATGCTTGCGCGTTTGGTTAAAGCTTCACTCAATGTTGTTAATGTAGCAAACGTCGCAAATTCAATTGCTACTTTCTTTAACAGCATGTTCAATCTTGTAATTCTGTGGGTTGGTGCCTATTACGTCATGGAAGGTGATATTACCGTCGGCGAATTGATTGCCTTCCAGATGATTGCAGGTCAGTTAATCGCGCCGATCATGCGCCTTATCAATCAATGGCAAGACTTCCAAAGAGTTCGCGTTTCTATGGATAGGATGGCGGACATCATGAACGAAGAAACCGAGCCGGCGTTCAATCCTTCCCGCACGACGCTACCGAGTTTGCGTGGAGAAATTGCTTTGGAAAAGTTAGCCTTCAGCTACAGTGAAGAGGGCGGTAAAGTTCTAGACAATGTCAACATAAGAATCCCCGCTGGTATGAAAGTCGGCATTGTCGGTCGATCGGGCTCTGGCAAGTCGACGCTGACTAAATTGATTCAGCGGCTTTATGTGCCTGACACCGGACGAATCTTGATTGACGGCGTTGACATTGCGCAAGTTGAGCCAGCGTGGCTCCGTCGTCAAATCGGTGTCGTATTGCAAGACAGCAAACTTTTCAGCGGCACGATTGAAGAAAACATTCGCGTTTCTTGCCCAAATGCTACGCACGAAGAAATTGTTAATGCGGCTCGTCTGGCTGGTGCTGATGATTTCATCAATCAATTTCAAAACGGTTACGAAACGGCTGTCGGTGAACGCGGTAGCCTTTTGAGCGGCGGTCAGCGTCAACGCATTGCGATTGCCCGTGCTTTGCTCTCCGACCCGCGAATTATTATCTTCGACGAAGCAACTTCCGCTCTCGACTACGAATCCGAAAATATCATCATGAATAACATTGAGCCTATCTCCCGCGGGCGGACGATGCTTATGATTGCACACCGCCTGTCGACCGTCCGAGACTGCGACGCTATTATCGTTATCGACAAGGGACGCATAATCGAGGCGGGCACGCACGATGAACTGATTAAACGCAACGGCGTCTATGCCAAACTTCATCAAGCCCAGATGTCATAAAAGGAGCGATTTTTACCGTGAACATTTTTATTTTACATCCGTCCTTCCCTGCACAGTATTTAAACCTTGCGCCTTACCTAGCAAGCAATCCCGAAAACGATGTTTATTTCCTGTCGAAGGAGAATTCAATCAATGCACAGCTAAAAAACGTGACGCTTGCCCTTTATCCCAAACCTAGTGAGGAGTCGGAGAACTGGATTAAGACCTGCGGTCCGTTGCGTCCTGCGGCGGAGGCTGTCGTTGAAGGTCAAGCAGTTCTGCGTGCTATGGAATGGCTTGCCAGAGAAAAGAACGTCAAACCCGACGTGATAATCGGTCACACGGGCTGGGGCTCGACGCTCTATTGCAAGGACATGTATCCGAAAGTTCCTATCATGGGTTATTTCGAGTGGTATTACCTCGTTGAAGACAGCGACTGTTATTGGTGGCCAGACGAGGTGCCGCAACTGGGCAACCGTATTTCGATTCGCACGCGTAATGCTCATCACTTAATGAATTTGGAGCTGTGCGACGCGGGAATTTGTCCTACTAAGTGGCAATATGATCAGTTCCCCGAAGAGTACAAACCCAAGCTCAATATAATTCACGAAGGCATTGATACTCAATTCTGTTCGCCCGACCCCAGCGGCAAGCGTCCAGGTCTCGTGTTGGAAGACGTTAAGCTTAACCTGCCCGAAGGCACTGAGATTATAACTTACGTTGCTCGCGGCTTTGAAATCTATCGTGGCTTCCCGTACTTCATGGATGCGATTCGTCACGTGCTCGCCCGCCGCCCGAATACTCATGTTGTCATTGTCGGCAAGGATAGGATTTGTTACGGCGCACAACTAAAAGACACTACTTATCTTAAAATTGAGGAGGAAAAGGGCGGCTACCCAACTGACCGCGTGCATTTCGTCGGCTTGCGCAATCGTGGCGACTATCAAAAAATCTTGCGGGCGTCAAGTTGCCACGTCTATTTAACTCGTCCGTTTGTGCTTAGTTGGTCTTGCCTTGAGGCGATGAGCTTCGGCTGTCCTATGGTTGCGTCGAAGACTCCGCCTGTGCAAGAAGTCATGCAAGACGGCGTCAATGGCTTGCTTGCGGAATTCCGTTCGCCCTATCACATTGCCCGCAAGATTGAAGAGCAACTTGACGACCCTGAACGCGCTAAGAAATTGGGCGCGGCGGCTAGGGAGACAATCCTTGAGCGTTTCGAGCTGTTCAAGTGCATGAAGGCTCAGGAAGATTTGATGTATAGTTTGGTTCGTTAAGGCGAGGTCAACGCGATGACTTTTGAAACTTTTATCCCTGCGCGGTCTAAGCTTGTACTTGAACTTACAGGCGAAGTTTCTGACGACTTCGAGACGACGGAAAAGAAATTCTTGGAGATACAGCCCGAATGCCGCTACACGGTCGCGAAGGACTTAACCGACGTTAAAGGGGTGTTCGACGTAATTTTAATTCACAGCTTACTTATCGGCACGCTAAACAATGATAAACTCGTCGCACTGATAAAAAGAACCGCCGTACACCTCAAACGCGATGGCACGATGATTTTCACGCTGGACAACATAGGGAACGGCGAAAACCTCACGGCACTCCTTGAAGGCAAGCCGCCCAAGTTCAAAGTCACGCTGACCCAAGACGAACTTAGCGACGCAATCGAGGACGCGGGCTTATCAGTCCTTCGTTCGCTCAATGCTTCGCGCAGTACCCAAGTCACAAGACAACTTGCCGACCTTGCCAAAACAGAGCTAGCAGTCTTCGTTTACATCTTCACCGCATGCAAGAGCCTACCGCCGAAAAAAACCTTAGTCCAAACGCTAATCGGCGAGTCGACAGTTTGTGCACCGAGCCGCGTCCACATGCCTAACAGTTTCTTCATGGCGGAACCAAACGTCTTTATCGTGGCGTCGCTGGTCGGCAAGCAGTACAAACTTTTTGAGCGGGAGCAATTCGAGGAAAGAATCTTCATCAATCAGCGCATGTGTTTTCCGTCGTTCGCAGTCGGTTTAGATTTCTTTAACATCTTGCGCAAGAAGGGAATTCTCTTTATCTCGGAGATGGACGACCACCCAACGCTATGGGAAGACGATTACAAGAAGACGGCGTGGATAAATTTCCGTGCGGTACATGCAATCCAAACGTCGACGCCATATTTAGCAGATTACCTCAGCCAGTTCAATCCAAATGTTACGGTCTTTGCGAATCATCTACGCCGCCTGCCGCCGCGTCGAGACTTCAACGAAGAGTTCAAGAAGAAAAAGTCCGTCACGATATTTTTCGGGGCACTCAACCGCGATAAAGATTTCATAGAACTCTTGCCTATCCTGAATCGGTTCGCTAAACAGTACGGCAATAAGCTAGAATTCAAGATATTGGCGCGGCGGAATTTGTTTGACGCGTTGGAGTCGGAGCATAAAACTTTCGTCGGTGATATGAACAGGTACGAAGGGCAATTCGTCTCCTATGACGAGTACGAAGCGGCGATACGTTCATCAGATATTGCGCTTTTGCCGCTGAGGGACAATGAATTCAACCGGTCTAAGTCAGATTTGAAGTTCATCGAGTGCGCGGGCAATGGTGCAGTTGTGTTAGCGTCGCCAGTTGTTTATGCTAAATCAATCGAGGAGGGGCGCACGGGATTTATCTATCGAGACGACCGCGAGTTTGTCACAAAGCTAAACATGCTGATTAAGAACAGAAACTTGCGGCGCATGGTGGCGGAGACGGCTTACGATTATGTTCGGCGCGAACGGCTGATGAGTCAACACTATATGGAGCGACTGGAATGGTATCGCGAGCTATTAGCGCGGCTACCGGAACTAACGATTGCGGCGACGAAGCGTATTCAAAAGTTCATTCCGGCTTTCAGAGATGAGATTGCACAATTCAGGGCGCGTTTCTCCCAAGAATCAAATGTGTTGCCCTATGATACGGAAAGGAATTTAAAAGGCGGCGCAGAAATAATTATCCCGAAATGAATTTTTGCGGGGGTGAGGAAAATGTCGGAAGTTCAAATCTTTGGCGGCGCAAGTTCGGCGATTATGATGGTGGCGTATTGTTCAATGATAGCAATCGCGGTGCTTGGGATATTTATCGTGCTGTATTTAGGCAGTCGCAGTTCAAAGAAGAACGCGGGAATGCTTGAGGAGCTTGTCCTTGACGAACGCCAACAAAATCGCGACGGCTATACGAGCGTCATTGACAAAAGCAAATTCCTTGGGGCAATCGGTGTGTGCGTGACTGACTTGCGACCGGCGGGAACGATTACGATTGAAGGCGAGCCCGTAGACGTGGTGACGGAGGGCAGTTTCGTCAAGTCGGGCGACAGCGTCAAAGTCATCAACGTGGACGGCTCCCGCGTATTAGTCAGGCAAATCTAGAGAGGAGGGAATCCCTATGGATGATGTTATGTTCGGTACTCTTTTCTTCGTGATAATCGGAATAGGAATCGCATCGGTCTTCTTGCACTTCGTACCAATCGGGCTGTGGATTTCGGCATTGGCGGCTGATGTTCACGTCGGGATATTTACGCTTATCGGAATGAGAATGCGCCGTGTGCCTCCTGCCAAAATCGTCATGCCGCTCATCAAAGCTAACAAGGCGGGACTTGATGTCAACGTTAATCAGCTTGAAGCTCACTACCTAGCGGGCGGCAACGTCGATAAGGTCGTCGACGCGCTCATAGCCTCGCAACGTGCACAGATTGTTTTGCCGTTTGAAAGGTCAGCGGCGATTGACTTGGCAGGGCGCGACGTTTTGGAAGCGGTTCAAATGAGCGTCAATCCGAAAGTCATTGAAACGCCCGTAGTTAGTGCGGTTGCTAAGAACGGTATCGAACTCAAGATTAAAGCTCGCGTCACGGTTCGGGCGAACATTGATAGGTTAGTTGGTGGCGCGGGCGAGCCTACGATTATTGCTCGTGTCGGTGAAGGTATCGTTACGACGGTCGGTAGCTCCGAAATGCATACGGACGTTTTGGAAAGTCCTGATGACATTTCAAAAACGGTGCTCGGTAAAGGTCTCGACGCGGGCACGGCGTTTGAAATTCTTTCGATTGACATTGCGGACGTTGACGTTGGTAGGAATATCGGCGCACAACTTCAGACTGACCAAGCCGAGGCGGATAAGCGAATCGCTCAAGCTAAAGCTGAGGAGCGTCGCGCAATGGCAGTTGCTAAGGAACAGGAAATGAAAGCCTATACGCAGGAGATGGAAGCAAAGGTCGTTGAGGCTCAAGCGGAAGTGCCCCATGCTATGGCGGAAGCTCTCAAGGCGGGCAAGCTCGGCGTCATGGATTATTTCAACATGATGAACGTTCAATCCGATACCGATATGCGCAAGTCAATCAGTGAAGTTGGCAAGGACAGAAAACATATTCCTGCACAGAAGTAAAGCTTTATCGGAGTTTCGCAGGGCGCACTTGCGGAACTCTTTTTTTGCGAGGACGACATGAAACTTTATCGCTATCGAACGATTAAAAGCGCACTTCGGGAATTGGACAATGGCTCGTTTTACTTCGCGGCACCTATGGAACTCAACGACCCCATCGAAGGTTACTTGAAAATCTTTTGGCAGGGAGATGCGCCCGCGTGGGAAGGCTTGCTTAAAAATTTCGTCTGCAGTTTCTTTTACGGCTTGCAAACGTATCTGCTCGTGTCGGGGAAATTTTACGCCGCACAGGAAAATTTCTTGAGCGACTTGCATAACAAAATCCTTTTACCGAACCTTCACCAATTCGATAACTCGCCGCTCAGCCGAACTTTTGAAGAACTCGGCGAAAAATTCTTGACTGCAAACAGCGTTCAAAAGGTCGTCGAATTCTACGGCAACGACGAAATCAGATGCTACGGCAGGGAATTGGAATTTATCCTGCGCACGGTCACCGATGACGCTTGCCGCTTGTGCGTCCAAAAGTGCAAAGACCTAAGCTTGATTCGCGACGACTTCGATGAGAATTTTTTCGATGTCGAATACGAAATCTCATTCGCGGAACTAAAAGGCATCAGCGACGCCGAACGAAAACGACGAATCGACGAGATTGAAAACTTGAACTGCGACTTAATGGAATCGGGTTTGCTCGCGCTGAAATTGAATCATCGTAGCTCGACCGCCGCCGAATACACTTTAAAGCAACGTCTGCTTTGGCTCCGCTTCATTTTCCCGCGCCTGTACGTCGAACAGCTTAAGGAAATCATGTATCCCAATGGCTACGTCGTGTGCTTTTCCGATACCCCGACGAATTCGGCGATGTGGGGCAATTACGCTGACAATCACTGCGGCGTTTGTTTTGCCTACGAGACGGAGACGCTTGACGGGCACGAATTCATTCACTTTGCCGCCAAATCGTTGGAGGTCAAGCCGATTAAGTACAGTTCGCAATTTATAACGCGGAATTTCTTCGACACGTTGCGGCATTTGAAATTTATCCGCGTCGAGGATTGGCTTACGGGCAAAGGCGGCGTTAAAAGTTCCAAGCTCGGCGACACGACTGCGGGCGAATACGACGAAGATTATCACGAAAAATTTTATAACAAGCTCACCGATTGGAATCACGAGCACGAGTACAGGATTTTTTTATCGGACAGGTTTTATCGCTACGGCGACAAATTTGCTCGGAAGTTGCGCTATAATATCAACGCCTTGACGGGAATTATTTTCGGATTACGCACGACGCTAGACGATAAACTCAAGCTGATTCAGAAGCTCGACCGCCTCGGCAAAACAATCGCCAATTTCGATTTCCTTCAGGCCGAGTTCGACGACG